>JBBQHM010000013.1:0-35530 GCA_038323965.1 Chthoniobacterales bacterium | reverse complement strand
AGCCAGACGGCTTCTTCCACTATCGCTGTCAGCGGCACATTCTTGCAAGGAACCAGCGTGATGGCATCGAACAACGGCGACTTTTTCTCGATCAATTACGCTGGCGGCGATGGCAATGACATTGTCTTGATGGTCACCGCGATTCCCGAACCGAGTAGGTGGGTTGCGGGTTCTCTAATGGTCGGGTTCGTCGGCTTTTCACAGCGCAAGCGGCTCTACTCGCGAAAGCTTTCGGAGTTCGCAACGCAAGCGCATGCGCTTAAGCTCGCGAGTTCATAGTTAAAGGTTACTGGTAGAGTTACCAGTAAAGGTCCACCGCGAACGCGGGCTGATAAGCTGGGCGGCGCAGGACTGCGCCAGAGTTCAGCCCTCATGGTTTCACCTTCAGCCCCGACGCAGATGCCAGCTCAGCTTGGTTTTGATCGAAGGTAAGAAAATCAGAAACGCCTAGCGCAAGAGCGGACGCGACGTGAAGGAGATCCATGGCGCGATGCCCATGTTTCGCCGTGCGCTCGGAAGAAAGGCGCTCCGCCCGCGCATGGACGGTTGCCCAATCGCACGGCGTAAGCGCCAGGACGCCCGCGGCGATATCCTTTTCGACGAGTTTCAAATCCGCCTCGCCGGCGCGGCGCTCGAGCACTTTGCGAAAAATCGAAAGGCGGATCGCATTGCTGAGCTCAAAGCGGTTGAGGCTGGTAATTGGCAGTGGTTCGTCGCCAGCGACGACAATGTAGGCCGCCGCCGCCGCTGAATGAGCTTGCTGGACGTAAAGACTGTAAAGGAAGCTGGTGTCGCAGTAGACGCTCAATATCTTCCTTTATTCGCCGCCAGGATGGCGCGAGATGCGGCGGCGGAAAGGGTGCGGCGGCCGTGAATTTTTTTTAACCGCGATGCGAAGTGCGGCATCTTAACCGCGGCATTTTTCACCTGACGTTCAGGCACCAGGCGCGCGACCACCCGCTGCCGCATCGTTATCTTGACCTCCTGCCCCTCCTTGATCCACGTCAGAACATTTCCAAAGTGATGTCTCAAATCTCTTACGCTCGCCGTTTTCATTTGTGAAACATCCTGTTTCACAAACGAGAGATTGTCAACCGCGGAATCTTCCGTGCGCTCTGGCATTTACAGATGAGCAGCGCTCAACTCAATGAGGCGATAGCCCAACTGTCGGAGGACCGCGCGTCGAACGGGTTGTTTCATTAATTCACGACCTGGCGGAGCTCGAAGCATTAGAAACCGCCGACGATCTACAGGCCGCGCGCGCAGCTCTGGCGGAAGTGGACAGACCTTTGCCTTTGACAGAGGTGAAAGCAAAGCTCAGTTCGGTCTTTCTCAGCCGGCACGGCCGCGTTGTTAGTTATCAGTTATTGGTTATCAGGCGGCGCAGCGTGGCTGCCGTTATCAGTTGTCGGTTATTCGTTGTTAGTTAGGCTCGTTCAATGAACGCTGCGACGCTGAGATTCTGCATCCGTTATTAATCACTTGCATTCCCTCTGCCGGGCGGCGGAGAGGACCGTCTGCAGCCGACCTTTGGCGGCGCAAGAAAACGAGTTATGGTATGCCATGAAATCGCGCGAGCTAATCACGGTGGATCCCGAGATTCTCGGAGGTACGCCGGTCTTTAAAGGCACGCGCGTCCCCGTGAGGACTCTGTTTGAATACCTCGAGAATAATTACAGCCTCGAAGAATTTCTCGAGTGTTTTCCGTCCGTGACCGGTGATATGGCTCGGCGAATCCTGGAACGGTCGGAGTCGGCGCTGCTCGCGCCGGCATGAAAATCCTTCTGGACGAATGTGTCCCATCGCAGTTGGAGGAGCTGCTTTCCGGTCACGAATGCGTCACGGTTCAAGGACGCGGCTGGACCGGTATCAAGAACGGCGAGCTATTACGGCTAGCCACCGTCGAATTCGATCTATTTCTCACTGCCGATCAAGGCATCAGGTATCAGCAGAATATGGAGGAGATCCACATCGGAATCCTCCAGCTCTCGACTAATGACCTGCGGCGGATTCGTGCCGCTGCCGCATTGATCCAGGAAGCGGTTGCGGAGGTTCGGGAATACGGATTCCAACCGCTTCTGATCCCGTGACGCGCTCGCCGCGGCGAGCGGTCGCCGAACAATCTGTGCAATCCGCGAAATCTGCGGTTGAAGTTCGAACTCAAACGCTGAGAACGTAATTTTTTCCTACTTTCGTTTTCGATCACTCGCTCCCCAAAAGAATCTGCGGAAATCTGCGAAATCTGTGGATAAAACTCCGGCGGTTCGGCTTTTCTTGCTCCTGACTCGAGCGCTTCACCGATTAAGGCTGCGATGGAGGTGCTTCCGAAACGCGGCGATCGCCGCGATCTGGGGACCTGGGAAGAAGTCTGGGATGATCTTGATGTGCATGTAACACGCGAAACACGATGATCCGGTCGCCTTCCACTCGGTAAAATAATTTGTAGGGGAAACGCGCTGTGAGGACGCGGCGAAACCCTCGATAATACTCCGGATGACGCTGGGGATCGCGGAGTAAAAGTCGAATCGAGACACTTATATCGGCCAGAAATTCGTCACCGAGTCCGGCACGTTGAGACTCATACCAATCGCGAGCCTCGCGCAGATCGGTCTCCGCTCTTGGCCGAAAGGCAACATGCCACCTCACGTTGCTTTTAACTCTTCAAGCGAGCTTCAACTTTTTCCCAGCTCGAGCCGATGGCCGGATTGCGAGAATAATCCTCCAGCTCGCGATCGAGCATCGCTTTTTCGTCCTCGAGCGGTTTTGCACGGCCGCTTAACAACTCCGCTTCTTCAAGGTGCCAGATTCGATCGCAGATTTCGCGAAGCTCAACCGAGCTAAGTTTCGGCAGCTCCTCTAAAATCTCAGCTTTGCTCATCTCAAAGTTTAATATGAAGCGCCCGAAGACGCAATAAATCGCACCTGAGGGAAGAGACCAGGCAATTGAGACAAACCTGACATCCTGAAAGCTGAGGGCTGATGTCTCCCCTGCTTTAGTTGTCAATCATTGGTCTCCCAGTAGAATCTGCGCAAATCCGCGAAATCTGTGGATAAAACTCCGGCGGCGGGGCGCGACACACGCTTCGCCGGGTTGGCAGGCAGGAATGCCCGCCCTACAATCAACCCATCCGCGGCCAGCGACCGCAGCTACAGCGGCACGCGAAACGCGTGCGCTCAACGAAGATCTGCAGCCTGCCCGCTAAAGTTTAAATCGCGCGCCCACGGGCGCTCGTGCGGGGTCTAGCCGCAGCTTTTCAAGCGATCCATCGCGGATCAGGTCGACGCGGTATTCGCTGAGCCAGGCAAGGTAGGCTTCGTCGGAAATGGGCGATGGATGCGCCGGCGGAAGTTTCCATGGTGGAAAAATAAGGTTGAGATCCGGCGGGGTCATAAAAGCGCGATCAGCTTACTTTCGTAGTCAGGAGGCGCAAACTGTCGGGCCAGCGCCAGCAGTTCGTCGCGCGTGACGATACCGGGGTTCAGGCGAAGGAGCTCGGCAATATCGCCAAAGTCGCGCGCTTCACGCTGCGGTTGGTTCCGAATCGCGTGCAGTTTCAGCGCGATGAGATGCGGCAGGGCGGGCACGTTGAATTCATGGCGCCCGCGACGCATCGGCTGACTGGTGGCCATGAGTTTGTCGAACGTGGGACGGTCGACCAGCAGCAGGTCGACGTCGGGTAAACTGGCCTGCGGAGCCGCGCAGCGGATCGCGGTATCGGTCCGGGCGCTCTCGCGATATCCGCTCTTCTCGAGTGTGTCCAAGACCGCGGTGACATCGTCAACCGCAACCAGGCAGTCTACATCGACGGTCTGTCGAAACAGGCCATAGGCTGCGAGCGCGTGGCCGCCGATTAACAGAAGCGGGCTCCCGGCCGTCGCAAGCAGATCGAATAGCTGTTGCATCGGGGTATCTTAGGCGATTCCGGGCGCGGCGCGCGGTCTCAGAACAATGTGTGAATCCGCGAAATCTGCGGTTGGAATCTCGTGGCTGCTCGTATTTGCCGTAAGCTGAAAAAGTCCGTACCGCGGATTTCGCGGATGGCGCTGATGTTTAAACGGAGAAAGTTTTTCCTGCTTTCGTTTTCGATCACTCGCTCCCAAAAAAAATCTGCGGAAATCTGCGAAATCTGTGGATGAAACTCCGACTCCTTGGTCTCCAGATTTCAAACCGGTCAGGTCCGCAGATTCACGCAGATTTGGAATGCGGATGAAAGAGCCAAAGCACCCCAAGTGTTATTCCCTTCTGGATTTCTGGTTTTTAAATTCAAACCTCCGAGCATCCTTTCCTGCATTCCTGCTTTCCTTAGCGAAGAACCGCGGCCGGCGACACATCCTCCGCGCGGCTACGGCGCGCAGGCCGCGGCTACAGGCGAGTTGCGTTATCGCGTTTGTGACCGATATAACTGCCTATTGGATTAAGTCTCGTTCGGTTCGGTGCATGGTAGGTCGTCAGTTGAGGTTCCTCATTGGTGATTCTGAAACCCGGTTCTCGGGAACGGCTCTGTAGCTCTCAGTTTGCTCCAAAAACAAAACATCAATGAAATTATACGTAGGAAATCTCACCTTCGAGACCACTGAAAACGATCTGCAGGATCTTTTCGCACAGCACGGCAAAGTCAACGAAGTCGCTCTCATCACCGACCGCATGAGCGGTCAATCGCGCGGCTTCGGGTTTGTCACCATGGCGGATGCCGCCGCTGGTACCGCCGCCATTAACGCGCTTAACAACAAGGACCATAACGGTCGCGCCTTGACGGTGAACGAAGCGCGCGCGCGCGAAGAGCGTCCGCGTTAGTGCAACGGCTCGCGTAACTAACGCGAAGTAAGCATTTGCGGCCGGCGTTCTGGAAACGGGACGCCGGCTTTTTTGTGTAATCAGATAGTTTTGTCCGTAAATTTCGCAGATTGGGGATGGGCTGATCGCAAAAGCTCGTTCAGGCGAGGGCTTGCGGGACATGCTGAAACGCCGAAGCGACGGCACATGTACTCCCCGAAAAAATCTGCGAGAATCTGCGAAATCTGTGGATGAATAAAACTTCCAAGTCCGTTGCGGCGAGGGCGCGTGCGCTCCCCGGAACTTGGGGCTGCAGCTACCGGCGAATGAGCCTAAATTCCAGCCACGGCGTGGGGAATGTAGGGCGACTCCAACCGTTCCATTTCCCCCGCCGATAAGCTAAGTTCTGTTGCGGCGATGGCATCCTCGAGGTGTCGCGGTTTCGAGGCGCCGATGATTGGCGCCGTGACGCCGGGCTTCGCCATCAGCCAGGCGAGCGCTAACTGCGCCGGCGGAACGCCGCGCTCCTGGGCGAGCGCCTCAAGATTTTCGATCACCCGCCCGTCCGCCGCATTAATCTCCTCGCCGTAGAGCGTCTTGCCGTAGGTGTCCGTTTTGGCGCGCAGCGTCGCTCCGCGCGCTTTACCCGCGAGTAATCCGCGACCAAGCGGACTCCAGGGAATAACGCCGATCCCCTCCTCCGCGCAGAGCGGCATCATCTCCCGCTCTTCCTCGCGATAGATGAGGTTGTAGTGATTCTGCATGCTGACAAAACGCGTCCAGCCGTTCGCTTCTGCGACGAGGAGCATCTTGAGGAATTGCCACGAGAACATGGACGACGCGCCGAGGTAGCGCGCTTTCCCTGCCTTCACGACATCATGTAACGCTTCGAGCGTTTCCTCGATCGGCGTCTCGGCGTCGAAGCGATGGATCTGATACAGATCCACGTAATCCGTCCCGAGCCGGCGCAGGCTGTTATCGATCGCGTGCATGATGTGTTTCCGCGAAAGGCCGCGCTGGTTCGGATCTTCGCCCAGCGGATAAAACACTTTTGTCGCGATCACTACTTGCTCGCGGTCCGGGCCGAAATCGCGCAAGGCGCGGCCGAGCACTTCCTCGCTCGCCCCGTTCGAATACATGTCTGCGGTGTCGAAGAAGTTGATCCCGGCCTCCACCGCTTGCTGTAACAGCAGTCGGCTTGGTTCTTCATCGAGCACCCAGTCGCGCCACTTGCTCGTGCCATAGGTCATCGTCCCCAGGCAGACGCGCGAAACCTTCAACCCCGTGGATCCTAGCCGGACGTATTGCATGGTCGACTTTCCGCTCGCTGCCACGGCGGTCAATCCGGGGACGGAGTGCTTTTAGGCAGATCCGGTTCTAAGCCCGGCGGGATCGTTTTCGCAACATCGCAACGATGGCGGCTACCGCGGTCATAAGAGACGCAACCATCGCCGGATTCATCTCTGGAACAGGCGCCAACGGAGCGATCTCAAAATAGCCACCGCCCAGATTAAATTCCGTAGCACCAGTGTATCCGGTGAAACTGAAGAAGCTGAGATTTAGCGATTGATCGGAGAAAAAGATAAGCCTGTCGGTGCTACTTGATCCGACGGTGTTCGCGGTTCCCGTCCAGTTATCGATCACCAGCATATTGGTGTTCGGGATAAAATTTGAAAAGGTTAGTGTGCCGGTCGTTCCGATCCCGAAATCCACATGGGAGTCTACGGTCAGGCTCAGGTTGCCGAGGCCAACGCTGCTTGCGGTCCCTTCGCTGAAATTACCCTTGAAGAAGGTGCCTCCATCCAGCACGAGATCCGCGACATTGTTAATCTGATTGCTGGCTCCGAGCGCCAGCGTCGCGCCGGTGCTTACCGTAACGGAGCTGGTAGAGCCGAGGCTGATGTTACTCCCAGCACCCGCCAAAGTCAGTGTACCTTCATTCACGACCGTGCTTCCGGTAAATGTGTTCGCGCCAGTCAGGGTCAGACCGCCTGTTCCGTTTTTATTCAGGCTACCCGATCCACTCACAACTCCATTAACCGTATAGGACTGGGATGGGTCGACCTGGATGCTGCTGGTTGCCGAGCCCAGCGTTATATTGCGTACGGTGCTAAACGTACCCGCGACCGCGAGCGTGCCAGCGTTCAAGGAAAGCCCCCCGCTACTCGATCCGAGACTGGTCGCATCATTGATAACAACCGTGCCCGCATTGATCGTCGTGCCGCCGCTGAAGGTATTGGTGCCGCTGAGGTTCAAAGTCCCCGATCCAGCTTTCGTTAGTCCCCCTGCTCCGCTGACGACACCGCTGAAAAGGTCGACGTTGTTGCCGGTATTGATCGTGCCATTGCCCGATAGATTTATGGCGCGCGCGCTGGTAATGCTCGACATTGTTTCCAGCGTCCCACCGTTCAGCGTGACCGAGTTGGCTGAATCACCGAGATTACTGTCGGAATAGTACTGCAGAATTCCGCCGTTGACCGAAACCGTCTGCCCAGCCCCGCCGAAGGTATTGGCTCCGCTCAGAGCAAACGTTCCTGTTCCCGCTTTGGTGATCGTTCCCGCCCCACTAATCACTCCGTCAAATTGGGAATTCAGATTGCTAGACGATCCGATCGTCAAAATGCCGCCAGTCCCGGTAATCACATTCCCGACACCATTAAGCGCGGCAACCGTTTCCGAGCGCGTCCCGATGGTGAAGGTGCCGTTGTTGATGACAGTAGCGCTGTCGGCGATTTGATTAGAGCCAAGGAGAGTGACGGCTCCGCCGAAATCGATGTCGAGCCCGCCGGCGCCGATCGCGTTAACCCCCGGAGTTTTATCCAGGTTCAGCGTCCCCGCAGAAACGAGAGTCAATCCAGTGTAGGTGTTTGCGCTGCTGCCCCCCAGCGTCACTGTCCCGGCGCTATTACTGGTCACGGTCCGGCCGGCAACATTTTCGCTGATTGCGCCGGAAATCGTGAGACTGGTCCCCGCGAAAGCACTAACTAAAAGGTTATCCGTGAGAGAAAGTGGCGCGGAAATTAAATGCCCGCCTGCAATAACGCTAATGTTAGCGGTGCCGCTGTTGCTCAAATTGATTCCGTGCCCAGCCACGCCATCGGATGCGAGCGTGTAGGTGTAGGCGCTGTTAAAAGTCAGGGACCCGGCGGTAAAGGCGCCGTCCACCGTGACTGTCCGGGCCTGGTTGATGACGTTGAAAAAGTTTCCCTGCGCACCCACGCCGTTCGGAACCGTGCCGCTGGTCCAGTTACCCGCAGCGCTCCAATTGCCACTGGCATCGTTGGCCCATTGCTGGTTAGAAATTGAAACCAGGAGGTCGATCGAGGAGTTAGTCTGGTTATTGGAGAGCGAATAGGTGAATCCACCTCCCGGAGTACTACCTAATGAGAGATTATTAATATTGGCGAAAGCGGTCCCGGTGTAATCAAAAAGGTGATAAATACCGGCGGCGAGTCCTCCTGCGTTCATGATGTTGATTGTGGAAGACCCATTAATGGAAAAGGCATTGGTGCCCGTGACGTTGATCACTCCATTCGCGGTGGGCGCGCCGATCTGGAAGTTAGAAACGCTCAACGAATTTAAATTTAGTCCGCCGAAGGTGAAGCTGCTGCTACTGGAAGCGGTGAGTGTTCCGCCACTGTTAATCGACACAATTCCGGAGATGGAACCGGCGTTGGCGAATCCAGTTGCTAGCGGCAACCCACTGAGCGTTCCTCCGCTGTTAACCGCGACTGCACCAGTGCCGGTCGCGCTGCCAGTCGTATTGTTTATTTCAAGGATCCCGCCATTGACCGTGGTGCCGCCCGCGTAGGTATTGGCGCCGGTGAGAATAAGTGTGCCCGCTCCGGTCTTGCTGAAGCCACCGTTGCCGTAGACCAGTCCATTTCGCTGCTGGGTTGCGGCCGGGACCACGTCAAGAGTTGCAGTGCCGCTGACAAATTCGAGCTGACGCCATCCGCCGGGCGAAATGAGCGTTGTTTGTAGCGTAGTACCATTTGCCATGTGGGTGGCGTAGAGCGAGCTACCCGCGGTCGGCTGCGGTCCGAGTGCCTGGGTGCTATTCGCGATGACAGTCCCTCCGTTGATGTAGAGATCGCCTGTAAAGGTGTTTGCCCCAGCCAGTGAAAGCGTTCCGGTCCCCGTTTTGGTCAGGCTTCCCGACCCGCTTATCACCCCGGTGCGCGTTTCGATATTGGATCCGGTCACGTCGAAGGTCCCTCCACTCGCTCCGCCCCCCGTGCCACCGAGGGTGACTAGTCGGGACGAAGTGAACGTCCCCGTCGCCTGGAAAATTCCGGTCGGATTGATAATCAGCGCCGCACTTCCTGCTCCCAGGGCAGATCCGCCACTGACACTGAGCGTGCCCGCATTGATAGCCGTCGCGCCGGTGTAGGTATTTACTCCACTCAGCGTGAGAGTTCCCAGGCCACTCTTGGTCAGTGCGCCGGTGCCTGAAATAACACCAGTCGAAGCCAGGGTTTTGCCGCTGGTGATGGACCACGTTTGGGAGGCGCCCAAGACGATGCCGCAATTGATGTTGAAATTATACGCGGCCGAACTCATGTCGATTCCGGCTGAACCGAGGGTGAGCGTGTTCCCGGCGTTGATCGTCGTCAGCCCAGTGGTGGAGGTAATTTGGATCCCGAGCCAGCTAACGTTACCGCCCAGACTGCTAGTGAGCGAATAGTTGTCCCAAAGCGCGATATCGCTCGCGCCGGGGGCCTTGCCGCCCAACCAAGCCTGCCTGGTATTAAGATTATTGGCGTTGTTCTTTTTGGTGATGGTTGACCCTTGGACATAAAGCGCCGTCCACAGCAGAAATGCCGTGGCAATCCAAATGGTCCGCGCGGAGATCGCGCGGCCAGTTCCAGCTAGCCCACCCAGGATCACGCCGCTCATATAGCCGGTGCCATGCCCCCCAGGTGCCTATTGTGGGTATTACGTAATTTTGTTCGTTATTAGTTCGTAAACGTCAGTTCAGCTCAAGATTGGCGGCTGCCGCGGCCTTGCGACTGAGTGACGGTCAGCTAGCTTTCGCGCTATGCCTTCCAAGTACCTGAAACCGCCGGCCGGCGATAAAATCTCCATCAATCAGGGTAAACTTTCCGTGCCGGATCAACCGGTCGTTCCCTTTATCCGCGGCGATGGGACGGGTCCCGACATTTGGGCGGCAAGCGAGCGGGTTTTGGATGCCGCGGTGGAGAAGGCTTACGACAACAAACGCAAGATTGCCTGGTTCGAGGTCTTCGCGGGACAAGCCGCCAAGGATAAATTCGATGAGTGGCTTCCGGACGAAACGGTCGAGGCGTTTCGCGAATATCTCGTCGGCATTAAAGGGCCGCTCACCACACCTGTCGGCGGCGGAATTAGTTCACTGAACGTCGCACTTCGTCAACTGCTCGATCTCTTTGTTTGCCTGCGCCCGGTGCAATATTTCAAAGGCGTCCCCTCGCCCGTAAAGCACCCGGAGAAGGTGGACATGATCATCTTCCGTGAAAACACAGAAGACATTTACGCTGGCATTGAATACGCGGCGGGAACGCCGGAAGCCGCAAAGATCCTGTCGTTTATCGAGAAAGAATTTCCCAAGGCTTTCGGCAAAATTCGTTTTGGGACCAAGGAAAAAGCGGCCGAATTCTGGAAGGCAGTCGGCGCCCCTGAAAAAGACGACGTGATGGTGGGCGTCGGCATAAAACCCGTTAGCCGCTCCGGCAGCGTGCGTCTCATCCACAGCGCGATTTCGTATGCGATAAAGAACAATCGCAAGTCGGTCACGATGGTGCACAAGGGCAACATCATGAAGTTCACCGAAGGCGCTTTCCGGGATTGGGGTTATGAGATCGCGAAAAGCTATTTTGGCGCGGAAGAAATTGACGGCGGTCCATGGTGCAAGATCCCCCAGGGCAAACCCGGGGCGGGTCTTGTCATCAAGGACGCGATCGCCGATATCACGCTCCAGCAGGTGCTGACGCGGCCGGAGGATTTCGATGTCATCGCGACGCTTAATTTGAATGGCGATTATCTGAGTGATGCGCTCGCGGCGCAGGTTGGCGGGATTGGCATCGCGCCGGGCGGAAATATTAATTACATCACCGGCCACGCTATCTTCGAAGCTACGCACGGCACCGCGCCGAAGTATGCGAACCAGGACAAGGTCAACCCGGGCAGCCTCATTCTTTCGGGCGAAATGATGCTGCGTTACATGGGCTGGACGGAAGCCGCTGATCTGATCGTGAAAGGCCTGAACGGAGCGATCGCGAGCAAACGCGTGACCTACGATTTCGCGCGACTGATGGACGGCGCGACCGAGATCAAGTGCTCGCAGTTCGGCGATAACGTGATCGCGCACATGTAATCCGTTGTTGCCGCGTACGGGTTGGACCTCCGTGTGCGCGCAGCATGTTTTTACCCCTCGTGTAGTTGACCTAGACGGTCTTTTAAAACGAGACGTCGTCGTTCGAACAAGTGGCGACGCACAGAACGATATTGCGCAGGATAACGAGGCAGACAGGCGGACTGAGTGAAATCTGATGCAGACTACGCAAAATGGTGTTCTTTTTACCATTCTCCTTATGCGCAATCTCCTTTTCTTCGTACTGCTCTCAATTGCCCCCGGTGTGTCGTTTTCGCAAACGATTGGGCGACCGGTAGAGGGCAATTCCGCGATCCTTGAATCGACTGACGGCATCATGCGGCGAGCGAGAATCGCCCCTCCTCCTGCTCCTTTCGAAGTGCCAGAACGCGAGGAGCCGGTGCGGCGTCCACTCGATCGCGCGCCGCAACCGTATTTGAACAAAGGGACGGCTGCGGGACCAAGATTTGCAGCAGCGCAGTCCGCCGCGCCGGTCCAGACTTTCGGCGCGAACTTTCTCGGTGCTTCTCTCTTCTCGGTCGGCGGAGGATTTAATCCGCCGGACGCGATGGGCGCGGTTGGTCCGACTCAATTCATCGTCGCCGTGAATAACGCGATCATCACCTACGATAAGTCGAACGGCGCAACGGATGGAGTTTTGAATGTATCGCCCGGGACCTTTTTCTCGTCGGTCAGCAGCACCTCCAATGTATCGGATCCGCGCATTCGCTACGATCGGTTATCCGGCCGCTGGTTCATCGTCGTCATCGATCGCAAAGCCAGTGGCAACCAGGCTCTGGTCGCGGTCAGTGCCGGCGGCACGATCACGGCGAGCTCAAGTTGGAGCTTTTTTAAGTTCATCCCGGAGGCATCCATGTTCGCCGATTATCCAACGCTCGGGATCGATGCCAACGCGCTCTATATCGGGACGAATAATTTCAGTGGGAATTCGTTCAGCGGCACCTCGATCTTCGTGATTCGCAAGAGCTCCATCCTCGGCGCCGGACCGATCGTCGTGACTTCGTTCCACGCCACGAACGAAATGTTCACACCGACCGGAGCGGATAACGCTGATCCGCTGGCGACGGAAGGTTATGTGATTGGTGACGACGCCAGCGTTCACTCCCGGCTTCAGCTGCGTCGAGTTACCGATCCAGGCGGCACACCAACATTGTCGACCCCAATCGCTCTGGATACGCCGATCGATTATGTTTCACCGATTAATGTTCAAACCGATTCCATTGCGCTCGATGGCCTCGGCACTCGAGTAATCAACGCCAGGTTTCGAGCTGGACACCTTTGGCTTACTCACAACGTCGGTGTGGATAATACCGGCGCTTCCACCACGGCGACAACAATCACGCGCGATGGGATGCGGTGGTATGACATCACCGGAGTGGCCAGTGGTGAGACGCCGACGTTCAATCAGGTCGGCACCGTCTTCCAGCCTTCCGCGTCCAATGACACGAACCAGCGAAGCTACTGGGATGGCAGTATCAACGTGTCCGGGCAGGGCCATGTCGTGCTCGGCGCCACCGCGGCCGGCAGTCTTGAGCCTCCGAGCGCCGCCGTAACGTCACGTCTCGCCGGTGATTCGCTAAATACCATGCGCGACCCGGCGATTTACGCTGCGGGGGGCACCTATTCCGCTGCCGCCACTCGATGGGGCGATTATTCCATGACCAGTGTCGATCCCGATGATGACATGACTTTTTGGACGATCGTGGAGTACTCAAATCCGGACAGCAAGCAGTGGGCGGTGCAGGTCCTTCAGCTTAACGCGCCGTTGCCGGCAACGCCGACCGATTGCTCGCCGGCAACGATAGCGCCGGGAAGCTCAAGCGTTTCCGTCGCTGTTAACGGAGTATCCAGTAATGGCTCCGGATTTTTTGATCCGGGCACCGGTTTCGCTCGTCATCTGAGCGCATCCGTCAGCGGCACGGGCATCACCGTGAATACCGTTTCCTACACCGATGCGACTCATATCACGCTCAATGTGACGGCCGCCGGAAACGCCGCGCCCGGCGCCCGCACCATCACAGTCACAAATCCCGATGGCCAGTCGGTCACGAGCAGTGGCATTTTTTCGGTTGCAGGAACACCGGTGATTGGTCTGCCATCCGTGCAGACTAACGCCGCGACATCGATCACGCTTTCAGCAGCGATGTTGAACGGTACCATCACGGATGACGGCGGAGCTGCGATCGATCATCGCGCCTTTTTCTACAACGACGGCGTCAATCCATCGATTCAAATCGACGACAGTTCGATCACCGTTTCCGGCAGCAGCTTCTCCGCGCAGCTATCGGGGCTTAGCGCCAACACAACCTATTCCTACCAGGCCTACGCTCACAATTCGAGCACCTTCGACAACGGCGCTGGCACCGGTTGGGGCTTCGGACAATCTGTCAACTTTACGACCGCTTCACCGATGCCAACGGTTGCTGCACCTGTCATTACTCCGCCTGGAGGAACGTTCCGCAGGAAGGCATCTGCGAAACTTACCTCTGCGACCAGTGGAGCAACCATCCATTATACGACCGACGGAAGCACCCCGACTTCGCTCTCACCAACCTATGTGGTCGGCAGAAAGGGCAAAGGGATTACTATTAGCGGCCTTGGCGTGCATGTCCTCAAGGCGATCGCCGTGGAATCGGGTTTCAACGACAGCCCGGTCTCGTCGGCAACATTTACAATCCAGTAGGATGCGGCCTTTCGCGGACGCTTTTCCGAAGTCCGCGCAATTTGCCGGGCGCCCGCCCGTCTATCCAAAACCTAAAGTTCCAGCGCAAATGACCCATTGGAACGATCTTCCCATCGTTTTGGACGGACTCGCGATCCTCTACTTATCAAGGATTGATGGAGTCGTAAAACGAAGCCAGGGGGAACGCGATATCCATTGAGCTGAGAGCAAAGTTCGTCTCTGAAGGCGGGATCGGAAAACAATTGAGAGCGCCGACGAATCGCCTGTAAGGCGAGGTCTTACACGACCATCGATTGCGTCTAGCGAAGCGCTGGTAGTGTCATTCGGTGGAGAAAAGGACAAACGGGACGAGCGCGGCAGCGCACTTGTGGTCTGCGGCGATCGCACTCGGGATCGTCGCCCTCATCCTCTGCGCCGGAAGGGTCGTCGTAATCCATCTGGAACGTGCAACGCTTGGAGCCACCGTCTGTCGATGGTTTCATCAAAAGAATCAGGGAGTCGCTTTCCAGAGAGTAGCGGCAGAACAAAGAAACGTACTCCCACTTTATGGGAGCTCGGAGATGCACACTGAACGTATTGAGGATAAAGCGGCCGACTTTTTTTGCGGGGCACCGACTGGATTTAGAGTGTCGCCCACTGGTAAAGCAGGAACCACCTCAATCATAATCCTGCAGAAGCTGGCCGCGCTTAGCTCAAGTCTTGAAAGTAAAAAGGTCGCTATCTCTTTCTCACCGACATGGTTTTTCAGCGGGGTTAATCCTGCCTTCTACGAAGGTAATTTTTCCGCTCAAACCGCTCACGCGGCCATAGTCGGAAGCAGGTTAAGCTTTCGCCTGAAGAGTGACATTGCTACACGACTTCTGGAATTTCCGAAAACGACCACCCAGAGTATGCTGTTTCGCTCTGAGCTGAGACTCCTCGCCGAGGGCGGTTTCACCCATCGCTGTGGGATAGCTATACTCTCGCCCATTGCTCAGCTGCAAAGCATAGTTTTTGATCTACAAGATCATCTGGAATCGCTTTTATTCCTCCGGAAAAGTCGGCCGGTGGCTAGCGCTACGGGCTCGCAGGACCTCGACTGGGAGGCGCTGATTCAAAAGGCGGAGCAGACCCACGTTTCGCTATCGGAGAAAGCGGCGGCGCGAAATCCCGAATACACTTCAATGCGCGCAGGCGGAGATGCAGAGTTCGTGGCACGAATCGAAACTGCACGCGAATGGGCAGACATGGAGCTGTTGTTGCGCACCCTTCAAGAAATTCACGCCGAGCCGCTATTGTTGAGCATGCCTATAAATGCGCGCGTCTACGGTGACGCAGGAATCTCACGTGCCGCGGGCAAAGTTTATTACGAAAAATTCCAGTCACTAGCGCGCCGCTACAACTTTCGCGCTATCTCTTTTGAGGACCATGATGGTGATCCCACTTTCCTCTTGGGCTCCGGCGCCCACCTGAGTCCGGCAGGCTGGATGTACTACAATCGCGCCCTCGATGATTTTTATCACGGTCGCAACGTCGATGGATAACCCAACGCAAATCTCGGAAGAGTCATTCTTAGAAGGCGTCCGGGTAACTCCTGACCCCCATTTTGAGCACGAGGTCTTGGCCATTCTCGTCACCGCTACGGGTACAGAAGAGATTCGGAGAAATCTCGATCTGCAGCTCTATGAATCCCAACTCCTGGACTCGCTCCAAACCGTAGAACTGATCGTGGCGTTCGAGGTTCGCTTTGACTTGGAAATTTCCCTCGCTGAATTCGAACGAGAGAACTGGGCCACGCCACGAAAAATAATTGCCGACCTTAAGCTGCGAAAGCATCGATGAACTCTTATACGAACCGGCGATTCCTACTTGTCCTCTATTACCTGAGCGTCATCGCCCTTCTAATAATTAAATATGGACGAGGCGACTTTTCGACTCCTCCATTTGTCTACCAGGGATTTTGAGTGGATCTCTTAGAACGAATAAAGCGTCGTGCCACCGACGCGGCCGATGCGATAGCCCATATTAGCGGCAACCGGAGCTTAACCTATGGAGAGTTACTTGAACGTTCCTCCGCGCTGGCTTGTGATCTCGAATCTAACCTGGGGGATGACCGTAGCCCCATCGCGGTTCTCGGCCACCGGGAGCCAGAAATGCTCATCGCGTTCATCGGCATCGTCATATCGGGCAGATCTTATATCCCGTTAGATACCGCTCTGCCAAAACAACGTATTCAGAATATACTCTCCGCCGCGGGTGTGCGCCTCTGCCTTACGCCGGCAGATATCGTTTCACGTGCACGATCAGAGAAAAGTCTACCGCTTCGGGAAATTTCGGCTGAGGACCCTTTCTATATCATTTTTACCAGCGGGAGCACCGGCGAACCCAAGGGTGTCGTCATCTCGCATGCCTGCTTAGGTCACTTCGTCTCCTGGATGCTCTCGGAGCAACAGTTTGCGCCACAGGAGGTTTTCCTAAACCAAGCCCCGTTTTCGTTCGACCTATCAGTTATGGACACTTATTGCAGCCTCGCCTCAGCGGGTACTCTGTTTAGTATCAGCCGCGACATGGTGGCAAACCCAAAGGCGCTCTACGACGCCCTTGGGCGATCGGGTATCACCACATGGGTTTCGACCCCTTCGTTTGTCCAAATGTGTCTGGTGGAACGGACGTTCGCTGCGAAAATGTTGCCGCATCTCAGACGGTTCCTTTTCTGCGGAGAGACGCTTCCGGTTGAAGCCGCCTCACGGTTGCTGGAGCGATTCCCCGACGCTCAAGTGTGGAACACTTACGGACCAACAGAAGCTACCGTGGCAACGACTTCGGTGCGCATCACTTCCGATCTGCTGAAGAGGTATCCATCTCTTCCCGTTGGTAGGCCAATGAAAGGAACAGAAGTGTTTGTCGTTGATGGAAGGGGCGACGCAGTTCCAGACGGCGTAGCGGGTGAAATCATTATCGCGGGACCCAATGTGGGACTGGGTTACCTGAGCCGGCCCGATCTAACCAGAGGCGTATTCTTTGAGCATTGCGGTCTTCGTGCTTATCGAACAGGCGATCGCGGGCGGATGCGCGATAAACTGCTCTTCTTCGAGGGACGCGTTGACGATCAAGTCAAGTTGAACGGTTATAGGATCGAACTAGGCGACCTGGAGAACAACTTCCGCCAAATCCCGGTCGTTAGAGATGTCGCGGTCGTACCGATTGCCAAAAACGGCGTAACGCGGGCATTAACGGCATTCGTCATTACGAATACTCCGTCAACCGGGTCTGAGATAGAGCTTTCAGCAACGCTCCGAACTCTTCTGGCCGAACGACTTCCTGCTTACATGCTTCCGCGGCGTATAGTCTTCGTGGACGCATTCCCGTTGACGTCGAACGGAAAAGTAGACCGAAGCAAGCTTGCAGCGTTGCTGTGATCCCATACGCAGACTTCGCTTATTTCGGAGCGCTGCTGTATGTCGTTGTTCCTACGATAATTGTTGGATTGTGGGGGCGGGCTAGCTGGAGATGGACCGCTTGCATTTCCGCTCTAGTCCTCTTCGTTCAATACTACGCCGCTAACGGCGCGAATACTGCAGCTCCTCTGCGTGAAGTCACGCTTGTAAGTGGATTCGCCCTTTGGCAGTGGGCGACGGTTTACGCTTTTGCGAAGCGACGCGCTAATAGCCGCTGGTTCTTTTATAGCGCGGTTGCGGTCAGTCTGCTTCCCCTTTTGGTGGAAAAATCTCTCGCATTTCTTCTTCCGGGGACTCTCTTCGGTTTTCTGGGGATTTCCTATGTGACATTTCGCGCGCTCGACGTGGTGTTTTCTATCCACGACGGGAGAATGCAAGCGCCGCTCGCGCTCGATTTATTTGCCTACCTGTTCTTTTTTCCAACGATTTCTTCTGGGCCGATCGATCGTTACCGACGTTTCACGCCGGATTGGAGAAAACCACGAAGTCGCGCAGATTTCATTGCGGATCTCGATGGTGCGGTGCACCGCATTTTTCGAGGGTTCCTCTACAAGTTCATAATATCCGCTCTAATCAAGGAGCATTGGCTGGACGTAGCCGGAGCTAGCGGCCGTCCGATCGCTCTGGCTAGCTATATGTACGCCTATAGCCTGTATCTATTCTTCGATTTTGCAGGTTACAGCTCGTTCGCGATCGCACTTAGCTATTTATTCGGAGTACATACGCCGGAAAATTTCGACCGCCCATTTCTGGCCAAGAACATCCGCGATTTTTGGAATCGCTGGCATATTACACTTTCATTCTGGTTCCGCGATCACGTCTATATGCGATTTCTTCTCGCAGCCACGCGCGGGAAGTGGTTCGGAGGGAGATACACGGCGTCCGTCGTAGCCTACTTCGTCTCGTTCGGCCTCATGGGTTTGTGGCACGGTTTACAACTGCACTACATTCTTTATGGCCTTTATCACGCCACTATTCTTTCTGGTTTCGACCTTTTTTCGCGCTGGAACAAAGTGCACCGCGCCTGGGGAGATTCCCTGCCATGGAGGATAGCGAGCGTCCTCCTTACGTTCCATGTCGTCTGCTTCGGCCTATTAATTTTTTCCGGCCACTTCACTGCGCAACCTCAACTGCAACATGTTGGATTGCTTGAACATGCGGATTGCAGCGAGATTTCAGGGTGGGTGTGGGACAAAAACCACCCCAACGCGCAAATCAGCGTCGATATCTCCGACGGGAAAGATCATTTAATGACAGTATTAGCCGATGATTTTCGTCAGGATCTACTAGATGCTGGTTACGGAAACGGAAGACACGCGTTTGTAGTAGAGACTCCCCCTCTTTTCAATGATGGACGTCCGCATCATGTGCGAGCTGCCATCGCAGGGACCAAGAAACTTCTTACGGGTTCAGATAGCGAACTTGTTTGCCCATGAGGAAAGGAATTTAGGTTACAACGAACAGATTCCGGCACAGTAGAGCGCGGCCTTTGTTTGCGGAGAAGGAATCGCCAAGGTTTAACTCATTTGACCGCTTTTAATTGCGGTAAGGACAGCGGCTTCCGCGGATTTGATCGGAGGAATCTGGAGCGAAGTCACGAAGCGTGGGAAACCACCATGGAGATAGGACCATCCGTAGGCGCGTTCCGCCTGAGGATGGCCAACCACGCTAAATACGTCCACTAGGCCCTCCCACACGCGTTGACCTCCGATAGAAGTGGTCACAAGCGTTGAACCAACGTGTTCGGCGTGGCAATGATGGGACAGCGCAATCACGTCGATCAATGCTTCTATTCTATTCACACTCTTTCGGTAATTCGCAGGTCGCGTGACTATCCAAGGAATCCAAGGTTGGGACGCGCGAACCTTCCTATGTTAGGAAATACGGTCGACATCTGGCTGTCGGAAACGCCGAACCAGCGCGCGATTGTCGCCGAGAACTCATCCACGCTGGTGGTCGGTATCCAGCGACCATCCTCGGTGTCGTCCGGACCGTTGACCGCCAGGGTCGGAAATGTTCCGTAAAGTTGATTCCCGCGCACTGCGCCACCCATCACAAACTGGTGACTACCCCATCCGTGGTCACTGCCTCCACCATTGGTCGGGAGAGTTCTCCCGAAATCCGATGCGGTGAAGGTGGTCACGGATTGCTCGACTCCCAATTCGCTAGTCGCTCCGTAAAAGGCGCTCATTGCGGTGCTCAGCTCGGCTAATAGTCCGGCCTGCGCACCGAGCTGGTCCCCGTGGGTATCGTATCCGCCTACAGCACAGAAAAAGATTTGCCGGCGCATGCCGAGGTTGTTGCGCGCGGCGATAAGTTTCGCGATCATCGCGAGCTGTCGTCCTAGCTCACTGGCAGGGAAAATAGTGTTGATGGGCGGCACGCCGGCCAGCGCACTACTGAGCACTTCGTTCTCGGCAATCGATCGAGTCATGGTGTCCGAGTAAACGGCCTCAAAAAGCTTATTGTGAGGCAGCGCCAGGAGCTTTTTAAAGCCATCGATCCGAATGTTATCGTTACTACTTCCACCTACTCCTCTTAAACCGAGGCTTCCATCGGGCGAAATAAGATAAGGAACCACCGTGTTCCCTACTTCGAAGGTATTCGTTCCTGCGACAGACAGCGACATCGAGACCTGGGAATTTCCGTTTAGCGAAGCGACGAGGTCGGCGGCGCGGCCGCCCCACCCCGTCCGTATGTCTCCCCGGTCCGGGACACTGGTCATCCACTGCACGGATTGATCCTCGTGCGAAAAAAGATTCTGGGGGACTGCGGCCGTGCCATTGACGTAGTCGTTACGCGTGGTGGGCGCGACTAGAGTGCCAACATTCGCCACCATGGTGAGTTTACCCTGGTTAAAGAGGTTGGTTAACTCCGGTAAGCCGGGATGGAAGCCGTACTGCCGTCCATCCCCTGCGGATAATACCAGTGGGAGTAGGCTCGCATGTGGAATCGCGAGGTTACCGCGGGCGGCCGCATAGATGTTATACTCGTTAACGTCTCGCGGCATGAGGACGTTATTCGCGTCGTTGCCACCGTAAAGGTAGAGGCAGACCAGCGCTTTATAGTCGCCGCCGAGCGTGGCCGCATTCAACTTTCGCAGATCCCAGATGGTGCTGACCAGTCCACTGGTTCCCAGCGCCGCGCAGGCCGCCTGACGGATGAATGTTCTACGTGTTGGTCTCACTATTATTTCTCCATGACAAATTCCGGCGAGTTAAGCACCAGCCAAAGTGCACTCTGCACGCGTTCCGGTGGATCATCGGCGGGTAGCTGGGTGATCGTATCAATGAGCACCGTTCGCATGCCGGATGACATCGCCCCGTTCATGAACAAAAGATTGAGATGATCCACCAGCCCCGCAGGATCGCCAGCAAGCGCTAACTCCTGGGTGAAGTCCAGCGGGATGTCCTGGTAAAATAGAGCGGCGAAAATGGTATTCGCCTGCTCAACTACGGTCGTCTCGGTGGTGATCTGCAATTCTGGACTAGTCAATCCAGCGAGCGCGACCGCCCCCGGGGCAACGTAGTCTGGCGAAAAGAAGTTAAATACCGTCGGTGAAGTGAGTGGGTCCTCTCCGAATTCCGGATTTAAGTAGATTGAGAACAAGCCATTGACCGGATGAGAAGGGATTGCCCGATAAAGGCTCGTCAGGCGAAGAATCGGTTCCTTTTCTTTCCCTGCACCCTGTCCAATTTTAGAAGCGCCGCGGGCGTCGTAATCGAGCAGAATAGCCTTCGTGACCGCCTTCAGATCGCCGCGTATGCCCTGCCCGTTGTCATCAAAAACAGCCGCGACCCGATAAAGATAACCTGGACTTGGGTTACTCGTGACCAGGCGCTGGATCAGTTCGCGGGCAATGAAGCGGCCAACGTTGGGATTCGCGAAAATCGCATCAAGCGCTTGCTGCAAATCCTGCTCCGGACTTTGGCCCGCTGGGATCGTCACGCCATCCAGAATGGACTTAGCCTCAGGGGTATGGTGCGCGGGAGAACTGGCCATCGGACTACGATAGTTGCGGGTGGGATTGTAAAAATCATTGGAACCGGCAAACGTCCAGCCGGTCAACGCCGCGGCCAGACCACTCACGGCCGCCTGATTGTAAGTGGGGATCGGTGATCCATCGGCATCAGCCGCAATGCTGCCGTCGATGTTCAAGCGGTAGAGCCCGATCGTGAAAAGCTGCATCAGCTCACGCGCATAATTCTCGTTGGGATGACTGCCCGTGCTTGGATCTGCGACATCGCTGCCCAACATGTCAAGGTAGATGCCCATGGTGGGACTAAGACTGACGTCCTGCAGAAGTTGTCGGTAGTTGCCGAAGCAGTCATTCGCCAAAATGTCGTAGTATGCCGACATTCCTACTCCTTCATCGAAGAGAGTTCCGTTATTGAAAGAAACCACCAGGATCTCACTGAGAGCGAAGGCTAGTCGCTGACGGACTTGATCAGGCGCAGTCACGGTGATGGTCCACCAAGCGTCTTTCGTCTGTTGCTGCCCGGGAGGCTGAACGGATTGCCTATCTAAAAACGCGAGGTGCGAGGTTGCCGGCATGGCGAATTGCTCGTCCAGGAATGCGGAGAAGCCTATTTGCTGCACTTTCTGGACAAGCGATGTGGTCGCGCCACTGGAGCATTGGTTAAGAAAGCGTCCGGCGTCCTCGGCCGTGGGCGTCCCTGTAGGCAGGGGCGGAGGAGGCGTTGGAACCGGGACGTTCTGGCTTCCGCCCGAGAGGTTGAAAAATCCCGTGATCTCGCCCGTCGGATTCGTCGTGGTGTGGACGTTGAGATAGGTCCGCCCTGCTTTAATGGCGCCTACGATATCAGCGACGCTATTTGTACCGACGGGAACGAATGTCCACAAATAGGTGCCATCCGGCCTAAGCGGCGCGGCGTCGACATCGAACAGAATCCCGGCGGACTGGCCGGGGTTCGCCGGACCGTGAATATGAACGCCGGTAACCGACGAGGAGAGGTTTGAGTAGTTGAACGAAACCGTGGCGGAACCTTCGTCGGCCGCAAGGCGTAGCAGGGCTGTTCCGCTTCCGGTAGCGCCCGCACTCTGCGCGCGAAGGTGCGCGATGTAGACCGTTACTCTTCCGGTGGAGGGCGACGGCGAAGGCGTCGGCGTTGCTGACGGAGTTGGTGAAGGTGATGGCGATGGCGATGGTGGAGGAGATGGTGAAGGTGTGGTAACACTTACCACGGCGTTCGCGGAAAGATTTCCGAAGGCGGACCCCGACTGCGTGAGCCGCCACTGGAAATTGTAATCGCCAAGAGCGATCGGCGATGTCACCGAAAAGCCGAAGGTCGATTGCTGTCCGGGACCTGCACTGGACGTTGTCATAGCGACCTGACCCACCCCCCACGTCGTGTTTCCCGAAGGATTTTGAGAGACAAGTTTGACGGTTCCGGTGCTCCAGCTCCTAGCGCCGGTATTTTTCATCGTGACCGAAACATTATAGGGTTGCCCGGGCATCATGGTCACCGGCACCGATTGCTCAACGAAGTCAGCGGCGAACTTCGGCAGTTTATTTTTCTTGGCGGAAACGAGCTGCGCGCTCAGCGCGAGCAAAAGTATCGCGCTCCCCGAAATACGAATAAGACCGCGCCTCACACGGCGGAAGAGCAGCAGCAAATGCGCCAAAAGCTATTGCTGTTATGGTTTTTATAAACGCGATGGAGCGACTTTATGATACGCACGATCATTTCGGGTTTTAACTGCGCTACCCGAAGCGGACCCTGCACCGCCGACGCTGGCCTCGCTATTCCTTAACCTGAATCTCTGCGATTCCAGACGCTTTCAGTTCGCGGTTTGTCGTCACGAGATCTTCCGCGATTAATTTCCGCCAGCGTTCGATCACTGCCGGGGTGGATTGCTCGAGCTGCGCGACTGCCGCCTTCACGGAGGGCCTCGGAGCGCCATCGACTTCCTGCAACGTATCAAACGTTCGCTGCACTTTGCTCAAAAGATCGAGACTTATGGGACTCCCGCGCCGGGGATTGGGCGGCGTAAATTGCATCACCTTCTGCGCGAGCTGATCCAGTTTGGCGGCGACTGGTTTCTGACCGGCAACTGCTCTCGTTTTTTGAATCGACTCGCTGAGCGGCTGCAACGCGTTCCCGATTTTTTCTAGTGCCGGCCGAATTGCGTAGAGTCGTTGCGCCAACTCGAATTGTTCTCTCAAATCCGCCGGCGACGTCTTTACCCGCGGATCCATTTTTACCGTCAGCGGCTGTGTAAAAGCCTTTCCGCCGACGGTAAGCGTAACAGAATATTCCCCGGGTATGGCCCACGGAGACGTCGGCTGCGGCGCGGTATTTCGATAGATGGCAGCGATCGGAAACTCGGGAGCAATCCCGGCAAGCGGCGCGTAATGCAGATCCCAAAGAAACCGATGCAAGCCGCGTTTCCCGGATAATCGCTGAGGTGGTCGAACCCAGTAGGGAGGAATGCCAATCTCTTTCGGATCAATCGCAGCGGGGGCGTCATCGCTGGAAAAACGCCGGAGAGATTCTCCCTGGCCGTCTTTGATCTCGAGCGTGACTGCGCCCGCCGCATCGCCCTCCAGTTGATAGTCGAGCATCGCGCCGTCCGGCGGATTTTCGCCAACTGGCTCGTCGGGCGGAAGCGGAGTGTCGGTGTTCAGATTCCATCGCACCCGCAGGGCAACCTGCGGTTTCAGCAACGTCGTCCCGTGTGCCGCCTGCGATTGTCGCAGCGGTGTCATATTATCGAGAATCCAAAAACCCCGACCGTGGGTGGCAACGGCAAGATCGTCGTCCTTGACGATTAAATCGCGTATTGAACTAGCCGGCATGTTCAAACGCAGCGACTGCCAGTTGGCCCCGTCGTCTAACGAGACATAGACCGACCGCTCTGTTCCGGCAAAGAGCAAGCCGCGGCGCTGGGGGTCTGCGCGTACGACATTCACCGTCTGTCCGTCCGCGATGCCGTGGATAATTTCCGTCCAGCTTTTACCGGCGTCGCTAGTCCGATAAATGTGCGGACGATTATCGTCGACCCGCAGAGTGTTGACTGCGGCGTAGGCGGTATTGGCGTCGAAATGACTGGCATCGATCACCGAAATCTTCTGCCACGCACTGATCTGCGCAGGGGTGACGTCGCTCCACGTTTTACCGCCATCGCTCGTGACGTGGACCAGGCCGTCGTCGGTGCCAGCCCAGATTCGATTCGAATCGAGCGGTGACGGCGCAATGGTGTAGATCACGCCGCGCTGTTTCTTATCGGCGCTGGGGTCGCTCCGATATTTGCCGATCGACTCCGGAAGTTCGTAGGTTTTGCGCGTTAAATCAGGGCTGATTTGCTCCCAGGTTTCTCCCCGATCGCGCGTCTTCCACAGGGTGCTCCCGGCGAAGTAGAGAAGGTGGGGGTCAAGCGGGGAGAAGAGGAGAGGCTGGGTCCGAAGCAGACGAAATTCCGGCGGATGGAGCGGAAGCGGTAGAATGTCCTGCGCCTGCCCGGTGCGTCGGTCGAAGCGCGTGAGTTTTCCGCCAAAAACAATATCCGGATCCAGTGGATCAGCGACGACGTAGCCATACTCCTCGGCGGAAACGGGATGCCAGTCGCGGAATGTGATCGCCCCATCAACACCCCGGCTCGCGATGCCCACGGAACCACTTTCCTGTTGCCCGCTATAAAGGCGGTAGGGAAACGCATTATCGGCGCTGACATGGTAAAGCTGTGCGGTCGACTGGTTATACCAGGAACTCCAGCTCCTTCCCCCATTCACCGTCACGATGGCGCCCTGGTCGCTCCCCAGCAGAATAATCTGCGAATCGTTAGGATTGATCCAGACGTTCTGATAATCGTCGCCGCCCGGCGCGCCCCGCCAGCCTTCCCAGTTCCTGCCACCGTCAGTCGATTTCCAACAAACGACGCTCGCCGAATATACGACTTTCGGATCGATGGGATCGATCCGGACTACTGGTAAATCCCCGCCCCCGATGCCAGCTCCCGGTCGATGATCCTCCGTCGCAATATTCCATGTCCCGCCAGCGTCCTCCGAGCGATACAGCTTCGACTCCGTCAAAGTCCGGACAGCGGCAATGACAATATTCGGGGAGCTCGGTGCGACCGCGATGTTAGCTTGGACTACATCGCTCGGCAGACCCTGCTCAAGCCGTTGCCAGGTCTTTCCCGAATCGGTCGACTTGTAGATGCCGCCACCCGGTCCACTCCAGCTGCTATTTTCCCACGGCCCCTCGCGCGATTCCCACAGGGCGGCGTAAATGGTATCGGGATTTTTAGGGTCGATCTGGACGTCGGACGCGCCGATATTTTCGTCTTTATAAAGAACCTTTTCGAACGACTTGCCGCCGTCGAAGGAACGAAAAATCCCGCGTTCAACATTAGGCCCGTAGGGATGACCCGCGACCGCGACGAAGAGATGATCGGCATTTCGCGGATCGATCGCGATCTGCGCGATTTGCTGGCCATCGCGCAACCCGAGATGCGACCAACTCCGGCCGCCATCGATCGATTTGTAGATGCCATCTCCAACCGACAAATCAGGGCGATGCAATCCTTCGCCGCTGCCGACATAAATCACTTCCGGATTTGAAATCGAAACAGCCAGCGCGCCGACGGAGCCGGTCGGTTGATCGTCGAAAATCGGTGTCCATGTTCTGCCGAAATCATCACTCTTAAACAAACCTCCGTTGACCGGGGCCATGTAGAAGACGTTGGGTTTCGCCGGGACCCCACAGACCGCGCGAGTGCGGCCACCACGGTGCGGCCCGATATTTCGCCATCGTAATGCGCCGCTGTAATCAGTTGGCTCTTCTCCGCGCGCGACCATTGCGAGCGCAAGCAAGCTCACGCTCGCTCCGAAAATCCTACGCATCATACCGCCACGGCGCTTCGGTCACGCTCGCGCGCAAAGGGATTGAAATTGGTTTCCTTGTCGAACGCATCGACTCCCTCGGCGCGTTTCAGGGCGTTCACGACCACGTAGGACAGCGGAATCACGCAGATTTCATAAATCACTTTAAAGCTGTAGCCCCAGAAGATCAGGCTGCCGATCGTGGCCCATGATTCGCGGCCGCCGAATGCGATCAGCATGATGGTGACGGTATCCACAAATTGACCGGTGACAGTGGAGCCGACGAAGCGCGTCCAGAGCCATTTGCCATCAGTCCAGACCTTCATCTTCGCGAGGGTGTAGGAATTGGTGAATTCCCCCAGCCAGAAGGCGACGAGGCTGCCAATGACGAAGCGAGGGACGGTATAGAACACTGCTTCGAACGCAGCCTGGTTGCGAAACTCCGGCGCGGCCGGAAACCAGGTCACGAAGATTCCCATCAGCGTCATGATGACATTCGCGAAAAACGCCATCCAGATAGCGCGTCGCGCCGCGCCGTAGCCGTAGACCTCGGTAAAGACGTCGGCGAAAATGTAGGTAAGCGGAAAGAGCAGCTGAGCGCCGCTGATGTGCGGGACGTGACCGCCGAGGTTGATGAAGGGAAGAACGCAGATCTTCTGGCCGACGAGATTCGATACCAACAGTATCACTACGAAGATGTGGACAAGCAGATCGTAGAACCGGCACTGACTCAGCCGCACATCGCGCGTCATAAAACTCGGGGCGGTCATGCAGCAATTCCAAAGGGCGTCATCATGGCGGGCAAGACGTTTATACTAGATCAGCGCTCGCCGGCGGCAATCCAGATCGCCGATCGAGACTTTCGCGCCGGATGAATCATGCTTAGGTCTGGAGATGGCGTCATCCTGGGAACGTTTTAACCAGTACTTTCTGCGGTACGAAGATCTCGGATTCACGCTCGATATCAGCAGGATGCGGTTCGACGAGGCATGGCTTGAAGCGATGGAGCCACGCGCACTCCTGGCGTTTACGGCGATGCAAAAGCTCGAGGCCGGGGCGATCGCCAACCCTGATGAGAACAGGATGGTTGGTCACTACTGGCTACGGAATCCGCAACTCGCGCCGACGGATGCGGTACGACGTGATATTGAGGAAACCAACGCGCGGATCAAACAATTCGCGGCTCAAATTCACGCCGGCGAGATCGCTCCTGCTGAGGGTAAGCGCTTCCAACATCTTCTTCTTATCGGGATCGGCGGGTCGGCACTGGGTCCGCAGTTTGTAGCGGAAGCTCTCCGCGGATCGAATGATCCCCTCGATATCCGATTTTTCGACAACACGGATCCCGATGGCTTCGACCGGGTTTGGAGTGACCTGGGCGACCAGATCGCGCAAACCCTGGTGGTGGTGGTTTCAAAATCCGGCGGCACCAAGGAAACGCGTAACGGAATGCTCGAGGCCGAAGCGCGCTTCGCTGCGCGCGGATTAACTTTCAGTAAACATGCGGCGGCGGTCACAGGCATCGATAGCGAGCTGGATCAATATGCGGTGCGGCGCGGATGGCTCGCACGTTTCCCGATGTTTGATTGGATCGGCGGGCGCACGTCGGTGATGAGCGCCGTCGGGGTTCTTCCCGCAACCTTGCAAGGGTTTGCGATCGATGAGCTTTTGCGCGGCGCGGCGGCGATGGATGAGCGCACGCGCGCGTCGACGGTGCGGGGGAATGCGGCGATGCTGCTGGCGCTGACCTGGTTTCATGCCGGTAATGGCCGTGGCGAAAAGGACATGGTGGTGCTGCCGTATAAAGATCGACTCGCGCTCTTCAGCCGCTATTTGCAGCAGCTGGTGATGGAATCATTAGGCAAAGAAAAAGACCTGGCCGGGAATGTCGTGCACCAGGGAATCGCGGTTTACGGAAACAAAGGCTCCACCGATCAGCACGCTTATGTTCAGCAATTACGCGACGGGATCGCTAATTTTTTCGTCACGTTTATTGAAGTCGAGAAAGACCGGGAGACTGCGCCCTTCGAAGTGGAGCCCGGCATCACGAGTGGCGATTACCTGCACAGTTTTCTGCGGGGAACGCGGTCTGCCTTAACCGGAAATGAACGCGGGTCGATTACGCTCACCCTGCGCGATGCGAGCGCATTCAGCATCGGCGCCCTGATCGCGCTGTATGAACGAGCGGTCGGTTTCTACGGATCGCTGGTCAATGTGAATGCGTATCATCAGCCAGGGGTTGAAGCCGGCAAGACGGCAGCGACGGAGCTGCTCGAGTTGCAGAAGAATGCTGCGATGCGCCTGCGCGACGCGCCCGGGCATACGGCAGATGAACTGGCGTCAGCGATCGGCGCCGATGCGGAAGATGTGTTTCATGTCCTGTCGCACCTCGCGGAGACACGCACTGATATCCGGGTAGTGCGGGGGACTTCTCCCGCGGCAGATAAATTTTACCGACAATGAGCAACGATCCTTCGCCCGCGATTCCATGGGAACGATTTGCGGCTTTCATCCGGCAGCTGAGCCATGATTTGCGCAATCAACTGAATGCGGCCGAGCTGCAGTCCGCCTTGATCAATGAGTGCACGGATGATCCGGAGCTGAAAGCGGAGGTTAAACGTCTGCGCGAGCTGGTTTCCCAAATCGGAACGACGCTGCAGCAGCTTTCCAACTCCGTGGCGACACCCAAACCGAATCATCTCACTTATAAGCTGTCTGATTTATTGAACGATCTGCGCGACAAGGTTCGCTCCGAATTTCCAGACGCGGCCGTGAATTGGCGAATGGAGGCGGGCGACGAGGAAGTGAATGTCGACCCGCAACTAATCGAACAAGCTGTGCTCGAGCTTTTTGCGAATGCGGCGCGGCATTCTTCGGCGAAGGGCGAAATGCATGTGGATGCCCGGGAGAGCGATGGCTCGTTGCTCTTCACTTTGCGTGAAGCGAAGACCGGCAACGCGATCGCGACGGAATTCTGGGGCGCGGAGCCGCTGCTTACGGTCTCGCACGGGCATTATGGCCTTGGCCTGCGTCGTGCTCGCGCTATCATCGAAGCGCACGGCGGCGAACTGCGTGCGGAGTATGACGCGAAGACATCTGCCCTGGTTACGACACTGCGTCTGCCGATTCATCGGAACTGACGCACGATTTCCGAACGCACTCTCGCGTTGAACTGTATTGCGACCTGATGTCTACCGAAGCGCGCAAAATTCTCATCGTGGACGACGAACGTCCGATCCTGATGACGCTGGAAGCGCTGCTCGGCCGACGCGGTTACGGAACTGAAACTGCGGCCACCGCCTCCCAGGCCAGCAAGATTCTCCAGACCGCACCCCCTTCCCTGGTGCTGCTCGATCTCCAGCTCCCCGACACGGACGGGTTCGACATGCTCGACCGCATCAAGTCGGAGTTTCCCGATTTGCCGGTCATCATCCTGACGGCGCACGACACGCTCAACAACGCGATCGAATCGATCAAACGCGGCGCCTATCATTTCATCAGCAAACCTTACGCTCCGGAAGAATTGCTTAGCCTGGTGGAGAAGGCGCTGGAGAAACAATCGCTTCTCCGTGAAACGAAAGAGCTTCGGCAGAAAGCGGAGCGGCTCGAGAAACGACTGGAAATTGTGGAGACGCAGCTCGCACCCGTTTTCCACAGCAAAGGCATGCGAGCGATCGAAGAGCTGATTAATGCCATGGCGCCGTCGGATGCCAACGTTTTGATCACGGGCGAAAGCGGTGTCGGCAAGGAGATCATTGCGAATTCAATCCACGCCAAAAGTCGTCGTGCGCATGCGACCATCGTGAAACTAAATTGCGCCGCCTTTCCGCAGACGATGATCGAGTCGGAGCTCTTTGGTTACATGAAAGGAGCGTTCACCGGCGCGACCGCCGATTTCCCGGGCATGATAGCCGAAGCGAACGGCGGGACATTGTTCCTCGATGAAATCAGCGAGATGCCGCCTGAATTGCAGACCCGTTTCCTGAGGGTGCTGCAGGAACGCGAATACCGTTCGCTGGGCAGCACCAAAACGTTGAAGGCGAACTTTCGGGTGGTGGCCGCGACGAACCGCCCGGTTTCGCAGGCGCTTTCGGAAAACCGCTTGCGCGCGGACCTGTATTACCGGCTGAACACTTTCCAAATCGAGGTACCGCCGCTGCGCGAACGCAAGGAGGATATACCCCCGCTGGTTGCGCTTTTCGTAAAGCGATTTGCGGATCAACTCGGCAGGGGAGAGCCCTCCATTTCGCCCGAGGCTTTCCAGAAGTTGCTGGATTATTCGTGGCCGGGCAATGTGCGCGAACTCCAAAACGCTCTCGAGTACGCCGTCGTTCTCGCGCGCCACGATCTTATTGGCGTGAAGGAGTTGCCCGCGGAAGTACAGCTTCCGGTGGCGTTGCAGAAATCAGAGCGAACCTCCGCCGCTCGCGTGGGAGTTCCCAGCCTGGACGAAGTCGAACGCGAGACAATCATCCAGGCGCTGGCACAATCTCACGGCAACAAAAAGAAAGCCGCCGAATTACTCGGTATTCAGCGTCCAACGCTCTATAACAAGATCAAGCGCTACGCGATCGAAGTCTGATCGCATCGCCTAGCGTGCGACGAAGCAGCGAGTAGATTTCCAGTCGCATGCGGCGTCATCTCGAAACCGTTCTTGCGCACGCGGAGCGACAGCTGGCGTCGGTCGGTCATCAAAGTCCTACCGACCTGCTGCCGGCGTATAAGCAGTTTCTTAAAATCGAAGAGCATCGGTTGCGACTGAGTCACCACGCCGGCGGCGGCGGTCGCGAGATCGCCGCGCGTCGCGCGGACCTGGTGGACGTGCTTCTGCGCCATCTTTTTTCTGCGGTTAGCACTGAGAAGCAGTTGGCCACGCCCTCGCTCGCGTTGATCGCGCTCGGTGGTTACGGACGGCGCGAGCTTAATCCCTTCAGCGATGTCGACGTCATGTTCCTGCACGGCCCTCGGGCGCGTTCGATCGCGTCCGATAAGATCGTGGAGCAGATACTTTATCTTCTCTGGGACATCGGGTTCAAAGTTGGGCATTCCACGCGTTCGATCAAGGAAGCTGTCACGCTCGCCAATGACGACATGCTGACCAAAACGGCGATGCTTGAATCGAGATTCGTGGCTGGGAATGCGGCACTCGGGGAGCATTTTCGCAGTCAGTTCCGGAGCAAATGCGTCAATGGCCGAGAGCGCGAATACACCGCAATGCGCATGGAGGACCAGGCTGCGCGTCACAAGAAATTCGGCGACAGCGTTTACATGCAGGAGCCGCATCTCAAAAATGGGTGCGGCGGATTGCGCGATTACCAGAACCTGCTTTGGATGACATTTTTCAAGGCTGGCAAACTGACAACCACTCATCTGGTCGGCGAAGATTGGCTGAGCACTGCGGATCAACGGCGTATCGATGCCGCCTACGACTTTTTGCTGCGACTCCGCACGGAACTGCACTACACGACAGAACGCGCGACCGACGTCCTGCATCTCAATTTGCAGGAAGAAATCGCGCGACGCTTCAACTACCCGCTTCGGGCCGGGCTTGTGCGCAGCGAGGCGTTGATGCGTGACGTCTACGCTCATGGACGGAACATTTTCCTTGTCACCGAACGAATCACAGAGCGATTTGCGGATGGCTACGCGACGGGGAAAAGGCGTTCGCTTTTCGCATTCATCCCGCGCCGCAAGTCAATTGTCGAACGGGTTGGTCAATTTGTGATCCGCGACGGTCACCTGGATCTGGCGCGGCGCGACGTCTTCACGAAAGACGCGGAACAGATGATGGCTGCTTTCCAGGTCATGCAGGAGCGAGGCGTGGAGTTCAGCGCGGAGCTGAATGATCTCTACAGCAGGCAACCGGGACTAGTGACGCGCGCTTTCCAATATGCGAAAGGCCCGCGCGAAAAGTTCATCGCGATCCTTTCACGCAAAGGCGAGGTGGCGCGGGTTTTACGAGCGATGCACCGCGTCGACTTTCTCGGGCGTTACGTGCCGGAATTCGGGCCGCTGACCTGCCTGGTACAGCACGAGTTTTTCCATCGATACACGGCGGACGAGCACACGCTGGTTTGTATCGAGAAGCTCGATGCGCTGGCGCAAGCGACGGATAAGAAGCTGTTGGAATACAAACGACTTTTCGAAAATCTGAAGGATCCGCTAGTTCTTTATCTGGCGCTTTTGCTGCACGACACCGGCAAGGGAGTTGGCGCCCGGCCCCACTCCGAAGCGAGCGCCGTGTTCGCCCAGCGGGTCGGACGACGTCTCCAACTGAGCGTTGGGCAACGTCGTTCCCTGGTGCTTCTGGTCGACCATCACGTGACGCTCTCCACCATGGCGCAGCAGCGCAATATTGACGATCCGGCGACGATCTCGGAGTTCGCGAGCATTGTGCAACGTCAGTCAGATCTCGATGCCCTCATGTTGCTGACGTTGGCCGATGGCCAGGGGACAAGTGCCGAAGGCTGGTCGGACTGGAAAGAGACTTTGGTCTGGCAACTCTATCGCGCGACGTCGCAGTATCTGAGCGATCGCGAGGCTTACGATCGGCAAATCGTAGTCGCGCGAGAGTCTCTCCAGGCTGAAGTCTCGCGCGAGCTTACCGCCGATTTCGGCGACGAACTTGACGCGCACTTCGAATCGATGCCGGATAATTATTTCCGCGCGTATCGCGTAGCGGAAATTGCGAAGCACGTGCGTCTGGTGCGGCGTTTTTTGGAGAATGTCCTGCACGGGGAGGAGGAGTCGCTGCTGGCGCCGATGATGGAATGGGAGACGTCCGTCGATGAAGGACACAGCACCCTGTCAATCTGCACGTGGGAGCGAGACGAACTCCTCTCGAAGATCGCCGGCTCGTTCGCCGTCGTGCCCTTGAATATTCTTCGGGCCGATATTTACACGCGACCGGATAACGTGGTCCTCGATGTCTTTCGCGTGGCCGATACGCGTGGACATGCGGTAACTCATCCGCGCGACATTCAACTGATGGAGAAAACGCTCGGCCGCGCCTTGGCCCAATCGCACTTTGAATTCGGACGATTGCTCGAGGAAGCACGACGGAAAGTGCGCCGCAGCGTTCCTTCGGGGGCGGATTTTCCCACTCGCATTGCCTTCGACAATCGCGCGCATCCTTCCTACACGCTCATCAATGTCCAAACCCCTGATCGCCTTGGATTGTTGTATGACATCGTGTCCGTGCTCAGCGCGAACGGAGTCAGCATCGCCACATCGCGCGTCTCGACCGAAAAAGGAGCGGCGGTGGACACGTTCTACGTTTCCGATGCGTTGAATCGCGCGAAAATCACGGAGACGGCGCGGATGAATCAGCTGCAGCAGCAATTGCATTCCGCCGTGGCGCCGACGATCATCGCGCCTGAATCGGTCAGAGCGCGATCGCCCGCAGCCAATTAAATTTTATGAATGTCCTAATCCTCGCCGCTGGCTATGCCACCCGCCTTTATCCGCTCACACTCAACAAGGCGAAACCGCTCCTGGAAGTTGCCGGTAAACCGATGATCGAATGGGTGGTCGATAGTCTCTCCGGCGTCGATGGCATCGAGACAGTTTATATCGTCACCAACTCCAAGTTCGCGCACGATTTCGAAGCTTGGTCTGCGCACTACCGGGCACACTCCGCGAAGTTCGAATTCAAGATCGTGAACGACGGGTCGACCAACGATTCCGATAAGCTAGGTGCGATCGGCGACATCAACCTCGTGCTTGCGCGCGAACAGATTCAAATGACCGATCTGCTCATCGTGGCGGGGGATAATCTTTTCAGCGATCCGCTCGATGACTTCGTCGCAAAAGTCAAAGGAACGAAAGCGGCGGTGGCGCTTTACGATGTCGGTGATTTGGAAGCGATTAAGAAGTACAACAACACGACGCTGGCCGCGGATGGAACCATCACTGCGTTTGAGGAGAAGCCGGCCAAGCCGCAGAGCACTTTAACCGCGATCGCGCTTTATTATTACTCGCCGGAAGTGCTCGCAATGTTGCCAACGTATATCGCGGCCGGGAATAATCCGGATCAACCGGGTCGCTTCATCCAGTGGCTTTACACTCGAACTCCGGTGCACACCGTGCAGCTCCACGGCACCTGGTTCGACATTGGCAGCAAGGAAACGCTCGAGGAAGCGAACCGCATTTTTGCGGCCTTCAGAAAGTAGCCTTATTTCTTTCGGCCTTCATCGAATTCGATGAGGTCAAAATAGGTCGCAATATCCTTGCGTCCGTCGCCCCCTGCTTCCTTGAGAAAATGAATGAAGCGTGCGCGCTTCGCCGCCGTATCCGGATGACGCGAAATCATTTCGTGATTCCAATGCGCCAACTCTTCGCTCGAATGCGTAACTCCGTGTTTCGAGATCCACGCCAGGATTTCGTCGTCGGTTTCGAGCCGATTCGCCGCTTCTTCGAACTCGTTGCCATTGATTTTAAGGAAGGCGAGCAGGTGCTTATCAAAGCCAACAGTTTTGTAGTTGTAGCCGTTGAGCAAACCCTTGCGGTGTAGGCGCGCCTTATCAATAAGCCGCGGCAGGTGAACGTATCCGCCGAGCTTTTCGTACGGACTGCGCGGTCGCAGTTTTCGCATTGAGCGATACTAAGTTGCGGGCACTACCGAAGCAAAACCAGGGAGATCGTCGGGACCAGTCGTCTCGGACTTTTTGACAGAGGCGGGCGCCGACGCCGGCAGCAGTTCACCCTGAGTCAGTGCAGCCTGACCGATCACGAGTTGCCCGGAAAAGTTGCCACCTTTTTCGACGGAAATTCCCTTGGCTGTCACATTGCCATCGAGGGAACCCGTCTTGTGAATATTTACGACGCCTTCGGCAATGACCTCGCCGATCATGCGTCCCTTAATCTCGATGCTACCGACACGCACGCGCCTGAAAAATTGCACCTCGGAGCGACGCTCCAATATGACGAGCCGGGCTTTCAAACGGCCTCCGATCTTTCCGGAATAATTGATGGTGGCGGTATCCACGCATTCGAGATTTCCGCGCAGCTTGCCTTCAATCAACGCGGAGGTGCAGGTCACCGTCGTGCTGCTGAGCTCGCCTTTGGCCGTGAGATGCACTGCGCCGCGCGTCTTGATGGCGCGGCTAAAGGCAGTGGTAATCTTGTAATCGCGTAAATCGATGTGCGCGCTGCACGCAGGGCAATTTGTCGAACTGGCTGCCCCACTGACCTCCTGCTTACGCTTGCAATCGAAGCACTCGACGATCGAACTGTGATTACGATTCCAGAGTCCTTCGAAACGCTGCAGCATGGACGGCTCTGCCGTCGGCTGCGGCTCGTCCCGTCGCGGGATTATTTTTACGCGCGGCTGCGGCGCGACCGCCGATGGCGCGAAACTACAGCCACACTGTCGGCAAATGGTACTCTTCGACGCGGCGTACTCCATCTGCTTGAAGCC
>JBBQHM010000012.1:0-35815 GCA_038323965.1 Chthoniobacterales bacterium | reverse complement strand
GTGGCCTGCGCGCGCCGCGAAATAACAATTCGCGCAACGATTGCCGCCACCATGCAAACCCCGGCTCCGATCGCGACCGCGGCGGGGGCGCCGAACCAATGCGCCATCGCGCCCGCCTGCAGACTTCCGATCGGTATCATGGCGCCGAAGACGACCGACCAAACGCCCATGACACGACCCCGCATTTCATCAGGCACAATGGTTTGGACAACGGTGTTTGAGGTTGAGAAAAACATCAGCATCCCGAAACCGGCGACGAAAAGCGGCAGGAGGGCGACAGAAAAGGTGCGAGTGATTGCAAAAGCCAAAAGCGCGATCGAGAAGAGGTAAACTCCGCCGAGGGCGAGCTTCCGTGGCGCTACCAGATGGCCATAAGTGGCGATGGTGAGGCCGCCCACAAGTGCCCCCGTTCCGCTGGCTGCCATCAGGATCCCGTAGCCGTTCGCGCCCAGCTTAAGGACATCGGTTGCGAACGCGGGCATCAACACGCTGAACGACCAGCCGAACACACCGACCACAAAAAATAGTAACAGGATCGTCCGCACGCGCTGGTGTCTGATGCAGTAGAGAATTCCGCTCAACGCATGGTCGCCAGGGGATTTCTGCGTGGCGTTAGCGAGCGGTTTGATGCGCATCCGGAGCAGGCCGGCAATGGCGGCGAGAAAACTCAGGCCGTTCAGCAAAAAACACGCGGGCACACCAACCACATCGACCATCAAGCCCGCGATGGCGGGACCCACGACGCGTGCACAGTTGAAGATGGAGCTATTGAGCGAGATGGCGTTCAGGAGATCCTCCCGGCTTGTCATTTCTACCGTGAAGGCCTGTCGTGCCGGCATGTCGAAAGCGAGGGCTAGCCCGTTCAATCCTGCGATCACGATGATGAATGACGGCGAGGCGAAGCCGGCCCACGCCCCGGCCGCGAGCACGAAAGCGAACATCATTTGCGCGATTTGGGTGATGACGAGGATGGTTCTTTTCGGAAAGCGGTCGGCGAGGGAGCCGCCCCAGATTGAGAAAAGCATCATCGGCGCTGATCCGACCGCGGAGACAACCCCGAGCAGCAACTTCGAGCCGGTGAGCTGGTAAACGTACCAACTTATCGCGGTCTGCTCCAGCCACGTGCCAATGAGCGAAACCAGCTGGCCCCAGAAAAAAAGCCGGTAGTTACGATGACGCAGTGCGCGGAACGTGGTGCGCCATGTCACATTGCCGACAGGCATTCGTCGTGGATGCCCGCTGACATCTTCGGGAACAGTGGGAGTTTCAACCGGCATAGGCTTCTCTTATTCGAGCAATGCGCAGTCGCGGGATGCGCTCGTCCGAGTAAAGTTTCCTGGTGCGAAGCACGGCTGCGATTTTGCTGCGCAAGCGCAAGCTTAGCGATACCAGTCTCATAGTGTCTTGGTGCACCGAATCGATCGGATGCATCGACACCGTGGCACGTGGTGCGCGCCGGGCGAAGACCCCTTTTGCGGGCAAGCTCGACCTTTTCTACGAAGCGGAAATTTCGGTGACCTCAAGCCGCAAGTCGACCTTGCATACGCTGACGGAAGTGGAGTTGCGCAACCCCTTCCCGGGCATCCGGCAAAATTTTCTACGGACGCAAGCGGCCTCTTATTTCGTGGAACTTATCGAGCTGTGTACGGAGGCAGAGCATCACGAGCCTCAGCTCTTCGAGCTTTTGCGAAGAGCATTCGGATTTCTCGATGCGAACCAGGTTAGCCCGCGTGCCTTGTCGCACTTTGAATTGGAACTCGCTCGCATCACCGGCGTTCATGCCGAGGCGGCAGCCCACAGCGACCCTGCGCTGGCGCTTGGGAATCTTTTTGGGCGGTTACCACTTTCCCGCTCGCCGTTATTGCGTGCGGTCGCGCGGGACGCCAACATCAAAATCAGATGAAACGATTGACCGTGGCTGTCGCGCTCCTGCTGCTCACGGCCGAACTGCGGGCGGAATCATTCGCCATCGATCAGTCGAAATCGAAAATATCCTTCTCCGTGCGGCATCTGTTAGGGAGTGCTCGCGGCACGTTTCGTCGGTTTTCGGGAACAATGAATATCAACCGCGAACATCCGGAGCTCTCTTCGATCAATGTCGCGATCGAAGTCAGCAGCATCGACACCGGAATTCGGAAGCGCGATGAGCATCTGCTCGGGAATGAGTTTTTCGACGCAGCGCGCTATCCAGAGATTAAATTTCGCAGTCGCGGCGCGAGGCGAACGGCTGCCGAAGCCGGCGATATCACAGGAGAGCTGGCAATCAAAGGGGTGACTCGGACGTTTACGCTCCATGTTCGTCTGCTCACTCATCTCGACGGGAAACTACTGCCAGACCGATTGCGCTGGCAGGTCACGTGTGATCCGATTCGTCGTAAAGATTTCGCGTTGATGTTTGGCAGCACCGCGGAAGCAATCTCGGGAATCGGCCAGGAAGTTATTCCGGCGTGCGAGATTGAGCTGGTGCGCGAACCCTAAAGCCCGCGATGAAGATCGAGCCGCTTGGGGACGCAGCTTTGATAGTGCGGGTCTGCGACGAGGTTGGCGACGCGACGGAAATGATTAGCGCAGTTTGTTCGACTGTCGGCATCATTCGCAGGGCAAAAATCCCTGCGATTCTCGACCTCGCTCCGAGTTACACATCGATCGGCGTCTTCTACGATCCAATGCGGACGCGCCAACCCGCCCATGCATTCGAATCGATCCGCGCTGACATTGAGCGGGCCATGGGTTCAAACCGAGGCACGACGGAAAACTTTCAGGGGAAGTCGATCGAGATACCCGTTTGCTACGATGCGGAGTTTGCGCTCGATCTGGAGCGCGTCGCGAAGCACACGGATCTTGCTGGCGAAGAAGTGGTGCGGCGGCACGCAGCCGGCCAATACGTGGTTCATTGCATCGGATTCATGCCCGGTTTTCCCTACCTCGGGGGGCTGGCCCGCGAACTTGCGACTCCGCGATTATCCACGCCGAGAACTTCCGTCCCGGCAGGTGCGGTCGCCATCGGAGGCTCGCAGACCGGGGTCTACCCGCAGCGTGCTCCCGGCGGCTGGAATATTATTGGAAGAAGTCCTTTGCGGTTTTTCAATGTCGAGGCGGATTCTCCCGCGCTGTTAATGACGGGCGATCGCGTCCGCTTTCGCTCGATCAGTCGAAAGGATTTCGAGCAGATGAAGATCGATGATTAAGGTGTTGCGGGCTGGTTTTCTCACCAGTGTTCAAGACCTCGGGCGGATCGGTTTTCGCGACTCCGGCGTTTCTCAGTCGGGTGCCTTGGACGCGAGCATGCTTCGGATTTTGAATGTGATGGTGGGAAACGAAGAAAGCGCCGCGGGCATCGAATTCACGCACGGCGCGCTCAGATTAAAACTCAGCGATAACCGACGGGTGGCCTGGGGCGGGGGAGATTACCAGGTTGAGGTGGGCCAAACCCGAATCCCACCAGGCCACATCTGCGCCGTGTCTGCGGGGGAGGAGATACACATTCAAGGACCGAGAGTAGGCGCGCGCGGTTGGTTGGTGATCGCTGGCGGTATCGACGTGCCGCTCGTGCTGGGCAGTCGTTCCACCGACGCGCGCGGGAATTTCGGGGGATGCGATGGGCGTTATTTGATCGATGGAAACGAGCTTCCGTTGGGCAGTGAAGTTGCGTGGGATAAGCTCAAGACTCCATCGCCAAGGATATCTGGTTGGGCCGCACCGCAGTCATGGGTTCAAACCGGCGGGGGCAACGCCGTCTTACGAATCATTCGCGGATCCGACTGGGAACTCTTCGACGAACCGTCGCGTCAGGCTTTTCTCCTCTCGGATTTCATTGTCGCTGCGGAATCGGATCGGATGGGAGTGCGCTGCAGCGGTTCCAAACTTAGGAAGATCATAAACAGGGATATGTTATCCGAAGCAGTGGCACCCGGAACAATTCAGGTGCCCCCCGACGGCAATCCACTTGTCCTGCTGAATGATTGTCAAACCATTGGCGGATACTCGAAAATCGCGCATGTGATTTCTGTGGATATGACCATTGCCGCCCAGCTCCACGCGGGTGAGACAGCGCGGTTTCGCGAAACCACGCTGGCGGAAGCGCAGGACCTCGCAGCCGCCCGTGCGGAAGACTTCGCGCTTTTCCGGGTCGGAGTTCGAATGCATCACCTATGACAGCGGTCATCGATCTCAACGCCGATCTCGGCGAAGGCGCCGGTCACGACGACGAAATTCTAGATCTCGTTAGTTCCGCGAATATCTCCTGCGGCTTTCACGCGGGCAATCCAGCCTCGGTTTTGGCGTCGATCAGGGCAGCAAAAGAGAAGAAAGTTGCCGTCGGGGCGCATCCTAGCTTCGATGACCGCGTCAATTTCGGGAGAACGGAAATGCATCTTCCCGCGGGCGACGTGTTTGCATTGGTTGCCTATCAGCTTGGGGGATTTCAGGCGATGTGCACGGCTGCGGGTGTCGAGATGAATCATGTGAAGCCGCATGGCGCGCTTTACAATATGGCGGCGGCTGATCCGGCGCTGGCGGAGGCCATCGCTCACGCGCTTCTCGCCGTTGATAAGCGGCTTTTGCTTTTTGTTCCGCCACAAAGCTGTCTGGAGAAAACTGCGCTCGAGCTCGAGATCGATTCGATAACCGAATTTTTCGCAGATCGAAACTACATGCCGGACGGATCGCTCGTTCCGCGGTCTCGCCCGGATGCGCTGATTGACGATCCGCTGGAGGCGGCAGATCGCGTGCTGAGAGTTTTAAACGAACGGATGGTAGAGGCGATCGATGGAACCGCCGTCCCAATGTTGCCGAATACGATTTGTGTTCACGGCGACACTCCGGATGCGGTGAGCTTCATCCGCGAATTACGCCGTCGACTGGAACTGGAGGACGTGATGATCGCGGCACCGGGTAAGCGCGTATGAGTCAACAAACGGGTGAGCCGAGTCTGATCCGGAAGCTTGGCCTGCTGGACGCGACGATGATCGTGATGGGCTCGATGATCGGATCGGGTATCTTCATCACGTCGGCTGAATCAGCGCGTTTAATCGGCGCGCCCGGCTGGCTATTACTGGCGTGGGTCGTGGCCGGGGTGATGACGATGACGGGTGCGCTCTGTTGCGCCGAACTTGCCACGATGATGCCTCGCGCAGGCGGAGTTTACGTTTTCCTGCGCGAAGCCTACGGACCCTCCGTCGGTTTCCTATTTGGATGGAGTTTATTTCTCGTAGTCCAGACCGGGACGATAGCGGCCGTCGCGATCGCATTCGCGCGATTCCTGGGAGTATTCGTGTCAACTGTCCGAGCCGATAACTACATCGTAACGCCGTTTCAAATAAGCAACGGCTATGCGATCAGCCTTTCGTGGGAACAGCTAACGGCAATTATGCTGATTGCGTTACTGACGTGGACAAACACCCGCGGGCTCAGGCTCGGGAAAATTGTGCAGAACACGTTCACCTTCGCGAAGACGGCTGCGTTGATCGCGTTGATTCTACTTGGCTTCGCGTTGGGATGGAAACCCGATTGCGCGGCCTTATCGGCTCACTGGTGGAATTCGTGGGCAAATGGCTGGAGTCCGCAGGTCGCGCAGCCGGGGTTTACGATCGTGGGCGGTCTTGCCATTACGCTGCTTTTCGGGAAGGCGATGGTGGGGCCGCTGTTCGCGCAGACCGCCTGGACAAACGTCACTTTTATTGGCAGCGAGGTAAAGAATCCGGGGCGCAACTTGCCGCGTGCGCTACTCATTGGCTGCGGCTGCGTCGTTGTTTTCTATGTGCTGGCGAACGTTGCCTACATCGCAACGCTACCGTTGGCTGGCATCCAAAACGCACCGCAAAATCGCGTCGCAGTCGCGAGCATGAATGCAATTTTTGGCGTCCGCGGAACTTTCGTGATGGCAGCTGCGATCCTGATTTCGACGTTCGGTTGCAACAACGGCCTCATCCTCGCCGGCGCGCGGGTTTACTACGCGATGGCGCTTGATCGCCTCTTCTTTCGCAAAGTGGCCTCGACAAATCGGAGCAATGTTCCGGCGACCGCTCTCGTCACGCAGGCAATCTGGACGGCATTCCTGGTGTTACCGCGGACGGTTTCCGAGAATCCTGCAACGCATGTCGTGGCTTACGGCAACGTCTACAATCAACTCCTCGAGTACATCGTTTCTGCGGACCTTGTCTTCTATGTTCTGCTCGTTCTGGCCGTGATGTTATTGCGACGAAAAATTCCATTCGCGGATCGACCTTACCGGACCTGGGGCTATCCCATCGTGCCAGTGATCTCGATTGCACTCGCGACTTTATTGCTCGTTGATCTCGCGTTGCTGGCACCTTCAACTTCGGGAATCGGCATCGCGATCGTGCTGACCGGTATTCCGGTTTACTTTCTCTGGCGGAGGAAACCTGCGGATTTAATTGCGGCCTAGTCGACGTTTGTGCGCGAAGAGCGCCTCGCGCCCGACGAGATAGAGCAGCACGCAAAGTGCGACGAAGGGGATCATCGACAGCAGATCCGACCACGGGCCCTCAAAGAATGGATTATGCGCGGTCGCCCATTTCTCGAATTCATCCAGGCGAGCCTTCAGCGGAACCGCGAGGAAAGCAAAGACGACTCCAGCGAGAGTGCCGCCTGCGATGTACCCAGACGAAAGAAGCACGCCGTTACTCTTGTCCCCCTCCGCGACGAGTTGATCTTCGGTCAGCCGGGCTGCGGCGTGTTTGCGGCGCGTGTATTTATCCACCAGCCATCGCACGACGCCGCCTACGTAAATGGGGGCTGAAGTGGATAGCGGCAGATAGACGCCCACCGCAAAAGCGAGCGATGGGATGCCCGAAAGCTCGAGGACGATCGCGATGAAAACTCCGAGCAGCACCAATCCCCATGGTAGTTTGCCGCTGAGAATTCCCTTGATGATATACGACATCAATGTCGCTTTCGGCGCCGTGAACTTCTGCACGCTCGATCCGTCCGGACGTTTGTCGTAAACACCATTGATGCCCGGGTCGGCGAGATAGACCGGAGTGCCCTCGTCGTTCACCAGATAGCGCCCAGCCGGTCCGCCTTCCGTGGTGGTTTTATGATAAACGAAATATTCTTTTCGATCGGCACCGCCTTGCGCACCCGAGACACGGTCGCGCTTCGGCTGGCCGGCGCTGTCTTTTTCGTACTCTGCGGGGTTGGCGTGGAATGCGGAGGCGAACGCGAAATCTTTATCGTTCGCGACCGGCACGTAGACCGTCCCCGAATCGTTTAACTTCATCAGGATCGGTCCGAGAATCAGCGCCGACGCCAGCGCACCCATGAGAATTGCGATCTGCTGATATTTCGGTGTCGACCCGACGAGAAACCCGGTCTTGAGATCCTGCGAAGTCGTTCCGCCATTCGACGACGCAATGCAGACGATGCCGCCGATCGAAAGCGCGGTCACAAAATAGGCGGGCGCCGTCCAGCCAATCAGGAGAAACACGAGGCACGTGAGTAGGAGTGTCGCCACCGTCATGCCGGAAATCGGATTGGACGATGAACCGACCTCACCTGTAAGCCGCGACGAAACCGTCACGAAAAGGAAGCCGAATGCCATGATCAAAAGCGCGCCGAGGGCGTTGAAACGGAGGTTCAATTGCGGTGCGATCATGATCACAAGCAGAAGCGCGATGATCCCGCCGAGCACCCATTTCATCGAGAGATCCTGGTCCGTGCGCGGCGCGTTGGCCGAGGCCGCGCCGGTGCCGCGCAGATCCGCAATAGCACCTTTCAAGCCGTGCCAGATGATGGGCAGCGAACGGAAAAGGCTGATTATTCCAGCGGCAGCAACTGCGCCCGCGCCGATGTAAAGAATGTAGCCTTTCTGCACCTGCGCGACCGTCATCTCCGCGATCGTATGACCTGTCTCCGGCGGCAACGGAGCCGTTCCGCCGAAGCCGAAATACTTGATGGCCGGAATCAAAACGAGATACGACAGAACGCCGCCACCCATCATCAATGAGGCGATTCGCGGCCCGATGATATAACCCACACCCAGCAAGGCGGGGTTATTCTCCAGTGAAATCGAGCCGCCTTGATATGGCGGACCGAAAAGCTTCGTCGGCGCCTCCTTCATCACCTTGAAAATCTGCTGCAGGCCATAATAGACGAACCCAATTCCGAAGCCGCCGATGATGATCTTCCCGCCCGTGACGGTGTCCTCATCCGCGGCGGAGGCGGGATCACCGACATGAGCTGCCTCTCGGGATTCGCGTGACGCACCCGCTTTCAACACTTCCGCGCAGGCGGTTCCCTCGGGATATTTGAGGAAGCCGTGCTGATGTACGATGAGCGCACGCCGCAGCGGAATCATCATTAGAATTCCCATCAATCCGCCCAGAACTGCCACTAGCATCACGCGGGTGATCTCGAGGTCGAAGCCCAGAATCATGATCGCGGGCATCGTTACCCCGAGCCCGAATGCGATCGATTCGCCAGCAGAGCCCGCGGTCTGCACGATGTTGTTTTCCAGGATGGTGGCGTCGCGCATTCCCATCTTCGAAAGCAGCCGGAAGATCGTGATGGAGATGACCGCGACCGGGATTGACGCACTTACGGTCAATCCGACTTTTAGCACGAGATAGAGTGATGACGCCCCGAACACCATCCCGAGGAACGTCCCGAGGATTAAAGGAAAAATTGTCAGCTCGCGAAGATTCGCGGAGGCAGGAATGAACGGTCGAAAGGCTGCGAGAATCGGATTGGCCGGAATTGCGCCGACGATGTCCGGCATTTCATTCGGTGAATTCTTTAGATCGATCTCAGCCATGGCGTGATCTTGATATCGTGTCGCGCGAAGGACAAGGCTCTTCGCCGCTCTGACTTTGATTGACTAGAGAGTCGTCAGGTGACGCTCGCAGACCTGCTTGGCGAGCTGCGCGCTGAACAGTTTCGCTCCCGTGGGTGCCGCGTGAAGCGCATCTTCAAAGTTTTCGTCTGCCAGCCAATCAGAAGCGTCGATAACTTCCGCGCCGCTTCCGATGAGACCGCGAATGTGATTCAGATATTCGATCCACGCGGTGCTCCCATAAAATCGAGTCCGATGCCCGGAAGGGACGGGCATGAGGATGAGGTGAAACTTCAGATTTCGCGACGAACTCAGCCGCAGGATTTCTTTAACCGAGTGGTTCAACGGCTGCTGTTCACGTACTGCCCTTCCCAGGCTTTCCTCAAAGCGATGCTCATCTGCGGGTTCCGCTCCCGCAAAGTCGGCAGCCCGTCCGAAGCGACTCTCCGCCGCTGGCGGGACACCGATCGCTGCCAGATAACGCCGTGCGCGCTCCACTTTCGCCCAGATCCCGAGCCGCTCGGCGACCATCGGAATCGTCGCGATGAAACGAAATTGCCATTGCGAAACTGGCTGGCTCGGAAAGATGAGCTCTGCCGCGCGTGCCGGCCAGAGGAAGGCGAGCGCCCGATTGCCCCCGAGTTCCTGAAATCGCGAGGGAACCGGCTCGGTTAACAGGTTGTCGTAGAAGCCGTAAAAAACAGCGTCGGCGGCCGGTGCGTGCGCAAGCAATTGCTCCAGGATCAGAAAATGTTCTGATGCTTTGGTAGCGCCGATTCCGACGTTGATGCTCGGACGCAAGTCATTCGGGCGGGCGCAAGCGGCGGAAAACAGGGCCGGATCGATGTCGGCTGCCATCTGAGAATCGCCCAGAAATACAAATCGTGTCTTCGCCGCAGTGCGCTCGATCCGCTGCAAGAGTTGCTGGGGCGGCAACTGGCGGGCGGCGCGAACGATCGCGAGGTTGAGGCAGATTAGCGCGGCGAGCGCAACTCCCGAGGTGCCTAACAAATGATGGGGGCGAATCGACAACATGGCGGCTTAGAAGTCGATGTAGATAAACTTCGATGATTGTCCGCAGAAGAAAACAATAAGCGAGAGCAACAAGCCCCACCAGATTCCCCAGAGCGGCGATACGAGTGGCATTCGTAACCAGCGCGGCGTTTCGTCCGATGAGCCGCCGAGGTATTCCAAGAGTAATCTCACGATTCGTTAGCCGATCAGCATTCGACGGAAAAAATACAAGCTCGTGGGCAAGTCCATGCAAAAGAACGCCCAGCCGAGATTAACAAGCACAAAAGTAAGCGCCCAGCTCATAGCAGATCCCAAAGCGGAGGCTTCCAACTCTGTCGCCGGTCGCCAGCTCCTCCAGAGCCGGTGCCCACCGAGCAGGCAGCCGTGCCAAAGCCCCCACGCGACGAAGTTCAATCCCGCGCCGTGCCAGAGTCCGCTGATCAACATGGTGATGAGAATGTTCACGTAAACCCGCGGGGGCGAAACCCGTGAACCTCCGAGCGGGATAAAGATATAATCGATCAGCCAGCGATAGAGCGACATGTGCCAGTGGCTCCAGAATTCCGCGACGTTGGTGCGGAGATACGGCCAGTCAAAATTCTCTGGCACGCGAATGCCGAAAAGCCGCGCCGAGCCGATCGCGATATCTGAGTAGGCGGAAAAATCCACGTAGATCTTGATGCCGTATGCGAGCAGCCACACCGGCAGAATACGACGATCCGCGAGCGCGATGGTCTCGTGGTTGAGGTTCGCAGTCATCGCGGAGAGCACGTCCGCGATGGCGAACTTTTTCACCAGTCCGGCGAGGATTCGTGTAATGCCGCGGTGCCAATCGAGCGTCCAATCCTTGCTGGGATTCTGCAGCTTCGGTTCGAAATCCTGGAAGCGTTTGATTGGTCCAGCGACCATCGTCGGAAAGAAGAGAATGAACGCCAGATACTCGGCGAACGTACCTGCCTTTGCCGTGCCTTTGTAGCGATCAGCAGCGTAGTGAATGAACTCGAAGGTGAAAAACGAGATACCGATCGGCAGAAACGCGCCTTTCCAGAAAAGCGGATCGCGCGGCGAGCTGTGTAGAAATAATCCCGCGAAGAAGTTCGCGTATTTGAAAACGAAGAGCACGCCGATGGCTTGAATGATTCCGACGATGCACCAGAGCGATTTCGGCTTATAAAGACGGCTGAAGCACGCTTCCCAGACCAGAATCAGCAGGCACGCCGCGCCAGCGCGACCACCGAGTTGCGTCAGCGAGAAGTAAACGAAAAAACCTGCTCCGAAGATCGCGCAAATCCAAGGACGTGCGTGCGATCGGACGAGGCGAAACGCAATCGCCGACGGCACCAGGAACGCGAAGTAATAGATGAAAGTGTCAAAAATCACTGCACGTGAAATGCTTAGCAGTAGCGCACCGTGCGCGGACCCTTAAGCAGGGGCTAAATACGAATTGATTTCGGCGACGAAAATCTCTCCGAAGCTTTTCAACTTTTGTTGACCAACGCCGGGCACCTTCTCGAGATCTCCGAGTCGCGTGGGTAACAAGCGTGCCATTTCGCGCAAGGTGGCATCCGAGAAGATGACGTAAGCAGGCACATCGCGTTCGTCAGCGATCTTGCGTCGCAGCACGCGCAACCGGTCGAACAGTACTTCGTCGCACTCGATCTCCCCAGCGCGGCGTTTACGCTGCTTCGTTGGAACGTCGGCCGGTTTCGTTAGCGTGATCGATTCGCGATTTCGCAGAACATCCAGACCACTCGGAGTGAGCTCAAGCGTCGCGAATTTTCCTGAGGCCGCTTGCACGTAACCGAGGCGCAGTAACTCGCGACCAATCGCCTGCCACTGTTCGCGCTTTAGTTCGCGACCAATGCCATAAGTAGAGACGGCGTCGTGGCCACGCTGTCGAATTGCGTCCGTATTTCCGCCGGTCAGCACCTCAACGATGTGATTCAGGCCAAAGCTGAAGCCGCTCTTCTGCTGCACGCGCAGCACGCACGACAAAAACTTTTGCGCGGCGATGGTGCCGTCGAAGGTTTCCGGGGGATTTTCGCAATTGTCGCAGCCCTCACACGTGGCGAGCTCTTCGCCAAAGTAGCGTAGCAGCGTGGCGCGCCGGCATTCTCGCGTTTCAGCGTAGGCGACCATCGTTCGTAGCTGCTCGTGCGCGACACGTTGTTCCTTCTCTTCCTTTTCATCGATGAAACGCCGTTGTTTCATCACGTCACTCGCGCTGAACAGGAGCACGCATTCGCTCGGCAATCCGTCGCGGCCAGCGCGTCCCGTTTCCTGGTAATAACTTTCGAGATTTTTCGGCAGATCGTGATGAACGACAAAGCGCACGTTTGGTTTGTTGATGCCCATGCCGAAGGCGATTGTCGCCGTCATCACGCGAACGTCATCGCGCAAAAATGCCTCCTGATTGTTCGCGCGTTCTGCGCCCTCGAGCCCGGCATGATATGGCTTCGCGCTCACGCCGTCGGCGTTCAACTTCGCCGCCAGCGAGTCAGCCGTCTTCCTGCTCGCGCCATAGACAATCCCGCTGTCGTTCGGCCGCGCTCGCAGAAATTTAAGCAACTGATCGTAGGCGGCGGATTTCGGCACGACGCGATAACTCAGATTCGGTCTATTGAAGCTCGCGACGTAACAGCGCGGCTCGCGCAACTTTAGCTGCGTGAGAATATCTTCGCGCACGTGCTCCGTCGCGGTGGCGGTTAGCGCCATTACCGGGACGTCGGGAAAATGCGTTCGCAATTTTTTCAGCTCACCGTATTCCGGGCGGAAATCGTGACCCCATTCGCTGATGCAATGCGCCTCATCGATCGCGATCTGCGTAATGTTCCAGTTCAGCGCCTTCTCGAGAAAGCCATCGAGCATCAGGCGCTCGGGCGCGACGTAGAGCATCCGGTATTCGCCACGATGCAGTCCCCGCCATCGGGCGCGCGCCTCGTCACCATCGAGCGTAGAATTCAAGAACGTCGCCGCAATCCCGCTGGCCTGCAGCGCATCGACCTGATCCTTCATCAACGCGATCAGCGGCGACACGACGATGGTGAGTCCGTCGCGGAGCAGCGCTGGCAGCTGAAAGCAAAGCGATTTGCCGCCGCCCGTGGGCATCAAGGCGAAGACGTCGCGACCTGCGAGCGCATCATCCACGATCTCGCGCTGCAGCGGTCTGAACGCGTCGTAGCCGAAATATTTTTTTAGCGCCGCCTTTGCGTCCATTCGTCGGGCAGACTAGCTGCGCGCCGACAAATTGGAAAACGAAACGGCTGGCCGGTTAACGGCGTCGTTTCGGCGGTGGGGTCGAGCTTCCGGAGAAAACGTGCTTCAGGCTTTCGCCGACTTTGCCCATCAATGACGGGGGCGGCGTTGACCTGGTTCTCGAGCGGGAACTGGATTGGGATCGCGCAGTTAGTTGGAACGCAACCGTTGCCGCCTTTCCATCTTGAATGACGACGGACTGGGTGCGGTCGGGACGGTCCTCAACGCGAGCGACCAGCTGTTGCTTTCCGGCCGGGATTTCAGTCGTGAGTGGCGTGGTGCCGAGAGAGGTCGCGCCCAGAAAAATCTCGGCGCCGTCCGGATTGCTCGTTACCGTGACCGTTCCGTGTGGGAAGCTGTAATTGAGCGGTAATGTTTCGCCCGCTTCCAGCGCGACTTCGGTTCGATCATCGGGCCAACCATCCTTGTGAAAGAAGACGGTGTAGCGCCCGCCTGGAAGTTCCGCTGCCGTGCCCGGCGAAGTTCCTGTCCGCAGCGCTCCGGCGACTGGCGCCGATTTGCTCGCGACTACGCCGGAGTAGATCGAATAGATCGCGCCCGGCGGCGAGGTGCTGACGTCGAGTGAACCGATTTTCATTTGCGCGGCTTGCGCAGGTGGCTCGCTGGTTTGCATTTCTTCGGATCTTGCCGGCTCAGCTTTCGACGTTGTTGCCTTAGGAACCTTGCCTTCAAGCGCATAACCAACAGCCGGGATAACTTTTGCGTCGTCCGCCAATTTCGGTTTGTCCGTTGACGGCCGATGCAGCAGGAACGCCGCTAGCGTGATCGCTAAAACGCCGCCCGCCATCGCCACCATATGAACGGGCTTGAAGCGCTTCGCCGGTTCTGGACGTGGCGCCATCCGAATCGTCCCGCCGATTCGCAAGCGACGTGCGACTTCCGCGGCCGTTTGAGGTCGGCGCGCCGGATCCTTGGCCAGACATGCCGCGATGGTTTCTTCCCAATATTTCGGGATTGGTTGCCCGCCAATTTCAAATTTGGAACGACGTTGCGCAATTAGCGGCGCCGTCACTTCGCGCACTTGGGACGCGACATCTCCGCCGTGAAACGGTGGTTTGCTCGAGAGCAACTCGTAGAGCGTCGCACCCATCGCGTAGATATCGTCGGAGGCGGCAGGGTCTTCCCCGAGCATTTGTTGCGGGCTCATGTAATTGAGCGTGCCGCTGGAGGTGCGGACACTGACGCAGCTCATCGAGTCGCGCAGCGTGCAGGCAATTCCAAAGTCCGTGACTTTCAGCTCCGACTTGCTGTTCACCATTAAATTCGCGGGCTTGAGATCCCGGTGGACCAGTTGCGCAGAGCTATGCGCATACCCAAGCGCCTCGCATAACGACGAGATCCACGGCCGCAACTCGTCTACCTCGAAACATTTCGCGGGCTTCTGCACGCGCAGGTAGGAAAGCGTCGAACCGTCCACGTATTCCATCGAAATCCCGGCGCTGCGCTCGTCTTCGATGAAATCGAATATGCGCACAATATGCGGATGCGTAAGCAGTAAACTTTTGCGCGTTTCGCGCTTTAAATCTTCCTGCGCGGAGGCGTCGAAACAGACCGCTTCCGGCACGAGTTTGAGCGCGACGAGCCGATCCAGCCGGTCGTCGCGCGCCAGCCAGACGATGCCCATTCCGCCGCGTCCGAGAACTTTTTGCAGCGTAAAGCGGTTGAAAAGTTTGGTGCCGCCGACGACACCACGCATCGTCTGTCCTCCCTCGGCTTCTTCGTCTTGAGCGGCAGAATCCACGTACATTGCAGGCTGACGGAAAGCAGAGGCCATGCCCCTTCCGGGGAGTTTGGCACGCGTTCGGCTGATTCAGGGCTGCGGAATCATGATCGGAACGGCCACATCAGCCTGGATTGACATCGGCGAACGCCAATTCCCGCTTGCGGGAAAGACGTTCTCGCTGGGCCGCGCCAGGGATAACAATGTCGTGTTCACCTCGGCGAAAGTGTCCCGTCGGCACGCCATTATCCACGCGCAGGGCGGCGCGGAATTTTATCTCGTCGACCTCGGGAGCAGCAACGGCACGCATCTAAACGGCCGACGCGTGGTGCAGCCGCTGGCGTTGCAAAATGGCGACACCATCCAGATTGGCGAGCAGAGCCTGACCTTCCGACTCGAGGATGCCGCGACATCCGAAGAGGAACTTTATCTGACGCAACCGCAGGTCACGATTCGCGAAATCAACGAGCTCACCTGCTGGTTTCTGCTCATCGACATCGAGAAGTTTGTCCAACTGAGCCACGAACTTCCGACCGAACACCTCGCGCGCACGATGGGCGCGTGGCTGGGCGAATGTCAGTCCGTCATCGAGCAAAACGGAGGAACGCTTAGCAAATTTCTCGGGGACGGATTCCTTGCCTATTGGAACGCCAAATTCTCCACCATTGAAAATGTCACGACGGCGCTGGATGCATTCCGCATCATGCAGGAACGGCGTCACCCTCCCTTTCGATGGGCACTGCATTACGGGACTGCGGTTTTCGGGGCCGCGTCAGCGCCCGGTGAACTTAGCGCCCTCGGCCCCGACCTGAATTATCTATTCCGAATCGAACGCGTCGCCGCCGCCAATGGCTTGCACACCATCATCAGTGAAAATGCGAATGCGCAGATGAACGGTGCGGTCTCCGCGCAACTCGCCGGTTCCTTCGAGCTTAAGGGACTTCCAGGCGCGCACCCACTGTTCAGTTGCTAGTGGTCTTGCGCCGCGGGGCTGGTCGATCCTCGTCAAAAGCTTCTCGACAAAAGTATGGTGGAGCGACACATCAGATCGCATGCACACAATGAAATACCGTCTGTGGCACGCACTCCTCGCGCTCACCTGCATCTCGTTCGTCGGAGTAAGCACGAGTTCTGCCGGAAAGATTAAATTCCCCCGCGACGAGCCCACTTTCATCCTCGAGCTCCCGGAAGGATGGCAGCACGCGCCCGATAAGGGTGGAAACCTCGATTGCCACCCCAGCGACGACTCTGAATACACCATGTCGATTTTGTTCCTGAAAGGTCTCAGCTCCGAAAAAGAACTCAAAGCCGCCTTGCCCAAGATCGCGAGCGGCATGGCGGAGGCCGCCAAGATTAAAAAATTCGAGCTTGGCGACATCGATTCCAGCAAAAACGGAAATGACGTCCGCTTCATGGGAATTCGCGGCGATGGCAAGGTGGAAGGCGTCGATTTTGTCGTGCTGGTGCACGCCTTCCAGCCGCAAAAGGGCAAGTTTTACGCAATCATTACCGCCGGCTCGAAAAGAGCGGACGACAAATACGAGAAGGACTACGACGCGATCACCGCATCGATCGAGCCGCTCGAGTGATGTGCGCAGCTCTTAGCTACGCGCGCGAGCTTGTTGTAAAATCCCGGCAATAACCTCAGCTCGGGACTTGGCGCCGAGATTGCCTTGGCCGTGGACGCGCACGCTGACGGCGTTTGCGTCCATGTCACGATTGCCGATCACGAGCATGGTGTGCACTTTCATCTGCTCGGCGCTCGCGATCTTCGTCTTCATGTGATCGCTGCTGGCATCGAGCTCGGCGCGGATTTCGTGAGCACGGAGCTCGGCTTGAATCCCGCGCGCGTATTCGAGCAGCGGCGCTTCGTCGCCGATCGGGAGAATGCGAACCTGCTCGGGACTAAGCCACAGCGGGAAATTGCCGGCATAATGCTCGATGAGAAAACCGATGAAACGCTCGTGCGTGCCGAGCGGCGCGCGGTGGATGCAGAGCGGCGTCGCTTCGGTGTTGTCGCGCGTCTTGTAAGTAAGGCCGAACTTGGGTGGGACGGCGAAGTCCACCTGATTGGTCGCGATGGTGAACTCACGGCCGATCGCGCTCCAGACTTGCACGTCGATCTTCGGGCCGTAGAAAGCGGCCTCGTTAGGTACTTCGACGTAGTTAATGCCGGAGCGTTGCAGGACGCCGCGGGTCATCTCTTCGGTCTTTAACCAGAGCTCCGAGTTATCGACGAATTTCTGGCCGAGCTTTGCCGGATCGTGGGTAGAGAAACGCATGACGTATTTGTCGATCCCGAAGATCTTAAAATACTTCAGATACATTTGGTTCACGGCGTTGAACTCGTCTTCGAACTGCTCCTCCGTGCAGTAGATGTGCGCGTCGTTCATCTGCATCGAGCGCACGCGCATGAGGCCGAAAAGTTCGCCGCTCTGCTCGTAACGATGGCAGGTACCGTACTCGGCGAGTCGTATCGGAAGATCTCGATAACTCTTCGGCACCGCAGCGTAAAGTTTGTGATGATGCGGGCAGTTCATCGCCTTGAGGTAGTAGCGATGCGATGACTCATCATCATCGCCGTGTTCGTGCACAGTCATCGGCGGGAACATCGAATCCTTGTAGTAGGGTAGATGACCGCTTGTCTGATATAATGACTCACGCGCGAGGTTTGGCGTCCTTACCCGTACATAGCCCGCGGCAAACTCCGTTTCCTTCGCGAGCTTCTCGAGTTCCTCGATAATTGCGGTGCCGCGCGGGAGCCAAAGCGGAAGACCAGGGCCGACGTCGTCGTCGAAGGTGAAAAGCTCGAGTTCTTTTCCGAGCTTGCGATGGTCGCGCTTCTTCGCTTCCTCGAGCATCGCGAAGTATTCGTCGAGCTGCGTTTTGTTTTTGAAAGCGGTCCCGTAGATACGCTGGAGCTGCGGGTTCTTCTCGTCGCCTTTGTAGTAGGCGCTGGCGACGTGGGTGAGTTTGAACGCGCCGATGTTTCCCGTGCGCATGACGTGCGGTCCGGCGCAGAGATCGGTAAAATCGCCGTTGCGGTAGAGCGAAATTGCTTCGCCTTCGGGAATGCCCTGCACGATGTCGAGTTTGAACTTCGAGGGTTCAGATCTCGCACCAAGGGCACCAAGAGCACCAAGCTTTGCCATTTCGAGGGCCTCATCGCGGGAGACGGCGACGCGCTCGAAAGTGTGATTCGCCTTCGTCTCCTTCTTCATCTCCGCTTCGATTTTGTCGAAGTCGTCCGGCGAAATGCGGTGCTCGAGTTCGAGATCGTAATAGAATCCATTCTCGACCGGCGGACCGGCCGCGAATTGGGCATCCGGCCAAATTTTTAGAATGGCAGTCGCGAGAACGTGGGCGGCAGAATGGCGCAGCCGCTCGATATCGCTCATCTGCGCGCGTTGTTCGGGAGTTTTACGGTCGTCGGACATAACTGGCGTGAAGAGTTCTCCGCCTGGGAGATCCTGCGCTCGGCTCAGGATGACAGATTGGATAACCCGCGCAATAGCAACGCGGCAACGCTATTTAACTTCCGCGAGTTTCTTCAAATCGATGCGCTTTAGCCATTCCTGCAGATCCTTGGAATCCTGCTCGCGCGTCTCGATCTGCAGCAAATAGCGTTGCGCGATCATCAACCAGAGCGTGCCGTGCTTACCCTCATTTTCGAACGCTTCAAATCCGGGGTTACCATTAATCGTTACCGGTTTTGTGTACCCTTCCGTGCTGGTATTCGTGACGTTCCAACCGGCAGTGGACGCCTGCGCGAGTTCTGGACTGGAGGCCGTATCGAGAATACTGATCGAAGTGACCGGTGCATTTTCGGCAGTCCCCTTCGTGTAATCCCGATGCACGGTCGTAAGGTTCACCCCGCCCGCGTCGCTGGTAGAACCTTCCGCTTTTTCAGCGCTCCAGCTCGCCGGTGGCTCCGGAATTAAAGGGATAAGCCTGGAAAATTCGACGACGTCCGAGACAAGCTTGGGTTCGCCCTGGGCGAAGCCGCGTGTGTGCATCGTTAAGCCCAGAGCAGTGGCAAAGGCAACGGCGAGGAATACGCGGCTACCGCTGCGCCTCCAATCAGCCAAAAGTTTTCTGCGTTTAATCATCCTGATTCTCCTCTACTCGATTGACTTCGGACCCGCGCTTTGTCAAGACGCGAACCGTGTCCCACGCTAAGCGACTTGCGATATTGGTCGGCCTCGTCGCAATAGGTATTCGTTTTATCGCGCTCAATCAGCCGTTTGACGATCGCTGGAGTTGGCGACAAAGCGACGTCGCCGCGATCGCGCGCAACTTTTGGAGCGGCGGTTTTCAGTTCGCGAAGCCGCAAATCGATTGGGCGGGTGATCAGCCCGGGTATGTAGGCACAGAGTTTCCGATTTTGCCGTTCACGGCCGCGCTAGCATATCAAGTTCTCGGCCTGCACGAATGGATCGGACGGCTGCAATCGATTCTTTTTTTCGCGATCTCGCTGCCCTTTTTTTATCTACTGGTCCGAAAACCATTCGGCCCGGTCGCGGCGGTGTGGGCGCTCATCTTTTATTCGTTCGCGCCGGTGATGATGATGGCGAGTCGCTGCTTCATGCCCGACGTGCCGTCGCTGAGTTTAGGGATGGTAGCGCTCTACTTTTTTGAGAAGTGGACCGTCGAACGAGATCAGCGCGCATTTTGGTTGTCGGCAATGGCGATGTCTTTCGCGCTGCTGATTAAATTACCGACCGCGGTCATGGCCGTGCCGATGGCAGTATTCGTGTTGCGGCGTTCCGGCTGGCGCGCAATTCGCGAACCGCAGCTTTATGGGTGGGCGGCGATCGCGTTGCTCCCGTGCCTCGCCTGGTACTGGCACGCTCATCGGATTTCCGAGACGTTCTATCCCTATCATTTCTTTGGCGGCGGCGGCGTTCGCATTATGCCGATCGGATGGTACGCGAAAATCGCTTTCAAGCTTTCGACATCGACTCTGACCCCGGTGCTGGCGACAGCGGGATTACTCGGTTGGTGGATGACTCGCCGGAACAAAGATGCGTCGCCATTCCTCTCATGGTTCATGGGGATGGCGGTTTTTGTAGTGCTGGTGGGGTGGGGGAACCGGCATGAATGGTATCAGCTTCCCTTCGTCCCGATCGCGGCAGCCTTCGGTGGGGCTGCTTGTGCGCGAATCATGCCGGTCCCGCGTCCCGCGCGCGTTCTCATCGTTTCCGTCGTGATCGCCTCATTCGGATGGCTTTCCACTGTTTACACGCACCACCTGTTCGAGTCCTCGGCTGCTCCGCTGCGGGATGTTGGTCTGGAATTGAAAGCCATGACAACCCGGGATGCCTTGGTCGTTGCCGCTGACGACGGCGATCCGACCGCATTTTATTATGCGGAGCGGAAGGGTTGGCATTTCCCGGAGCGGCGCGGTCTGTTCTACGGCAATCCCGCGGATGACGAACAACTCATCGCAGATCTGGACGACCTCCGGCAACGAGGAGCGACGCACGTCGTGTTTTACGTCGGCACGATGTGGTGGCTCGACTACTACGAGCGCTTCGCGGAGCATCTCAGGCACCACGCGACGCTGATGAAATCGATGAAAACTTTCCAGATCTACAAATTGAACCTTGCGCCATGAACGCTGGAACCCCGGTCGTCACGATCCGAGAAGCTGTCATCGACGATGTCGCGCAGATTCTGCAGCTCATCCGTGACCTCGCGCTGTATGAACGCGCGCCGAATGATGTCATCGCAACCGAAGAAGGTCTGCGCGAAGTGCTGTTCGGCGAATCTCCGTCGGCACATGTGCTGCTCGCGTTCGAAGGTAATGAGGCAGTTGGGTTCGCAGTCTATTTCTTTAATTTTTCCACCTGGCTCGGCCGGCCGGGATTGTATCTGGAGGATCTGTTCGTCCGTCCGGAGAAGCGCGGCGCAGGCCATGGTCGGGCACTCCTGGTTCGTCTCGCCGCGATTGCGACGGAGAGAGGGTGTGGCCGGATGGAGTGGGCAGTGCTCAATTGGAACGAACCAGCGATCGGTTTTTACAAAAAGCTCGGAGCCACGCCGATGAATGAGTGGACGGGGTTTCGACTCACGCGCGAGGGGATTGCAAACCTGGCGAATTCCTAGTCTTTGCTGGAGCTAACGAAAACTGGATGAGCGCGAAGATTGAGGATTATGCGTTTCTAAGTGACACGCAAACGGGCGCGCTGGTCAGCCGTGACGGTTGTATCGACTGGTTATGTTTCCCGCGCTTTGATTCGCCGGCCTGTTTTGCGTCGCTTCTGGGCACGCGCGATAACGGCCGCTGGTATTTCACTACGCGCGATAAAGTTCTAAAGACGCGCCGCCAATATCGCGGCGACACCCTGATTCTCGAGACAGAATTCGAGACCGCCGAGGGTTGCGTCCGCCTGATCGACTTTATGCCGCCGCGTGGCGAAAATCCCGACCTGATTCGCATAGTCGAGGGCGTGCGCGGCGAGGTCGCGCTCCGCATGGAATTGATCATCCGGTTCGACTACGGCCACATCGTTCCGTGGGTGCGCAATCGGCACGGCGGTTTGGAGGCAATTGCCGGACCGGACGGACTGATTCTTCGCACTGCCGTACCGACGCGCGGCGAAGACCTGACGACCGTCGCCGAATTTATAATACGCGAGGGCGAACGCGTCCCCTTCGTCCTGACGTGGTTTCCATCGCACCAGACCCCGCCACGCGAAATTCACGCCGATCACGCGCTGATACAGACGGAGAAGTTTTGGAGCGACTGGGCCGGTAAATGCCAAACTAAGCACGAGTGGAGCGAGGCGGTGACGCGTTCGTTGATTACTTTAAAAGGTCTGACCTACGCACCGACCGGCGGCATTGTCGCGGCGCTGACGACCTCGTTGCCGGAAGCGATTGGCGGGGTGCGAAACTGGGATTACCGCTTTTGCTGGCTCCGTGACGCGACATTCACGCTGCTCGCGTTGATGGAAAATGGTTACGTCGATGAAGCGCGAGCCTGGCGGGAATGGCTCCTGCGCAGCGTGGCCGGTAGCCCCGCGCAAATGCAGATAATGTACGGCGTGGGCGGGGAGCGGCGCCTTACTGAGTCAGAGATCGAATGGCTGGGCGGTTACGAAAAATCCGCGCCGGTTCGTATCGGCAATGCGGCCTCGAATCAATTTCAGCTCGACGTTTACGGGGAAGTTCTCGATGCGATGTATCAGGCGCATCGCGCTGGAATTCCGACTGGGGAAGCGGAGTGGAATCTGCAGAACTCGCTGGTGCAATTTTTGGAAACGAAGTGGCAATCGCCGGACGAGGGAATCTGGGAAGTGCGCGGCGGGCGGAAGCAATTTACGCATTCGAAAATCATGGCGTGGGTCGCCTTCGATCGTGCGGTGAAGTTGTGTGAGGAATCGGGGTGCGACAAACGGAACAATCTTCCGCGGTGGCGCGTCGTGCGTGATGAAATTCATCGCGAAGTTTGTGCGCGCGGCTGGAGCGACAGGAAGAAATCCTTTACTCAATGCTACGGATCGGATGCTCTCGACGCGGCGGTACTGATGATGCCGCTGGTCGGTTTTTTACCGCCGGAAGACGAGCGCGTGCAGGGAACGATTGCGGCGATCGAGCGCGAATTAATGCACGACGGGCTGGTGCTGCGATATTTGCCGGAAGAGCACGGCGTCGATGGACTGCCGGGAACGGAAGGGGTGTTTCTGCCTTGCTCATTTTGGATGGCGGATTGCCTTCACCTGGTTGGTCGCTGCAAGGAAGCGCGCGCTTTGTTCGAGCGTCTGCTCTCACTGCGAAACGATCTAGGATTGATTTCCGAGGAATACGATCCGATTGCGCGCCGACAACTCGGCAATTTTCCGCAGGCTTTCACCCATGTCGCGCTGGTCAACACCGCGCACATTTTGTCTAACGGCGCGACCCGGGCGGACGGACCCGGGCGCTAATTTCGTGGCATCGTCGTGACTGGCGTCGTACAAACAAGGCGCTGCACCATCTCCTCGAGCGTCACGACACCCGCAAGTTTGTGATTTTCATCGATGACGGCGGCGAGGCTCAGGCGGGCGGCGCGCAGTCTGCGAATGATTCGGTAGGCGGGCTCATCCGCGGCTGCGATAACGATGCGCCGCTGGTAACTGCGCAGCGGCAGTGTCTGCGAGTCTGCGACGAGGATATCGATAACATTGATGAGGCCGACCGGTTCGCCGGCAGAAATGACCGGCATGCGATCAACATTTTTATCGCGACTTAAGGCCAGGACATCGGCCACCGGTGTGGCGGGAGAAATGGCGATCGTTTTGTCGAGCGGCACCATGACGTCGCGCACTTTGACCGCGCCGAAGTCGACGACGTTGTGAATCATCTGACGCTCCGTTCCACTCAGTTCGCCCGCCGCTTCACTCTGCGCGGTGATTTGTTTCAACTCCTCGCGCGCGGCGAATAATCGATGATCGGCAGCGTTACGAAACAGGACGCGTTTCCCAAGCAAGCTACCGATGAGAAGAAGTGGCGAAAGAATCGCCATCGCGATTTCGAGCAAGCCAACGAGCCTCGAGAGTGTGCGGAAGGGGAAGCGGCGAAAAATTGATTTCGGTAAAATCCCGGTGAGGAAAAGATAAACCGGGAGGGCGACGATCGCTGCTGCGACGTAACCAACCGCTCCGAATGCGCGAACGAAAAGCCGGGTCAGCAGCACCAACGCGAGGATGTTCGCAAAGTTCGTCACGAGCAGCACGGTTACCAGGAGGCGTTCCGGCTGTTCGACGAGCCGCGATAAGCGCATCGCGGCCCTGTTACTGAGCTTGGCATGATGCCGCAGGCGCACCGGATCCAACGCAAGCGCGGCAGCTTCGATCCCGTTAAAAAGGCAGGAGAAGACCCAGCAGGCGGCGATGAACAGCCACGAAGTCGTCGTCATCGCAGGTTTTCCATTTCGCCCACGGTTGCGCCGTGAATGTGCGGCTCGATCAACATCTCCTCGATGCGTTTACGACTAACCCGTCGGATCGTGGCGGTGAGCCGCGGAAATTCAACGCGAGCGCCCACGGCTGGTAACGAGCCAACTCGAGTAAAAACGTAGCCGCCGATGGTATCGATGCCATCGGCTTCGAGCTCGAAGCCGAGATGCTCGTGTAAATCATCCAGGCGGGCCTTTCCATTCACGAGCAGTTTGCCCTCTGCCAGCGGCTCGATGTAAAGATCAGCATCACCCAGCGGGGCGGCATCTCCGATGATGTCCTCGACGATGTCGGCTAAAGTCACCACGCCTTCCGTCCCGCCAAATTCATCGACGACGATAGCGAGTCCCTGCGGATGAGTGAGAAAACTACGCAAAAGGTCGAGCGCCTTCATCGTCTCCGGCACAAAGGAAGGCGCGACCAGCGCTTCCGTATAATGCTCGCTCGGATCGAGCAGGAATTGTTTTACATCGATAATTCCCACGACCTGATCGGGCGTATCGGCGTAAACCGGCACGCGGCGATGACGATTTTTCTTTAATTCCGCAATCGCTTCGTCGTTCGTCAGGTCATCGGCGAGTGCGAACGTGTCCACCCGGGGCGTCATGCAATCCTTCGCCGTCTTATCGCCGAGCTTGATGATTTCCTGTATCATCTCGCCTTCGGCTTCGTGCAGCTGACCCTGCTCGGCGCCGATCTCGACGAGCGTCTCGAGCTCATCGTCGCTCAAGTGCGTGCGGGAACGGAGATGGCGCGGGGTAATGCACTCGAGCATGCGCGAGCTGAATCGCTCGAGCGAATTGCCGATTACCTCAAAGAGCGGAACGAGCGTGCGCAGGGTCCAGACGCCGACGGCCGAGAGCCGATAGGGAGCGGCCAGGGCCAGCACTTTAGGAAGAAGATCGCAGAAAAAAACGATGATCGAGAAGATCGCGAAGGTAACGACCCACTGCGGCATCGTGGTCACGATTCCGCCCTGCCAGACGAGCGCGAGGCAGAGTATAACCAGCGGGACATTGACGATGGTGTCGCCGACGACCAGGAAATTCAGGACACGCCGTGGATGGGCACGGAGGTCGCGAATGAATTGCGCCAGCGGCGGGTGATTCTTTTCCAGGCGAAGCAGTTGATGCGGCTTGAGAGAAAAGAGCGCAGTCTCCAGTCCGGAGAAGAGCGCAGATGCCACTATCAGCAACACCGCAAAGGTGCTGAGAATTGCGAACGCGGCGCCGCTCATCGGCGGTTCGTCGCGCAAATCGGGGGGGATGTCAGCTTCACCAGGTTGCCCATGCTCGCGCGCTCACCAGATTAGGAAGCGAATGCTCAAACGCGAGCGGATTTCCAAACTTGTCGGCCTCTCGGCCGCGCCGCCAAAGATGCCGCTCGAGTCGCATCCTTATTTTCACGAATATTTCAGGCTTTGGAACCAGCTTCGTTACTATGAAGCGCACGATGTGCTGGAGCAGATTTGGCTCGATGAAAATTACGCGGGAAACGCAAACTTTCTCAAGGGATTGATCCAGGCAGCCGGCGCGTTCGTGCATCTGCAGAAAAATTTCGAGCATCCGACACATGCAAAACACAGCCGGCGATTGAAGCCGGCGGTGCGTCTCTTTCAATTAGCGGAAAAAAATCTGGCGTCGTTCGCGCCGACGCAGCACGGGCTCGATGTTGCCGCGCTTCTCGAGCTTCTGCGAAATGAGCGCGAGAAAATTACGCAATCCGATTTTCAGGCCAATCCGTGGTCGCCCGCGCAAGCGTCGCGTTTGGAATTGTCACTTCGTAAAAATTAATTTCGCGCCGGCGATGACGAGCACGGTCGCGAGCAAGATCGAGATGGCGCGGACCGGGAAACGCCGGCTGCCCAGATAAGATCCGGCTGCGCCTCCGCCGATTGCGCCCGCGGCAAGACCAAAGGCGAGCGAGGGCACCGATTGTTTCGCGCTGATAAAGCCCACCAGGCCCGCGATCGAGTTCACCAAAATAAACAAAGCCGAAACGGCCGAGGCTTGTTTCGTCCGCGCCCATCGGCAAAAGAGCAGCAAGGGAGTGAGGAAGATTCCACCACCCGTTCCGGTAAGTCCGGAAAGAAACCCGATGCCCGCTCCGACTCCGAGCGCGGCCGGCAGAGAAGGCGGAGCCACTTCCGGTGGATCGCCGCGACGAAAGAACAAACGCGCGGCCGAGAGCAGCAGCACAACGCCGATAATGATTTTCAAAACATGGGCCGGCAGTTGCAAATAACCGCCGGCATAAGCCGCCGGAACGGAAAGCAGCGCGAACGGCCAAAATAATTTCCACGAGAAATGACCGGCCCGCCAAAATTGAAACGCGCCGATGGCAGCTACGAGAATGTTCAGCACCAGCGCAGTAGGTCTGATGACGATGGGGGTAAGTGCCCATAGTGCCATGACGGCGATGTAACCTGATGCGCCCGCATGACCGACCGACGAGTACAAAAACGCGATGACGCCGATCGCCAGAAAAAGAAAAACAAAATGTGTGACGTCCATACCTGCTATTCCTGCGAAGAGCGGTGAGAGATTCCTCGACTTCGCTCGGAATGACAAGAATGTGATGGGTGACGCCGACACACATCGCGGCTGAAGCCGGGCCGCAAATGCCGCAGCACACCAATCGCCTCGCGCGCGAAAAGTCACCGTATCTGCTGCAACATGCGCACAACCCGGTCGATTGGTATCCGTGGGGCGACGAAGCATTCGCGAAAGCGCGCGCGGAGAACAAACCGATCTTTCTCTCGATCGGTTACTCGACGTGCCATTGGTGCCACGTAATGGCCCACGAATCGTTCGAAGACGAAGCGACAGCGGCGATCATGAATCGCGAATTCGTGAACATCAAAGTCGACCGCGAGGAGCGGCCGGACGTCGATCGCGTTTACATGACCTTCGTCCAGGCCACGACTGGCGGCGGTGGCTGGCCGATGAGCGTCTGGCTTACGCCGGAGCTGAAACCATTCTTCGGCGGAACTTATTTCCCTCCGCAAGATCGATATGGTTCACCGGGTTTTAGAAAAGTGCTCGCTGGCGTCGCGGCGGCGTGGAAACAAAATCACGACAAGATTGTCGAGCAGGGAGAGAAGATCGTCGAGGCGTTGCGTGAATCGCAAACGGCTTCCCCCGACGCAGGCAAGATCGACATCAACATTCTCGAGAAAGCGTTCGAGCAGTTTTCCCGCAGCTACGATCCGCGGGAAGGCGGCTTCGGCAATGCGCCGAAGTTCCCGCGACCAGTCGCCTTTAATTTCCTGACGCGATTTTACGCGCGCGATCCAAACAGCGCCGCGGGCAAGCGCGCGCTCCAGATGGATCTTTTCACTCTGCGCAAAATGGCTGCGGGCGGAATGCACGATCATCTCGGCGGCGGTTTCCATCGCTACTCGGTCGATCGCTTCTGGCACGTCCCGCATTTCGAAAAGATGCTCTACGATCAGGCGCAGCTCGTGGCCGCGTATTTAGATGCGTTCCAAATCACGCCAGATCGACATCTTGAATCGGTCGCGCGCGACATTCTCGATTACGTCGCGCGCGATATGACTTCGAAAGAAGGCGGATTCTATTCCGCCGAAGACGCCGACAGTTTGCTAACGCAAGGCAAACCCGAACACGCCGAAGGCGCGTTCTACGTTTGGACGAAGCAGGAAATCGATGCTGCGCTTGGTAAGGAGGCCGAGTTTTTTAATTTTCATTACGGCGTCGAAGCGGAAGGGAATGCGCCGGAAGGAAGCGATCCGCAAAAGGAGTTCACCGGTAAAAACATCTTGATCGAGCGACACGCGATCGCGGAGACGGCACAACATTTCAAGAAGAATGAAGACGAAGTTCGAGAATCACTCGCGCGCAGCCGTGGAAAGTTGTTGTCGATCCGAAATAGACGGCCGCGCCCGCATCTCGACGACAAAATCATCTCGGCCTGGAATGGCCTGATGATTTCGGCATTCGCGCGCGGGGCGCAGGTGTTGGATGATCCCCGTTATCTCGTGAGCGCCGAGCGAGCGGCGACGTTTCTTCGCACGCATCTTTGGAGTTCAGGCCGATTGTTCCGCAGTTATCGCGAGGGTCGCAGCGAGATCGAAGGCTTCGCTGACGACTACGCGTTCGTTATTCAGGGACTGATCGATCTTTACGAAGCATCGTTTGAGGTTGAGTGGCTGAAGTTCGCGATCGAATTGCAGGAGACGCAGGATCGGTTGTTTTTCGACGAGAAAAACGGCGGCTACTTCAGCACGAGTGGCCAGGACAAAAACGTTGTCCTGCGAATGAAAGACGACAACGACAGTGCCGAGCCGGCCGCGAGCTCAATCGCCGCGCTCAACCTTTTGCGACTCGCGCAAATTCGAGATGGCAAAGAGTGGCGCGAGCGAGCGGAGAAGACGATGGACGCATTTCATCCGACGCTTTCGCATTTCGCGAGCGCGATGCCGCAGATGCTGGTGGCAGTAGATGTTGATCTCAGCAAGCCGCGCCAAATCGTGATCGCGGGGAAGCGGGACGCGCCCGAAACCAAATCTTTGCTCGCAGAGTTGCATCGTCATTTTCTGCCGAACAAAATTCTACTGCTGGCGGATGGCGGCGATGGCCAAAAATATCTGGCCGAAAAACTCGAAGTGATCGGCGCGATGTCGATGGTGAATGGAAAACCGGCCGCGTATGTTTGTGAAAATTTCACCTGCAAAGCGCCGGTGACGGATCCGAAGCAATTGGGCGAATTGCTCTCGCGCTAACAAGGAGCGCCGGACGGGATGGATGCTGGTCTGCATCCATGAACACCGCTAGATCGATCTGCTCACTACATCTCGCTGACGTCGCGAGGAGTAATTTCTGGCAGCCGCTTGCGGCGCAGACGCAGCCAGTTATTCCAAGTCTTCCGCATGCTGTCTTTCGGCGTGAGATAATGCTGATTCAGATTGTTACTCTTCAGGATTTGCGCGCGCAGAGATGCCACGGACAACTCTTCGCAATCCAAAATCGTGTAGGCCGTGCCGATGGCGTCACAGTGATGGGCATCACTCGCGGCCGTCATCGGCAGGCCGCGAACCTGCGCGTATTTGAAGGCATAGCGATTATAGCGTCGCAACGTCGTCGCGGCGTTGAAGACCTCGAGGGCGTCGATTGGCAGCGTCTCGAGCGTTTGAAATCGAATGCCGGCGCGAAATAAATCGTAAGGATGAGGCGGAATGGCCAGGCCTCCGCGCTCGTGAATCAGTTCAATCACTTCACGTGCGGGCCGGCCTTTCAGTTTTCCCGCATTCGGCAAAGTCGCACCGATGCAAAGCAGGTGCCCTTCGTCGGTTGTCACCTCGACTCCCGGGATCACCACAAAGTCATTAACGGGCAATCCGTCGTCACGCATCAATCTCTTATCCAATAAGTAGTTCACACCGTCGCAAGTATTATGGTCCGTCAGCGCAATTGCGTGCAGACCTTTGGCCTTGGCGGCCTCGATCATATCTTCCGGGCTCGAGACACCATCGCCCGAGAAGAACGAGTGGGTGTGCAGGTCGACGTTAAACGGCATCGCGCGCAGGGTAGATGGCAGGCAGAAGAATGTGAAGCGCTACGTCATCACTTCTGCCAGCGCCGGTTCGCGCACGTCGTCATCGTTTTGCCGGTTGAACTGCATGTCGTAGAGGCGGCGATAGTAGCTGGATTTCTCGAGTAGCTCGGCGTGTGTCCCGACATCCTTAATGCGGCCGTGATCCATGACAACGATCTGATCAGCGGAAAGGATGGTGGACAAACGGTGTGCGATCGCGATGACGGTGCGTCCTTGCGACAGCCGTTCGAGAGCGAGTTGAATCTGGTTTTCGGATTCTGAATCGAGCGCCGAAGTCGCTTCATCGAGCAGAAGAATCGGCGCGTTCTTGAGCACGGCGCGCGCAATTGCCAGGCGCTGCTGTTGTCCGCCCGACAACATCATTCCCTTGTCGCCCACCATCGTGTCGTAGCCGTTTGGCTGTGCGATGATGAAATCGTGCGCGAACGCGGTCCGCGCGGAGTCGTAAATCTCCTCCGCCGTCGCGTCGAGACGGCCGAACTGAATGTTTTTGAAGATGGTGTCGTGAAACAAAAACGTCTCCTGCGAGACGAGGCCGATCTGTTCGCGCAGCGATTTTTGCGTGATGTGGCGAAGGTCTGCGCCGTCGATCCGGATGGTGCCATGCGTTGGATCATAAAGACGTAACAACAACGAAAGGATGGTGCTCTTGCCGGCTCCGCTCGCGCCGACCAGCGCGTAGCTGCGGCCGGATTTGATCTCGAGCGTAATATCTTTAACCGCATCACTGACTCCGCTCGAGTAGCGGAAGGTGACATTTTCGAAGCTAACCCGGCCCTCCGAGGACGAGAGGTCGATCGCATCAGGCGCATCCTGCACCGATGCTGCGCTATCAAGAATGCCGAGAGCGTCCGTAGTCGCGACCGCGGAGCGCTGCATGACAATATGAAGTTTGCTGAGCGTCTTGAGCGGCTCGTAAAGCATGAAGATTCCGGTGATGAGACCGAAGAAACGCCCTGCGCTGATGTTCATGAAATAGACGTAGGCCAGCGCCAGGCCCACTCCGATGGCCGCGATCGTCTCAATCAGCGGGCCAACGGCTTCTGTCGCCTTGACCATTTTCATCGACGCAGAAAACTGGCGGTCATTCGTCTTGCGGAACGATTTGGTCTGATGCTCCTCGCGCGTAAACGACTTAATCACTCGAATTCCAGCGAACGTCTCGCTCATCGTTACCGCCATTTGTGCACTATTTTCCTGGTCCGACCGCACCGCCTGCCGCGCCTTGCGTCCATAGATCCGCAGTGGAATTAGAGCGGTGGGGAAGAGAATCAGCGTCACGAGGGTAAAGCGCCAGTCCATCAGGAACAGGACAACCGCTCCGGCAACAACCTGAAAAGGCTGTTTGAACAGGTCGCTGCTAACGGCAGTTAGGGCCAACTGCATGCCCTTCGTGTTGTAGGTGATTCGCGACATCAAATATCCGGCGCGGAGTTGATTGAAGTAGTCCATCGACTGGTTCACGATTTTCGTGAAGAGCGCGACGCGAATGTCGGTCACGACCTTGTTGCTCACCCAGTTCATGAAGTAGCCGTTGGCGTAGCCCAACGCGCTGCGCGCCAGGAAAATGGCGGGAATGGCGAGACAGACGGCTCCGATGGAATCGATTTTGGGTCCGGCGTTGAGCAGGGTGGTATCGTGCAGCAAAGCGCTACGACTCGGCATGGCGCCGTTAAAAATAAAGCTCATCACTTTCGCGACCACGATCGGAAAGAGCGAGTTGACCAGGGCGGCCCCGACGCCGCACAAAATCCCAATGATGAAGCGCCAGCGGTAGGGCGTGACGTAGGCGTAAAGCCGCCGATAGGGCTGCCACGAAATCTTCAGGGTTTCGCGAAAAGAGAGCTTCGGCTTATCGCGTTTGCGTTCCTTCATCTGGGAGAAACTGCCGGCCGTGGCAGCACCGCATCGATAGCATTGATCACCTGTTGCGTCGAGATGCCGTTCATGGCGGTGCGTGCGGTCGCGGGCGAGAATTGCTCGATCGGGGCGAGCGAATCTGCCGTTAGAATGGCGGCCATTGAAGTTCGCGGTCGCCAGTGGAACGGATTGGTCGGGCCAAATAATGCGACCTGAGGGGTGTCCATCGCGGAAGCGAGGTGCACCGGCGCAGAGTCCACCGTGACGACGAGACGAGCTGAGGAAATCAGCGCCGCCAGCGTAGGAAGATCGATCTTACCGGCAAGATTCACGACTCTCGCGCCCGCGCAGATCGCATCGATATGCCTTCGCTCAGTGGGAGAATTGCTGCCGGTAACGACGCAACGATAACCGGTCGTCTGCTGAACGAATTTGATCACTTTCGTCCATCGTTGAGCGATCCAGAATTTTTCTTCCCGCGCCGTGCCGGGATGAAAAATCACATATCCATTTTCCAGATCGTTTTCACGAATGATTTTCTGTGCGGCGGCGCCGGCTTCAACCGGCAGGCTCAAGCTCGGCGCAACGGGCGCGGAAGTAATCCCCAGAGGGGCGATCAGCGCGAGATTCACGTCCACCGTGTGAGATTCCCGAATTCCGCATTCGACAACCTCGTTATAAAAGCGCGCTCGAAACGCGCGGCGGAGTTTTCGTCGACCGGAGGCAATGCGTCGCGGCGCTCGCGCGGCCAGCGTAATCAGCGCACTCCGGTCGTTTCCCGTAAAATCGATCGAAACATCGAAGCGTTGCCGGAGGATGCGTCCGAGGTCGCCGACGTCCGCCAACCCGCGACGGAAGATGAAGAAGCGATCAACGTGGGCGATGGCCGGAAGGAGCGCGCGACATTCATGCGTCACCGCTAACGAGATGTGTGCTTCGGGAAATTTGACCCGCAGGGCATTGATCGCCGGCGTGGTCAGGATCACATCGCCCAGTCGCCGCAGCTGGATCAAAAGGATGTTCACGAGGTTACCTCGAGCGCATGGCTATAGGCATCCAGCAAGCGCGTGCGGTAATGATCCCAGGTGAAATTCTCGACCACGCGTTGCCGCGCATTAACGCCCATCCGTTCCACCTCAGATGGGTTGTCGAAAAAATATCGGATAGCCCCGGCAATTGCGTCAACGTCACCAGGAGAAACGATGAGTCCCTCTTCGTGGTCGCGCACGACGTCGCCGGATTCACGCGTTATCACCTGGGGCAATCCGCACGCGGCGGCCTCGTAGGTCGACTTCGCGCTTCCTTCCAGGTGAGACGGAAATACATGAATGGTGCCCTGCGAGAGGAATTCTTCCGGCCGCTGGGCGAATCCGATCGTGCGGATATTATCACGCCAAAATTTCTTCAGGTGCGGCTTCATTTCTTCGTGCACTGAACCGACCAGCCACAGCTCGGCGTTGGGCAAATCCAATCGATGCCAGGCTTCGAGAAGCTGATGCACTCCTTTGCGTTCGATCAACGCTCCGGAAAAAATTACGCGAAACTTCCCGGGTCGCTGGCCCGGTTTGAAGCGTTCGACATCGACGCCGCGTGGCAGGTAATGGAGTTTTTCTTCGGCAAATCCACGCGCGCGAAATGACTCGGCCGCTTTTTGCGAAAGGACCACGATCACATTCGCCAGCTGATATTCTTCCAGAAAGCGATCGTGCGTGAGCAGCATCCGTTCTCTCCAGTTCCGTGCTTCGGTCGTAGCGATGTTTTTCATCTGACCGAAGTCGCGGTGCCACGTTGGAATTTCGATCAGCGACGGTATTCGCTTTGCCCGCGCCACGCGGAGCGCTTCGAGGCAATCGCCCGACCAGCTGTGGAAAAGATCGTAACGGCCGGTGGCCAACTCGCGCGCCGAGATCCAGCCGAGGTATTTTTTCTTCGCGCCATAATATTGCGCGCGGGGCAGTGATGATAAGAGACGAATCGGATGCCAGCGCAGCGAGCGAACGTTCGGGATTTCGCTCTGGCGGTTGTCGTAGGCAATGGCCTTTTCCAGGAAACCGCCGCGATGCGATGCGCGGAGGGCTTCGAACGCGTCCGTGTCCAACCCCGCCCCGCCGATCCGGGCCGAGATTGAGAAAAGGAGATGATGCGGAAGTCGCGAGGCCGGAGCTTCCGAAGGTGGGGGCGGGACGTTTAACGTTTCGCCGCGCATTGAGTTACAAGTATTCTGCCAGTCGCCGCCCGTAAAGCGTCGCGGCATTCCAAATGCGAAAGGAGGAACTCAAGATTGCGTTCGTACGGCGCGGCTACTCTCCGAGTGGCGGTGCGGAGGCGTACTTGCAGCGGCTGGCCCGCGGACTTGTGGCTCAGGGAATTTATCCACGCCTCATCACCACGCGGGACTGGCCGGACGAGGAGTGGCAGTTTGGAAAACTTGAGCGCACTCGCGACCGCGATCCGCTCGGGTTTGCCGATGAAATCGAGCGCCTGCATGTGCGCCGGAAGCGAATGGTGATTTTCAGTCTCGAGCGGATCTGGAGCTGTAATATCTTTCGAGCGGGTGACGGAGTGCATGCGGCGTGGCTCGCGCGGAAATCGAAAACACAGGGCGCGCTGAGCCGGTTCGCGCAAAAGCTCACGCGCAAGCACGGCAAAATTCTGCGCCTGGAGGAGTCGATGCTGCGGCAGGGCCGGGCCGAGTTGGTGATCGCGAATTCGGACTTCGTGCGGGATGAGATTGTGAATCAATATGGTTTCCCGGCTGAGCGCATTCGGGTCATTCAAAACGGCGTTCGTGTCGCCGATTTCGCGCTGGATTTATCCCGGCGCGAAGAAATGCGGCGCGATCTTGGCTTTAGCCCCGGAGAAATCATGGTGCTGTTTGTTGGTAGCGGCTGGGAACGTAAAGGGCTCCGCTATGCGATCGATTCGGTCGAAGCTGTGCCCGACCTCAAGTTCCGATTAGTGGTCGCTGGCCGTGGCGCGGCACGACAATATGCTTCGCGCATCGCTCAATTCGTGGGTGAAAGCCGGGACGTGCGTTCGCTTTACGCTGCCGCCGATATTTTGCTCGCGCCGACGCTTTACGATCCTTTCTCGAATGCCTGTTTGGAAGCGCTGGCATCTGGGCTCCCCGTGATCACAACGCGCGACAACGGATTCAGCGAAATTATCGCGCACGAACTGAATGGCTCGATCGTGCGACATGGCAGCGACGTGCCGGCTCTTACTTCAGCACTGCAATATTGGGCGAGCCCGGAAAAGCGGGAGCGGGCGCGCCAAAAAAACGTTGAACTGGCCGCGCGTTACGATATTTCGCGCAACGTCGAGCAGACCCTCGCGCTGATTGTTCAGGCCGCGAGCGCAGCGTCGACGTCGGCAAAAATACGGAAGACCTGATCAAGACGCGCGATCTCGAAGATTGGCCGCACTTTTTCCTGCACTCCAGCGAGCGCAAACTTGCCGCCATACGCTTCGACGTTCTGCATGCCTTCGATCAGGACCGCGAGGCCCGAGCTGTCGATGTAGGTCACGCCCGAGAGGTCCACGACGACTTTTTGCGGTTTGTCCTCAATCATCGCACCAAGCGAAGCGGAGACGCGGGGCGATACGTGGAGGTCGATCTCGCCTTCCAGCGGGAGGACATTTGGATGTTCGGACGAGGCCATAAGCGTGATTCGACGGTTAACTCTGTTTCTTATTCGTTAATCGTTCACCAGTCGAGCGTTGCGATCGCATCATTAACGTCCGAGAAATCGCGAAAGATGCGATCCGGGTTCGTTTTTGCGAGGGCTTCATAACTCCAGCCGCCGGTGGCGACGGCGATAGTGCGCGCGCCGAACACTTTGCCGCAGGCGACGTCGTGGCCGGTATCGCCGATGACATCGATATCAGCTGCGTCGAATTCATGTCCGTGCTGCTCCTGCGCGCGATGCCGAGCGAAGGCGCCGAGTTCGTTGCGGTCGTGATGATCATCGGCGAAAGCGCCGAATTCGAAGTAATGCCAGAGCCCAAAGTGATCGAGTTTCATGCGGGCACCGCGTGCGAGGTTCCCAGTTAACAGTGCCAGCACGAGATTGGGCTGCGGTTTGAGCCGCTCAAGAAGTTCGAGAATCCCCGGCAGCACGTGCCCGTCTCGTTGGGACAATTCAGCGGCCAGACCGCTCAGGTAGAAAGTCGCAAATTTATCGATATTCTCGGCGGATGGTTCCATCCGATGCTTGCGCAGAATGTCGCGGATGATCGCGCGATCTGTTTTCCCCGCGACCTCAATGTCGGTCAGGTCGTCCGAGATTCCGTAGTGGTTCTCAAGTGTTGTCTGCAATGAGCGAACTCCCGCGCTGGCCGTGCTCACGAGGGTGCCGTCAATATCGAAAAGCAGAAGACGTTTACGCTTGATAAAAACCTCAGCTTGGAGAAGGCCCGTTACTGATTTGGCGCCTGCATCAGGAGCACGGCAAGCATGCTCCCAATCCACGCGAGAATCGACAGCGCCGCCACGGCGAACGCGAGTTTTCGCATCGGGTCACGGTGCTTCGTTCGCGCACCGAAGGGAGAGGCGTTGGCAAAGTCCATCGGCCGTGCGCTGATCTCCGCGGGGCGCGCTGCCACCGGTTGTGTTGCGGGCAATGGCTGCGCCGA
>JBBQHM010000011.1:0-37275 GCA_038323965.1 Chthoniobacterales bacterium | reverse complement strand
TGACAAGAATGCCCGTGAGGCGGTTGGTAGCCACGCTTACGCTAAGTCGGTAAAAAAGGACGACTTCCCCGCGCCGTCGAACAAATGCAATAAGTTTGTCTCAGATATGGCCAACAAATCCGGAGCGAAGCTCTCGGTTCGGGATCGAGATACTGGGCGGCAACGGGCGCCAACCGCGGAAGAGATAGTGACTCAGAAACTACCAGGATGGCGGAGGCTTGGAACCGGTGAAAAGCCGGCACCGGGCGATATTGCAGCTTATAGAATCGAAGGCTACCATCCGGAGTATACCGGACATTCGGGCATAGTGGTCTCAAACGGACATGGCGGAGTGGGCAGTGTGAGTGCTCACGCGGACAGAGTAGGCTATTCCGACACTCAATTCTTCGACACGCCAGCGGTCTATCAGCGTTACACTGGAAACTAAATGAAACGTTATCTTCTGACCTTTATTATCTTGCTAACGTCTCAATCAATCATCCTTGGAGATTTACCACCTATTACCATTCACCTCCACGGCGATTTCTTCAAGACTGGTGACATGGTTGTGGATGGAACAAAGGTTACAGGAGCGCGCCACTTGGCATTTCTCGAAAACCTTTTATTGAAAAGAGGAAGCGAGGCTCAAGTGTCTGTCCGGATGCCCATTACGTTTCGGTTTATCGAATGGAACGAAATTCGCGGCCTGTTAGACAAAGTAGGTTTTCAGCGCGTCGAGTATCTCGTCGTATGGCCAGAACAGAACAAGGCGATCGAAGTTTCTCAAGTCGGCTTAGCACGAGATATTGCACCCTAACAAGGGATAGATAGGGGTCGGTGTTCACTTTTTGCACTTTTTAGATGGCCTTTGTCCCGGCGGAGAGGGAGAAAGTGCCGACGTGCCGAGATCCTTGCGTAGCGAATATGAGGGGCGCTGTATCATGTGATCAGCCGAGGCGACCGGCACTAGCGCCAGCAAGGGCGATCTTAGTCAACCGCTAGAGCACTGCGGCCGGGTACAAAAAAACGCCGGCATTGCTGCCGGCGCTTTTTCTACAGAGAACAGCCGTCCTGTCTAGCTGCGTTTGCCTTCCTTCATCGCTCCGCACTCTTTCTTGAGCACGGCGAATTGTTCCGTCGAGAGAATGGCCTTGGCGTTGCGCAGGAATTTCTTGTGGCTCTCCTTGCTGCAGCCGCCCTTCATGCATTCGTTCTGCCAGGTCTCGAGCTTGGCTTTCTGTTCCGCATTGACGCTGAGATTAGCGAAAGAAATGCACTGCATGCTCTTCTCGCCCGCGGCCATTTTTGCGCAACATGCCTTCTCATCTGCGGACACTGAACCCACCGCAAAAGTCGCGGCCACCATCAAAGCCAAAGCTGATTTGATCATAGTGCGGTTTGAGACACGCACGAGGGGGCATTTGTTCAAATTACGGAGGGCGAGGGAATTAGGCGTTAGTAACCGGGAATCGCGGCGAGGGCGCCGCGGGCACTTCCTGCGACGGGGGCGTTGCAGCTACTTCGCGGAAAATGCGAGCGCTCCACCCTTCGCGTCGACGCGGATGAGCTGTCCATCGCGGAATTTTCCCTCCAGCAAAGCCAGACTCAGCGGGTCTAGGATATCGCGCTGGATGGCGCGCTTTAACGGCCGTGCGCCGTAAACCGGATCGTAACCTTCGCGCGCAATAAATTCCTTCGCCGCATCGCTCAGCTCGAGCGTGATATTCTGCAGCTGCAATCGTTTCGTCAGGCGTCGCAGCTGAATCTCAACGATCTGCTTCAGATCGTCGTCGCTCAAGCGATCGAAGATGATGATCTCATCCACGCGATTCAGGAATTCAGGCCGGAACTTCTCGCGTAAAGCTTCGGTCACACGCGCTTCCCGCTGCTCGGCATTGGAGTCATCCAGAATGAATTGCGATCCGATATTGGAAGTCATGATGATGACTGCGTTCTTGAAATCGACGGTCCTCCCCTGCCCGTCGGTAATTCGCCCGTCATCGAGTACTTGCAGCAGAACATTGAAAACGTCGCTGTGCGCTTTCTCGATCTCGTCGAATAAAATTACCGAGTAGGGCTTGCGTCGCACCGCTTCGGAAAGCTGACCGCCTTCCTCGTAACCGACATATCCGGGCGGCGCGCCAATGAGTCGCGCGACCGTGTGTTTCTCCATGTATTCGCTCATGTCGATGCGAATCATCGCGTTCTCGTCGTCGAACAGAAATTCGGCCAGCGCGCGCGCCAATTCCGTCTTACCGACACCGGTCGGACCGAGAAATATAAACGAACCAATCGGGCGATCCGGCTCCTGCAAGCCGGCACGCGCGCGCCGAACCGCATTGGCCACGGCGTTGATCGCCGCGTTTTGCCCAATGACGCGCTGGTGCAAATGTTCTTCGAGGCGCACCAGTTTTTGCCGTTCGCCTTCCTGCAAACGCGACACCGGAATTCCAGTCCACGTTGAAACCACCGCCGCAATATCTTCCTCCGTGACTTCCTCCCGGAGCAGGCGCCGATGTGTAGCGGCGACGCCCCCGTCGCCGGAAGTGCCCGCGGAGCCCTCACCGCGTTGGGAAAAGGCGCGAGCGCCTCTCAATCCCGGAGGGAGTGCAGGCGGGTTTCGTCGAATATACGCGGAGAATTTATCCGCGGCGTCCGCGCTCCGCACAATGTGATCGAAGCTTTCCTTCTGCCAGAATTCGCCACTTCTGCCGAGCGCATGATTGATCTTATGCGCGGAAACCGATTTCCATTCCTGCAGGGTCTCAGAAAGGGCGTGTTCGCCCAACGGAGTGACAAGGGCATGGACGTGATTCGGCATAACGATGAAGTCATGAAGGCGATAAGTCTTCCCGTCGTTATGGGCCAGAACTTCTTCAACAATCTGGCGCGCTGCGGGTGTCGCGAGCAGGCATTCGCCATGTGATTCATCGAGCCACTTTTCCCAGCGATCCGAGAAACGACGGTAGTAATCCTGTTCGGTAGGATGATCCCAAGGCTCCGGGTGCACTCGTAACCAGGCAGTCCGTTCTTCTAGCCATGCCTGCACCCGCTCAGGCGGGAGGGAGTCGGCCGTGCGCCAGGTGACGAAGTAGGTAACGCCCTCCTGGCGCCAATGCGGAAGGCTTGTTCCGTGAACGTGCCCGATTGGCTTGGTGGGGTCGAAGTCGATGATTGGAAATTGCGGCGGGGGCGCCGCTGACACTTCCTGCGACGAGGGCGTCGCAGCTACGGTTTGTGCTGCGTCTAAAGCCGCGAGTTTTTTCTCGAGCTGCGGAATTCGGCCGTATTGAATCTCGCTGGCGACCGCGAGTTCGCCCCGCCGCTGCGCGCGTTCCAATTCCGTGCGCGAGCTTTCTAATTCCTCTTTCACCTTTGCCTGTTCGCTGATCTCAGCCTTCTCCTTCTGCCAGATGGCCTTCAGTCCGGATGATTTTTCCTTCAGCTCCGCCAACTCTCGCTCAATTTTTTTCAGCCGCTCCTTGCTGGCGATGTCTTTCTCTTTCTTTAACGCCTGCCGCTCCATTTCATGCTGCATCACGTCCCGTTCGATCACGTCGATTTCGGTCGGCATCGACTCCAGCTCGATCTTTAAACGCGAGGCCGCTTCGTCGATAAGATCGACCGCTTTGTCAGGCAAAAAGCGGTCGCTGATATAACGCTGGGACAAGGTGGCGGCGGCCACGATGGCGGCGTCTTGAATGCGGACGCCGTGATGAACTTCGTATCGCTCTTTCAATCCGCGGAGAATGGCGATGGTGTCCTCCACGCTCGGCTCGTTGACCATCACGGGCTGGAAGCGGCGTTCGAGCGCCGCGTCTTTCTCGATGTATTTCCGGTACTCATCGAGCGTCGTCGCTCCGATCGTGCGGAGTTCGCCGCGGGCAAGCTGCGGCTTGAGCATATTCGAGGCGTCCACCGCGCCTTCGCTGGCACCCGCGCCCACGATTGTGTGCAGCTCATCGATGAAGAGAATGATCTCGCCGTTCGAATCCGTGACCTCCTTGAGGAATGCTTTGAGCCGATCTTCGAATTCTCCACGGAACTTCGCGCCGGCGATCATCGAGCCGATATCGAGTGTCACGATTCGGCGATTCTTTAGAGACTCCGGGACGTCTCCGCTGACGATGCGGCGGGCCAGCCCTTCCACGATCGCCGTCTTGCCGACGCCGGGTTCGCCAATCAGCACCGGATTGTTTTTCGTGCGGCGGGAAAGTACCTGCATCACGCGGCGGATTTCGTTGTCGCGTCCGATCACCGGGTCGATCTTCCCGCGTCGCGCCAATTGCGTGAGGTCGCGTCCGTACTTTTCCAGCGTTTGATATTTCCCTTCCGGGTTCTGGTCCGTCACCCGCTGCGAACCACGGACTTGTTGCAAAGCCTGCAGCACTTTCTCGCGCGTGCCGCCGAGCTCCTGCAAACTCTTCGCGGCGACGCTATTCGAGCCGGTTAAGGCGAGCAGATAATGTTCGGCACTGAGATACTCATCCTTCAGCGTGGCCATCTCCCGTTCGGCGGCATCGAGAGTCGCACGCAATTCATTCCCCAGCCGCTGGTCGAAGGTGCTGCCGGTAATCTTCGGTCGACGGTCGAGATCACTCTGTAATCGCTCGCGCAGTGATCTGATATCGACGCCTACCTTCTCCAGCAACGGGCGCGTAATCCCCTCGGATTGCTCGAGCAGAGCCAGCAAAAAGTGATCGTTTGCTACTTCCTGCTGTTGCATTTTGCCCGCAAGATCCTGCGCGGCTTGCAGCGCTTCCTGCATCTTCTGGGTAAACCGATCGACTCGCATACCAGAATCTAGTTACAGGATTGAATCGCGCATCGAGTAAAAATCGCGTGGACGGTTTGCCGTTATCATTCCAAAGTCGTTCCTGATGTCCAAAGAGACGAAAAAGGCACTCGCCATTATTCTCGCTGCCCTGGTTGTGCTTGTCGTCATGTTGATGTGGGCGAACTCAATCCGGCCGCACGCTTAAGGCCGCGAATTTCGCACGACTGCAGGTGGCCTGCGTTGCCACTTCCGCTCGGCGAACGTATCTGTCCTTGCCCATGAGTTCTGCCGCTCCCGCTTCCCGCCGAAAAATGCTGTCGCTCCTGCGACCCGGCCCGTTCCGCATCTACATCATCGGCTCGGCTATTTCCGATACCGGCACCTGGATGCAAGTCATGGCCCAAGGCTGGGTCATGAGCACGCTGACGAATAAAGCAATCTATCTCGGGCTTATCGGGTTCGCCTCAGGAATACCGAGCCTGGCGCTCACGATGATCGGCGGTTCGGTGGCCGATCGTTATGACAAGCGCATGATTCTGATCGCGACCCAGATCATACAGGCGATTCTGGCGCTGATTCTTGGGACGCTGGTCCTGACCGGTCGCATCCAGATCTGGCACATCGTGGCGCTCGCAGCCTGCCTCGGCGTTTGTATTGCGTTCGAAATGCCGGCGATTAACGCGCTCGTGCCCGAACTGGTAAAGCCGGACGACATCGCGAATGCGATTGCGCTGGATCGCTCGGTTTTCCACGGATCCCGTCTGGTCGGCCCTTCGCTTGCTGGCTTATTCGTAGCTGGATGGGGTGCCGCCTCCGCATTCTTCGCCAACTCTGTTTCGTTTTTAGCCCTGATCGTGGCGATGCTTTGCCTTCCAAAGCGCGCTGTCGGCACCGCGGAAGAGGAGGAACAGCGCAAGAGCGGTTTCAAGGAGGGTCTGCGTTACGTCCGCCAAGATCCCATCATCATGCTCATGATCGCGCTGATCGCGCTGGTCACGATTTTCGTCTTTCCCGTCGTCGGCGTCATGCTGCCGCTTTATGTCCGAAACGTTTTGCATCTCGGTCCGAGGCAGATGGGTTATCTCATGGCGTGCTCCGGCACCGGATCGCTTCTCGGCGCGCTCGGGTTGCTTTCCATCGAGCGCAAAAATCGTTTTCGGGTGATGGCTGGCGCGGTGATCCTCGTCTCACTCGCATTATTTTCCTTGTCACGCTTCAACAGCTTCATCTTGAGCGCACTCGCGATGGGCGTGCTTGCCATCGCCCTCTCTCTGAACTTCGGGCTCGCTAACACCATCGTGCAGGAACGCGCCCCGGCGCCATTGCGCGGCCGGATTTCGGCCGTGTTCGGCCTTAGCTTTTTCGGCCTGATGCCAATCGCCGGTCTCGGAATTCCGTCACTGGCGGACTACTTCGGCATGCGTCCGACGCTGACCGTTTCCGCGCTCGCGTTCGCCGTGCTCGGCAGCATCATCGTGAACGCGGCCGGCCGGACGGTGTGCGAGGCGCCGACCGGGGTCGTGTCGGAAACCCAACCGGTTGTCGCTTAATCGAAATGCGATGATTTCGTTTTCAACCTGCTGGAATTCGGGCCGTCACACCGCGGGCGACGAAATGCTGCGCGAGATCAAGGGCGAACTTGGCTTCGAGATGATCGAACTCGGGCACGGCATTCGACTTTCTCTCATGCCCGGTATCCAGAAACTCTTCGAGGCGGGCGAAGTGAAATTCAGCAGCCTGCACAACTTCTGTCCGCTCCCCGTGGAAGTGATGGGGGCGTCACCGGATTGCTACATGTTTTCATCTGCCAATCACGGCGAGCGCGAGCGGGCGGTGAAGCAAACGCTGCAGACGATCGACTTCGCCGCACGACTGGGAGCGCCATTTGTGGTGCTGCATTGCGGCGAAGTTCCGATGAATCCAATTACGGACGAGCTCCTGGCCCTGATTAAGGACGGCGCGCAGCTCTCGCGGAAATATGTCCGCAAGAAAATCGCCGCGGTGGCAAAACGCGAGGCCAAGGCGCCGCCTTATCTCAAGCGCGTGCGCGATTCGCTGAAACGCATTGTGGATTACGCGACGGAAAAAAATGTGCGCCTTGGAGTGGAGGGTCGGCGCGGATATGAGGAAATCCCGAGCGAGCGCGAATTGCCCGCAATTTTGGACGAACTAAATTCGCCAACGGTCGGTTACTGGCACGACTTCGGGCACATCCAGATTAAAGAAAATCTTGGTTTCCTCGATCACGCGGAGTGGTTAGGCATGATCGGACAGCGCGCGTTCGGCGTTCATCTGCAAGATTGCGTTTGGCCCGGGCAGGATCATCAGCCGCCGTTTGCCGGTTCGGTGAATTTCGAGAAACTAGTTCCGCTGCTCCCGCGCGATTGCCTCTACGTTTGGGAGATGAGCCCGCGGAAAACGGTTGAGGAAATCAATCGCTCGGTGCAACTCTGGAAAGAGCGCTTCGGTGGTTCCGCGCTGCGCTCTTCGGTGAATCACGGCTCACCTTATGTCTAATCCGCACGTCCCCTTTTCCGTGCGCGCCACGATTCATTTCCGGCAATGCGACCCCGCCGGTGTTTTGTTCTTTGGCGAGATCTTTGGCATCGCGCATGACGCCTACGAAGCTTTCATTGAACATTTAAGTTTTGGCGGGAACGGCTGGTTCGCTAACGACGAGTGGGCGGTTCCCATCCGACACAGCGCCTGCGATTATCTGGCGCCGATGCGGCGCGGAGAAATATACGATGTCCGAATATCGCTGGAGCGGATCGGCGAGAGTTCGTTCACGGCGCGATACTCGTTTGAAGCGGGAGGACGCAAGCACTGCGAAGTCTCCCTCGTGCACGCCTTTTACGATAAGAAGAAGAGCTCCAAGATGAGCGTGCCTTCAGACATCCGCGCCCGACTCGAGGCCTACCAGCGCCCGGGCTGAGCTGCGTAGCAATTTACCGAGCGGCGATCGCGGCACTTTGGCAACGAAGTGATATCGACGAATTCGTTCGAAGGGCATGACCTCGCCATTGAATGCGTCGATCACTTTTCGCGCGGCATTCTCTTCCGCGTTACCCAGCATAATAATCACCGCGCCCAGCCGCTCATCCTGAACCGCTAAAATTGCGAGATCGGAGTCGATATTCCAATCGCCTCTCACGCGATCAAGGACCGCTTGCAGGCGAGCGAGCGAAACACCTTCGCCGCTGATTTTTACGAAGTCCTGTTCGCGCCCCAAAACATCAAGCGAGCCGTCTTCGCGAATCCGGCCCCGGTCTTCGGTGGTGAACCAGCCATCGTGTTTCGGATCGACGAAAGTTGGCTCTGTTTTTTCCAAATGGATAAAGCCGGCCAGAAGCGAGACACTCTTTATTTCAATCCGTTCCCTGCTTTCGATCCGAAGAATGATGTGCGAGAGCGGCACCAGCCTCGGATTTCCAGGGCTCAGCGCGGTTGCAACCTGCGAACAACATTCGGTCAGGCCATAGCTCGGCAGGACGGGCCAGCCAAGGTGGATCGCTTCGGTTCGTAGAGATTCCTCCAGCCGCGCTCCGCCGATAAAGACCGCGCGCAAAGTTTTCGGCGCTGGCTGTCGCAGCCGCACGAGATCAAACAACTGCGTCGGAACCAGAGAAAGAAGTGTTGCGCGCTCTTCGCCAGCTTCGGCGAGGAAATGGTCCGCATGCCAGCGCGGGTGACGTGACTCAATAACTTTTGCTCCGCTCAACTGCGCGCGAAATCGGATTCCAAGTCCACCGACATGGAAATCGGGCAGCGCTTTAAGCCAGACGTCGCTCTGGGTTGACTCGATCCGCTCGTTCACCGCGCGGGCACTCGCAAGCAGCGCTTCTTGCGACAGAACGATGAGCCGGCCCAGCTCGCCGCTCGATCCGGATGTCACGATACCAATGCGATCATTCCCCTTCTCCACACATCGCTCCCACGCAGATTGGTAAAGTGTGCGCTGCGCTTCCGGCAGCCGTTCGTTCAGCAGAAGAACGTTCCCTGACGAATCCGGTTTGAGCCACTTTATCCTCACTGCAGCTCCTCCCACTTCTGATCTTCCAGAAGGTCCGCGAAGCCGATTCCGGCACCCGATGGAATGGTAAATCGTGGCCCGCGTTGGGCGAGGAACTGCGAAAAATTATTCGGCGCGTACGATCGATGCGAAAGCAATCCACATATTTCGGGCGCGGTCTGCAGCCGAGCGGCCTCCAGCGCCGCGCCCACCTGGCCTACCGGATGGTCGAGGTATGAGGTGACACAAATACGGGCTCGCAGATGCTTCGCCAGGTTTCGGATAACGCATGGAACTTGTATGGCGGGCTTGAGAATCAACCACTGAAACGCGCCAAGATTAACCTCACGTTCTGACTCGTGACAACGATCCCGGGCGAGGTTAATCCCCGTGGCTTCGTGCATTTTTCGCCAGTCATCCGAGTCCCAACGTGTTGGATCTTCAACAAATTCGATGGCTGAACACAGTCGATTCGGCAGCGCGTCAATAAATTCACCAAATCGGTCCACGGACAACATTCCGTTGAAATCCAGGCGCAGCTGAAAAATGGAAAGCTCGGTCGCCAAGGTTTGCAGGATGGAAACTTCGGAGCGCGGATTTCGGCCAAGCTTGATTTTGAGCGTACGAAAACCTTCAGCCGAGCAATCCGCCAGAGCCTGAGCCGATAATGCCGCGACGTCGTTGACCAGAAAGTGGCTGTCGGGAACCGTATACCCAGCAAAAGCGCTGACGCCTTTCGAGCGCGCTTCGCGGTCGAGGGCCGCGAGTTCAATCGATCGTTGACTGAGCTTGGTCGGCCGGTCGTTTGCAAGCAGACGGAGCTGCTCGGCGATCGGTTCGTCGCCCAGTTCTGGCCAGGGATGGAGGTCAGAAAAACCGAGGCCGTCGTGGGTCTCGATTTTGAGCAACGCACCTTCGCGACTTCCGAGTGAGCGCAGAGGCTGAAGGGCGTAGGAAGAAAACCACAGCCGCATGACTATTCGCGCGCAAAGCCCAAGGAGAGCAAAAGGGCGAAGGTAAAATGCAGCGCGGCGGCCATTCCTAGAAAATAATTATACGCGGCGCTCGGCGCCGTGCGGGAGATGCCCGCGACGAGCTTCCATGCGATCGGGATCGAGAGGAGAGGCCAAAGCGCCGCGCTGCGATGGCCCGTTTGCCACCAGAAAATCCCAAGAGCGAAGGGAGTGAAAGCCAGGATGATAATTTCCCAGCGGGCGACGGTGGGCCCGAAGCGTACGGCGAGTGTACGTTTGCCGGCTACCACATCGAGAGGTGCGTCTCGCAGGTTGTTTACGGCAATCAAGGCGGTCGCCAGCAGGCCGATCTGAATGCCCGCGACCACGGCCCCGATGCTCCAACCGTGGGTATGGAGATAGAAAGTTCCCATCACGGCGACAATACCGAAAAAAATGAAAACGAAGAGGTCGCCCAGTCCTTTATAGGCAAGAGGAAATGGGCCACCAGTATAAGCATATCCCATCATCAGCGACGTGACACCGATGGCGATAATGGGCCAGCCGCCTTGGACCACGATGGGAAGGCCGAGCAGGCCGGCGACGAAAAAGCATATTACGCCGCCTGCCATCACGCGCCTCGCCGGCAACATCCCGCCCTGAGTCGCACGCTTCGGCCCGACTCGATAATCGGTATCTGCGCCTCGCTGAAAATCCAATGCGTCGTTAAAAAGATTGGTTCCGATCTGGATGAAGATAGCGCTAAAAACAGCGCAGATCGAAATCCACCACAGCACGACATACCCTTCGGCCTGGGCCAGTGCGGTAGCGACCAGCACCGGCGCGACGGAAGCCGTTAGCGTCTTAGGCCTGGAAGCGAGAAGCCAACTTCTCAAGGCAGGCGGCCAAATTTCTTGAAGTTAGGTTTTCGTTTCTCCAGGTAGGCGTTCTTTCCCTCGCGCGCTTCATCGGACATATAATATAGAAGCGTGGCGTTGCCCGCGAGATCGAGAAGGCCAATCTGCCCGTCGCAGTCGGTATTCAGCGCGGCCTTCAGACAACGTAACGCCAGCGGCGAGTGCGCCAGCATTTCGCGACACCATTTGAGCGTTTCCGTCTCTAATTCGGCGAGCGGAACGACCGCATTCACCAACCCCATCTCAAGGGCTTGCTGCGCATTATATTGACGGCAAAGAAACCAGATTTCGCGCGCCTTCTTCTGCCCGACGATGCGAGCGAGATAGCTGGAACCGAGTCCGCCATCGAACGAACCGACACGAGGACCGGTCTGGCCGAAACGCGCATTATCGGCAGCAATTGTCAGGTCGCAGACCACATGCATAACGTGGCCACCGCCGATGGCATAGCCGGCGACCATCGCGACCACAGGTTTCGGAAGAGAGCGGATGACCTTCTGCAAATCGAGCACATTAAGACGCGGAATCTTGTCCTCGCCAACGTAACCACCTTTACCCCGAACGCGTTGATCGCCGCCCGAACAAAAAGCGAGGTCACCCGCGCCGGTGATAATGACAACACCGACGGTTGTCGCGTCGCGACAGATCGTGAAGGCATCGATCATTTCGTTTATCGTCAAAGGCCGAAAGGCGTTGCGAACTTCTGGACGGTTGATCGTGATCTTCGCGATTCCGTCATTCGTGACTTCGAGCCGGATATCGCGATATCTTTTCAGCGGCTTCCACTTCGTTTTGGTGCGACGCCCTTTTGACGCGCTCTTCGTTGCCTTGCTGCTTTTTTGTCTCATTTGATTTGACATGGTTACGCGGGAACTGCCGTGCGCAGACTCGCCACGAAGGCTGAGGGTTGATCCCACGGAACACGATGTCCCGCATTGGGAATCACAATGTGGCTTTGCGATCGCGTCATCGCCAGTTGAGCGACCAGCTCCCTGAATTTCGTATCGAGTCCTCCGTTCACGAACGTCAGTGGAACCGGGCATTCGTGAATCGCGGACCGAAGATCCGCCTGCCGTGCCAGCGACCAGCTGCGCATCGCGCGCGACAAGAGGCCGCGATCGAAATCGTGCTCATCCCTGCGGAGAGGAATGGACTCCGGCGCACCATCGGCGGGGGGCGCTTGCAGGCTTTTTTGCGCATTCCAATCACGCAGGACGGTTTCCCACGAGTCCTGCGCAAAGCGTCGTGACCACATTTCGTCGTTTCGGAATCTCTCACGACGAGCCTGGTCACTTGTCAATCCTGGGTGAGCCGAAACGATGATGCCCGCGGCAAAAAGCGCGGGACGGCGAAACAGCACATGCAAGGCAAGTCGTCCTCCCAGCGAGTAGCCGAGAAGCGTCGGCTTTGTCTTCATCGCGCGTATTGAATCCAAAAATCGCTCCGCCCAACTCCCAAAGGCATCATCCCCGTCCTTCAAATTGAGTTCGCGAAAATCGTTCCACAGATTCACCGGAATAATATCCGTTTCGAACGGAATGAGCGACCAATCGGATGGAAGTCCGAGAAAGCCATGGATCGCGACGATCACCTTGAGGGTCCTGCGATCATTTCATCCACAGATTATTATACGCGTGCCAGAAGCGCGTCGAGGCAGCGTCGTCCGGAACGATCTCGAGAACTTCATGTGTGGAAACTGCGGGCCGGTGATGTTCAGGAACGCGCTCCCATTTCGTGTAACCGAGTTCCCACATTTCGGCCCATCGTTCAAAATCAAGCGCGTGGCGATTTTCGAAAATCGGGTCGCCAAACATCCGCGAAAAAATCCGTCCGCCACCGTTATTCAAAACCGCCAGATGCACGCTTAAGTCGTTGCGCTCTCGCAGAGCCCATGGGGCACTCAGATCGTACAGCGCGGTGAGATCGCCGATGAGCGCCCAGTTTTCCCTTCTTTCCTCGCACCAGCCCAGAAAGGTGGAAATTTGTCCGTCGATTCCATTGGCGCCGCGGCTGGCGTGAACATTGAAAGGGTGTTCGCGCGCGGCCGCGAGGTCGAAATTTCTGATGGGGAGACTGTTGCCGAGATAAAGGGAATCCGCCGGCTGGATGAGCCGCGAGAAAGCGCGAACTAACGAAGGCTCGGCTGCTGGCTCCGTCTCGAATAGTGCAAGCAGCTCCTGCTCGCATTCCCGATCTTTTTCCATCAGCGTAGACGTCGCCGGCTGATTAACGTCACGCACCTCCAGTGAACCAAAGACCGTGGCGACGTCCGCGTACATGAAACTCCCGCGACTCAAACCGGCGAAGGCCAGCGGTGACACAGAGAAGACTTCGATCGGCGATTTCGAGTCGTCGAGATCCCGCCAGATACGGGCCGTCGGGACGCCGCCAATGCGCAAAATTCTCGAGACCAGACGATTTTGCGCGGCCCACTCGATGATTCTATCGCTCGATCTCAAGGCGAACCCCTGTAACTCGGCGTTTTCGCGGAGGCCCGATGTGCATTCGAGATAAACGGGGGCTTGCAACCGTTTGAGGAATTCGACCACGGCCGTGCGCTCGCGACTGGTCTCGAGAGTGCTAACGATGACTATGAGTCGACCCTCCGCGTCCATGAATCTTCGAAGCGAAGCGGCGTCGCCCGCGGGTGATGCACACGTGCCGGCGAAGTGCGCCGCGGACTCTTCGCTCCGCCCGGGGAGTTCCCACTGGCTGATGGACTGGTCGAGAAGCGGTTCGTCAAAACAGACGTTGATATGCACCGGCGCACGTTTCTTCCACGTCCTGAGTGAGAACAATTGTCCGTCTTGAAGATCGAATTCCAGCGCGACAAATTTTGCGTAGAGACCGGTCTGATCGATCGATTGCGGAGCACCGGTGCCCCGCAAGCGCCGCGGTCGATCCGCCGTGACCAGGATGAGTGGGACACCGGTATAGAACGCCTCGATCGCAGCAGGTAAGAGTTCCGCGGCGGCCGTGCCCGAGGTCGTCAGCACCGCCACCGGACGATTCGTCCGCCTGGCCACGCCCAGTGCGAAAAAGCCTGCTGAGCGCTCTTCAAAAAATGAATGCACCCTGAAGCCTGAACTTCGGGCCAGCATCGCGACGAGAGGACTGTTGCGCGCGCCGGCGCAGCAAACGGCGTCCCGCACACCCACACGAAAGAGCTCGCTTAAAATTCGCTGGGACCACGCGACGTTCATATCCCGAGCATGCGTTTGACCGAGTCGCGTTTGAGTTGCAGTTCCTGCCATTCGCGATCCGGCTCGCTCGCCGTGACGACACCGCAGCCAGAACCGAGAGTCACTTCTGCGTCCTGCCATTGAATGTTTCGAATCGCGACCAGACAATGCGCCGCCGGGCCCTGGGCCGTCTGGAACTCCGCGCCAAAGGGGGCACCGAAGCGATGACGCGGGATCGAACTGTCCCATCGCTTAATCTCTTCATAACCGAGCCGCCTCGGAGCAACTCCGAGAGCCGGGGTGGGATGCAACGCTTTCGCTGCGGCGGTGAAACTAATCGGGACTGACGCATTCACTGAGATAGGCGTGTGGAGATGAACCAGAGTCGGCAGCTCGAGGGTCGAGGTTTCTCCGAACGTGACCGAACCAAACGGTGCCAGCACCTCGCGCAGGTCTTCGATGAGAAGCTGATGCTCATGTCGTTCTTTGGGATCGTTGAGGAGCACTTTGCCGGCGCCGGAGTTGCGTTCTCGTGTGCCGGCCAGAGCCATCGTCTCCAGTTTTGTACGAGATCCCGACCGGATCGTGAAGAGAATCTCCGGTGTCGCGCCGATCATTCCTTCACGGGAAGACCAGAAGCCATACGGAAATAGCGGCTCGGATATTTGGAGGAGCCGATTGAGTATGCGCGCCCTGCGAGATTCGTCGACGATAACCGAGGCCGTGGCGAAAACGACCGGGACGGCCTTCGCCAATCCCCGGTTGGCCATTCCTTCGTGAATAATCCGCAGCGCTTTCTCAAACTCGCTGCGCTCCGGCTCTACCCATGCAAAAGATTGATCGTCGCCCACTTCATGAGTTTCCAATCCTTGCAAGAGCTGTGCGGAAAAAGCGTCTCGCTCAAGGAGATCCCATGAGGGCGTGAAGCGCCAGGGCGCCTCCGCTGTGAAATAAAAGTCCGGCACGAATAAGCCGCACGAGTTTTCGATCCCGGACTCAGACCCCTCGCTCCACTCTCCCCAGCCGACGAGTATCTGGCCATGACCGAGCGCGAGCAGCCAGCCGTTCTTCAGGAATTCCGAAACAGCATCCGAAGAAAAATCCTCCCGTCGTGTCAAATGACTGCTGCGGCTGCCCAAGGTGGATTCCGACATCTCAGGATTAGTAGCGTGCCCAGCGCGAAGGGCGAGCAGCTCTGGAAAAAAGATGACTCAAATTACTCTGAACGGACCCGAGAAATTTGTTTCGTTCCCTCTATTGTCCTGCTTACTTGGCGGAATCGAGCCCCCAAAACCGTCGATGAGATCCGGTCTTAGGTCGATCTTTTGAAAACACGCTGCGGCCCATGAAAAAGATTATCCTTAGCGTTGTCCAAATTGTCGTCACCGTCGCGGTGCTTTACTGGGTATTCCGCGACCCGACGCGTCGCGCACAGATGGCCGAGGCGCTACGCCTTGCTAATTACTGGTGGATCCTGGCCGCGATTATGTTTTACGGCATCGTGGAAATCGCGGCAGCTTTCCGCTGGGATGTTCTCCTGAAGGTGCAGGGAATTAATCTTAGCTTTCGTCGGGTCGCCGGCTTGTTCCTGATCGGAATGTTTTACAACCAATTCCTGCCGGGCGGCACGGGTGGCGATATCATTAAGAGCTATTTTCTCCTGAAAGAGACGCCGGATAAAAAAGCCGGTGCGCTTCTCGCGGTCCTCTTCGACCGGCTGATTGGTCTGGTGGCCCTCGTGGTTCTCACCGGCATCCTGGTAGCGGCCCGTTACCGCTGGCTTTCGCAAACGCATGAGACCCGCGGCTATTTGCTCTTTCTCATGATTGCGCTCGGCGGATCAGTCCTTGCCTTACTAACCTCCTTCGTGATCAGCGGGTTTAACCTCGTGCATCGCTTACCGGCGAAGTTCCCCGGCCGCGACAAAATAATCGAGACTTCAAGCGCATATCACCTTTATGCGCATCATTGGCCGGCAACCTTAATTGCATTTGGCGCGTCGGCGGTGGCGCATCTTGCCACTTTCGCGACCTTCCTCTGCGTCGCCTACGCCTTGCGCGCCAACGTCGCGCTGATCGATTTTTTTGCGGTCATGCCGATCGAACGCACGATTTCCGCAATGCCAATCAGCTTCGCCGGAGTGGGCCTGCGGGAACACGTCCTGCAGGTGATGCTGCATGGATTGTGCGGGGTGCCGGAAGGCGTGGCGGTGCTCATCGGCTCCCTCAGTTTCTTTGTGATCCTGCTCTGTTCCGCGCCGGGCGGTCTCGTCTATTTCTTCTACAAACCGAGCGGCGAGACGCGCCACGTGCGTTTACGCGAGATGCAAAGTGAAGTCGCGCAAGCCGAACACGAAATCACCGACTAGGACTCGTCGTCGGATCGCGGATCGTCCGTTTGTCGCCGCGACATTTGCGATGACTGCGGACGGGAAGATTACCACGCGGACGTTGTCGCCGGTGGACTTCACTTCGCGCGAAGACAAGCAGCACCTCATCCGACAGCGCGCCCTGGCTGATGCTGTGCTGATCGGACACACCACTCTGGCCAGGGACAATGTAAGACTTGGAATCCCCAGACCGGAGCTGCGCGAAGAACGCATCGCGCGAAAACAATCGGCCTATCCCATTCGCGTCATCGTTACCAACTCGGGTCGCATCGATTCCACGCTCAACATTTTCCAAACGGATTTTGCGCCTATCGTGATCTTCTCCACCACCCGCATGCCGAAAAAAACGCAGGTCGCGCTGCGCAAAAAAGCGACGCTGCACCTGACGGATTCGCGCAGCGTCGATCTGGCCTGGATGCTGCGACAATTGCGTTTCGAGTATGGTGTTCGACACGTTGCGTGCGAAGGCGGGGCCACACTGTTTCGCTCGATGCTGGAGCTCGGTCTGATCGATCAACTCAATCTCACGATTGCCCCTTTCATGTTTGGCGGTGTGGACGCACCGACGCTCACCGGAACTTCAAAGGAATTCTTAGCAAAGAGCATTCGCGGCTCGCTCGCCGCGATGAGGGTCGTGGGCGAAGAATGTTTTCTGACCTATCGCTTTGGAAAGAAACGCCTCCCACCCGCCTTCAGTGCGGCCGCGGTCGTTTGACCAGCTCACCTCCCCAGTTCGGGCAAACGTGGGTCATGGCCGCGGTGCACGCTGGACAGAAGGTGCATTCGTAGGCGCAGATGAATGCGTCAGACATTCCGCCAAGGGGCGTGCCGCACTTCTCGCATGCCGTGCGCATCTCTAGTGGCATAGTAAGCGAACCTATCTCCGGCCCACCCGATGCACAAAGCGAACTCCATCATCATGCACGCGCCGAAGAACCTTATCTTCGAGACGGCCGCCAACCTGGAACTTTGGCCACAAATCCTTCCGCACTATCGATACGTGCGCTACCTCGAGCGGTCCCCGGATCGGAACCTCGTCGTGATGTCGGCGCGCCGCTCTGGCATTCCCATCACCTGGACCGCTGAAGAAGTGATCGATCGAGAGAACATGCTCGTGCACTTCAATCATCGCGCGGCTTTCACCAAGGGAATGCATGTCGTCTGGCGCTTCGCCGATTCGCCTGCAGGGGTGCTTGTCGAAATCGTGCACGACCTGAAGTTCCGCGTGCCCGCACTCGCGCCCGTGGCGGAGCCGATCATCGGCAACTTTTTCATCCATCATGTTGCCAGCCGCACCCTGCAGTGCATGAAAGCGTATTTAGAATCGAGAGTTTGTTGAGCGCGCGCAGTAATGGTAAAGCGCGTCGCGCCGTTATCACTGGCGTCGGGCCGATCACCTGCATCGGCATCGGACGCGAAAACTTCTGGCGCGGAATTCTCGCGGAAAAAAGCGGAATCACCCGCGTCTCAACCTTCGATACCTCGACGCTCAACGCACATTGCGCTGGCACGATCCCGGATTGGAAGCCGGAGGAATTTTTTCCGCCGCACCGGCTGAAGCGTCTCGATCGTTACGCACAATTCGCGGTCGCTTCGGCCAAGCTGGCGCTGGACGACGCTGCCATCGAATACTCGCGCGAGCATCCGCAAAACCGGATCGGTGTCAGTTTTGGCACCGCACTAGGAGGCGTGGCCAACGCGGAAGATCAACACATTAGGTTCCTGAAGAAGGGTACGCGCGGCGTGAATCCGACTCTGGCGTTACAGGTTTTCGGCGGATCAGCACATTCCAACATTGCGATTGAGTTCGGCTTCCGCGGTGTTGGCACAACGAACTCAAACAGTTGCGCGAGCGGCACGGTCGCAGTCGGCGAAGCACTTCGTTACATCCGCGATGATTTTGCGGACGTCGTCGTGGCTGGCGGTGCGGAAGCTCCCGTCAGCCCGCTCACGTTCGGCGCCTTTGCGATTATCAAGACCATGAGCAGGTGGACCGGCGCGCCAGATCTCGCCTGTCGCCCATTCGATCTGAAGCGCGATGGCTTTGTCATGGGTGAAGGCGCGGCCTCACTCGTGATCGAAGAACTCGAGCACGCACGAGCACGTGGCGCGCATATCTACGCCGAGGTGCTTGGCTATAGCTTGAACAACGACGCGTTTCATATGACCACGCCGTTGCCGACCGCGGATTCCTGTATTCGTGCGATGCGCGACGCCTTGGCCGACGCTGAGGTAGCGAGGGAAGCCATCGATTACATCAATGCGCACGCGAGCTCGACGCAGCTGAATGACGCCGCGGAAACCCTTGCCATCAAAGAGGTCTTTGGCGAGCACGCGAAGAAAATTGCCGTGAGCGGAACGAAAGCATTCACTGGCCATCCGCTCGGCGCGACGGGAGCGATCGAAGCATCTATCTGCGCGCTCGCGCTTGAGCACCAGCACATCCCCCCAACCTTAAACCGCGAGCTCCCGGATGCTGCGTGCGACCTGGATGTCGTGCCCAATAAAGGCCGTGCCGCCCGGCTCAGCATGGTGATGAGCAATTCCTTCGGCTTCGGCGGCATCAACGCGAGCATCGTGCTCGGTTCACCGCCGGCAGCTTAGGTTAGAAGATCGGGGCGATTCTGGCGGGTGCGCCGGAGTGACTCCGCTTTGCGCCAGGCGGCGATCTCCGCATGATTTCCGGAAAGCAAAACATCGGGGATTTTCCAACCGCGAAAGTCGGCGGGACGTGTGTAGTGCGGACCCTCCAGCAAACCGGTGGCAAATGAGTCGTCATGCGCGGAGTGTTCGTCGCCCAGAACTCCCGGCAGTAAACGAACGACCGCGTCCACAAATACAGCAGCAGCGATGGCGCCGTTGGTCAGGACGTAATCCCCAATCGAAATTTCCTGGTCGACCAGATGTTCGACTACCCGCTGATCGATTCCTTCGTAATGGCCGCAGATAATAATAAGATGCTTTTGCGCGGAGTACTCGCGCGCCATGTTCTGATCAAGACGCTTCCCCTGCGGCGCCATCAGGATCACGTGTGCACTTTCGGTTCTCAGTGATTCAACCGCCGCGAAGATTGGCTCGGGTTTCATCACCATCCCCTGCCCGCCACCGAACGGCGCATCGTCGACGACGCGATGTTTATCCGTGGTCCATTCCCGCAGGTTATGGATGTGTAGGTTGAGCGCACCGCTTTCCTGCGCGCGCTTCATCATGCTCTCGCTCAAGGGCGCGCGGCAGAGCTCCGGGAACAACGTGATGATGTCGACGCGCATGACGAATGAAAATAACGCAGGCGTGCTGCGTAGAAATTGTTTACTCGACGATCTCGAGCGTCGCGCGCTGATCGTGCCGTGCCGCGGCGCTCGAAAGTAAAGCGCGGATCGCCTGAATGGTCTGGCCGTTGCGACCGATCACACGACCAACATCGCTCTGACGCATCGCTGTCCGAAAATTCACCGTCTTGCCCGACGGAAACTCGGTGATTACCACCTCGTCGGGAAACTCCACGAGCTGACGCAAAACGAACTCGAGGAATTCGCGCATGAATAACTAATTGGCGACAGGTTCCGCCGGCGCGGCCGCGACCTGCTTGCGATTCTTTTTCAAAAGACTGCGCACGGTGTCCGAAGGCTGCGCGCCTTTGCTCATCCAGTACTCGGCGCGATCGATTTTAATCGTGCTGTTGTGATCGGTTTTCTTGGGATCGTAGTTGCCAATGATCTCCAGAAATTTCCCATCGCGTGGGCTCCGGCTATCGGCGACCACGATTTTATAATAGGGGCGATTCTTCGCGCCTTCTCTGCGTAATCTGATTGAAACTGCCATGGTTTAATTCCTCATTCGCTGCATCTGCGCCATCATCTTTTTCATTTTACCGGTACTCTTCATCATCTTCCGCATCTGATTGAAGCGTTGCAGTAAATCGTTTACCTGCGTGACCGTGCTGCCGCTCCCGCGGGCTATTCGCTGCCGCCGCCGTGCATTTAAAATGTCGGGGCGCGCGCGCTCGTCGGGCGTCATCGAAAGCACGATCGCTTCCGTCCTTTTCAGCTGCTTTTCATCAACTGAAAGGTTCGGGACGTTACTCATGCCGGGCAGCATGCCAAGGATATTCTCGAGCGGCCCCAGTTTCCGCATCATTTTGAACTGCGCCAGGAAGTCGTTGAAATCGAACGACGCGTTCCGCAATTTCTTCCCGAGACGCTCCGCCTCCTCCTCGTCGATCGCTTCCGCCGCTTTCTCGACCAGCCCAATGATATCGCCCATCCCCAGAATGCGGCCGGCGAGTCGATCCGGCACAAAGACCTCGAATTGATCGAGCTTTTCGCCGACGCCGGCGAACTTGATCGGTCGCTGGGTCACCGCGCGCATGGAAAGGGCCGCGCCCCCGCGCGCGTCGCCGTCGAGCTTGGTCAGGATAATTCCCGTGATCTGCAAGGCGTCGTTGAAATGCGTCGCGACACTCACTGCCTGTTGTCCCGTCGCGGCGTCGGCCACGAGCAGGATTTCCTGCGGCTGCAGGAAGTCGCGTAGCCGCTTCAACTCTTCGATCAACGGGCCGTCGATTTCCTGTCGACCCGCGGTGTCGAAAATCGCAACATTTTGTGTCTGCGTTTCGCACCAGGCCAGACTAGTTTTCGCGGAGCGGACGACGTCCTTCTCGTCGGCTGGCGGCGTGTAAACCGGCACGTCGACCTGACGGCCGAGTGTGGCCAACTGTTCGATCGCAGCCGGTCGCTGCAAATCGCAGGCGATAAGGACGGGCGTGCGACCCTGCTTCTTCAGCAGCTTTGCGAGTTTCGCCGACGAAGTTGTCTTACCCGCGCCATTCAATCCCACGATGAGAATCCGCGCCGGCTTGTTGAGATTAATCGGCGCTGCGTCACCGCCGAGAAGTGCGGTCAGCTCGTCCTGAAAGATTTTTACGATCTGCTGCCCGGGCGTCACGCTGCGCAACACATCCTCGCCCAGCGCCTTGTCCTTGATGCGGGCGATGAACGTCTTCGCGACCTGGAAATCGACATCGGCCTCGAGCAACGCGAGCCGCACCTGGCGCAGAGCGTCGTCGATATTCGTCTCGCTGATCGTCCCATGACCACGCAGGTCCTTAAAGATGACCTGAAGTTTATCGCCGAGTTGGGAAAACATCAGAGCGCGTTACGACCGGTCATCCCGAGCGAAGCCGAGGGACCCCGCGGCGGCACGACCCGTTACGATAACACCGGTGCGACGGGGTCCCTCGACTCCACTTCGCTCCGCTCGGGAAGACCGCAAGTTAGCGGTCGCATCGGCACGATCACCAGCACTCAAAGTGCGTGCGCTCCTCGGAGAAAGCATGCCGGCCTTACTTCTTCGGACTCGCTGCCGGCGCGGGCGCCGAGCCGGTTTCGTCAACCGCGAACATCCATTGTGCCTGCACCTTCTTGCCGCCGGACATCGCTTCGATGATCACGGTCACACTTTTATCACGCAGTTTTTGCGACACTTGATAGGAGGCAGTCTGCGTCTTGGGATCGAATGAAACCGGCACCACGCCAAGGCCGCTCATGCGCATCTTCACGCTACCCTGGTCAATCGTTCCGAACGCGGTCAGGTTCGCCGTCACCAGCGGCATCGCATTGCGAATCGTTTCGCCGTCCGCCGGCTTGGATTGGAGATTCGTCGCACCAATCTGCGCGACTGGGGCAGCCCCGCTTCCACCCGATGTCGCGATCGCTGCGATCGCATCCGTAAAGACCTTCGGCTTGTTCGCTTCCATCAAATACCGACCGATCGCATCGTTCGGCGTCCGGAAAGTAATCGGCCGACCGTAGACCGTGAACATCGCCTCGAATCCAGACCGCATGGAAGTTTCCTTGACCTGTTGATTCCAGTTACCAAACGGTACGGCAAAGCAGTTTGCCTTGATCCCCAGTCGCTGCTCGAGCAGCTGTTTCGAACCGCCGATTTCCGCGTCGAGCCACTGTTGATATTCTTGCGCATTAAGATGCTTCTTCGTGACCTTGTCGTAGGGCTTCTTCAAATCCTGGTGCGTGGCAGTGTGCGCCTGAATATCGACTCCAGCGTCACGCATTTCGGCCAGTTGCTCCCACGTGATCGCTTCGCCGCCACCGAATTTCCCACCGCGCACGCCTTCGGTATAAATAAAGAGTGTGAACGGATAACCGAACTTTTTCATGATCGGCCACGCCACCTCGTATTGCGATTTCCAGCCGTCATCGAATGAAATGATCGCGGCTCGAGCCGGAATGTTCTTCTCGCCGCGCTTCCACGCCAGCATGTCCTGCATTGAGATGACCGGAATGCCGCGATTTTTCAGCTCCTGCATCTGCTTCTCGAAATCTTCCGGCAGAATTTCGGTCCACGCGGAGTGCACTTTTTTTACAAAGCGATGATATCCGTAGATGATCACTTCGGCGGTCTGATCGACGGCCGCCTTCGCGTTGGCTCCAGGCGCAGAAGCGGGAGCGGACGTCGCGATTGCACCATCGGCAGAAGCGCCCGGAGAGGTCGGCGCCGCACCTTCGCTGCTTGCGGTCGAACTGGACGGTGCCGGTTCAGCGGCAGTCTTCGGCGTAGACGATTCGTGTTTTTTGCACGTCGGCAGACTCAGAGCAAGAATGAGAGGAAGAATCGCGAATCGCGTGAGCATAAAGAGAGCTACGCCTTTAGGTCGGAGCGGTCAAAAAACAAGCGGATTCTCTGCTTCCCGCGCACCGTAGCGGGTAGGCGCGAAGAATTCTTTGTCAGCCGGAAACGCTGCACTTACTCTAGCGAATGATGCGTCTTGCCAGAAACATGATCATCCTCGCCGGAGCGCTGACCCTGGGCGGGTGCGCCTCGACGCGGAACGCGAGTATCCGCGACACCAGCCGCACGTTTACGACGGTCGTAGTCGATGCCGGCCATGGTGGGCGCGATAGCGGTGCTTCCAAACGTTCCGGCCCGCCGGAAAAAAATGCGACGCTGGATGTCGCGACGCGGCTGGCCCGCAAGTTACGCGAGTCGGAATTTAAAACGGTGATGACGCGTTCCGGCGATGTCTACGTCCCGCTCGATGAGCGGGTCGACATCGAAAACCGCCAGAAGAACGCCATCTTCGTCAGTATCCATTTCAACGATACGTCACGTCGCGGAATCCGTGGTTGCGAGACGTACTATCATGCCTCGTCGGCGCGGCCGATTGCGCAGCGCATCCAGGACAAACTCATGACCATGCGCGGCGCAGTAAACCGCGGGGTGCGGCGGGCCGATTATCGCGTCCTGCGCAAGGCGACCATCCCGGCGGTGTTGGTGGAGTGCGGCTTCTTAAGCAACCGCACCGAGGGCCGCGAGGCGCGCAGCTCCGATTATCGTGAAGTGCTGGCCGACAAAATTGCGGAAGCCATCGTCGAGGCCCGTTATGGATCGGGCGTTTATAAAGTGCGCGAGAACAGTCAGCCGGCGGATGCCAGCGCGCCAACCGCGCCCGCGTCGGAATCCGGTCCTGGCCTGGCGCCGGCGACCTTGAAGCGGCCTTAAAAATCTTTGCCGCGCTCTTCCCGCCCCAGCGCCGCGACCACGATGAGCGCGACGAAAATCACGGCAGCAAAGATCGCCATCCCCTTCGCGTAATCCGGCTGCCCGCCGGCCCCGCGGAAACGTTGCGCAAGTTTCGCTTCGATGACGGCGGTATTCGCCGCGAGCAGATTTCCCAGCTGATACGCAAATCCCGGGAACGTGCCGCGCACCCCCGCGGGCGAAAGTTCGTTCAGATGAATGGGCACAACCCCCCACGCGCCCTGCACCATGAATTGCATCGCGAATCCGCCGATGACGAGAAGCGAGATCGTTGGTGAAAAAAGCCAAAGCGGAATCAGCAGCAGGCCGATCGATGCGCATCCAATAATCGCGCGGCGCCTTCCGTATTTCTGCGAAAGATGCCCGACTACCGTTCCGCCACAGATCGCCCCAATCGCGTAAATGATTCCGATCGTCGCCTTCATCCCAACGCTAAAACCGCGCTGTTCGCCCAGGAAAGTCTGATAGAGATCCTGCGTCCCGTGCGACATCGAATTAAAGGCCGTCATGAGGACGACGACATAGATGAAGAGCAGCCAATGCTGCCGAATGATCGCGCCGGTGTTTCGCCAGAAATGACCACTTCCTTTCCGCTCCCGCAGCCATGACGGCGATTCCGGGACTTTCGCGCGAATGTAAATGACTAGCAGCGCGGGCATCGCGCCGGCGACGAAAAGTCCGCGCCAACCGAAGTGCGGGAAGATCATCCAGTAGACGACAGCCGCGAGCAGGTAACCAAACGCGTAACCTTGCTGGAGAATTCCCGAGAAAAGACCACGCGCAGCGACGGGCAATGTTTCCATGGCCAACGACGCGCCCAGTCCCCATTCGCCTCCCATGCCGATCCCGTAGAGCGCGCGGAAAATCAGGAGCCAGGTGAAGCTCGGTGAGAAAGCCGTGAGCAATTCCATGATGGAATAAAAGATGATATCGATCATCAACGGCGTCCGACGGCCGAAGCGATCGCCCAGCAGGCCGAAAATGAACGCGCCTACTGGACGCATCGCGAGCGTGAGCGTGATCGCATAACCCATCTGCGCGATCGAACAGCCGAATTCGTGCGCGAGCGGGGGCAGCACAAAAGTCAGGAGAAAAAAGTCGAAGGCATCGAGCGCCCAGCCCAGGAAACAGGCGATAAACGTGTTGCGCTGGTCGCGATTCAACGAGCGAAAGAGGCGCCACGCTTCCATGGCACTGGTTTAGTCAACGGGCTCGCTCTTGGAAAGCGCAACGTGCCACTTACCGGTCATCCCGAGCGAAAGCCGAGGCAGCCCGTATCAGTATTAGAGGCGCGGCCAGTTATTCCACGGGGTCCCTCGGCTTCGCTCGGGATGACGGCATTTTTTGCCGCGATGCCGCAGGCGGAGGAGGAAGCACAGACATATTGACGTATCATGATGCGTCAATTTGTTTCTTGATCGCGGCATGGAAACTGGTTTGTTTCTCCTTGTGCTGCACCCGTTCGAGAAATTATTGCGCGAACGCATCGTCATCCTCGATGGCGCCATGGGCACGACGCTGCAACGGCTCGGCCTGACGGAATCCGATTATCGCGGCGAGCGCTTCCGGGATTGGCGCGGTAAGGATCTCAAAGGCGCGCATGAAGTCCTCCTGCTCACTCGCCCGGAGGCGGTCGAGCGCGTCCACGAAGAATACCTTCGCGTCGGGGCCGACGTCATCGAGACGAATACTTTCAGCGCGACCACGATCGGCCTGCACGATTTCTTCTTCTCGGCCGTGCCGAAAGCGGGGCGCAAGGATCCAGAGTTCTTCCAGCAGGTCGTGGACGATGCTGAACTTCGCTCGCTCTTGCACGAGATGAATCTCAACGCCGCGATTATCGCGCGCCGCGCGGCCGAACGCGTAGCCAATGAAACAAATATCCCGCGTTTCGTCGCGGGCGCGCTGGGGCCGCTTCCCGTTACTGCTTCCTTGTCGCCGGACGTCAATGATTCTGCGTTCCGCGCCGTAACTTTCGATCAGCTTAAGCAGTCGTATCGCGACCAGGTTGATGGTTTGCTCGAAGGAGGGGTCGATCTACTAATCGTTGAGACAGTCTTCGACACCCTTAACGCCAAGGCGGCGCTGTTCGCAATCGCGGATGCATTCGAAGCCACGGGCCGGAAAATTCCCTTGCTCCTCTCGGGCACTGTCACCGATCGCGCAGGTCGTACTTTAAGCGGGCAAACGGTAGAGGCGTTTCTAACTTCCACTGCGCATGCCGCGCCGCTCGTGGTGGGATTGAACTGCGCGCTTGGTCCCGATGAGATGGAACCCTTCATCGAGGAGCTCGCGCATGTTGCCACAACTTTCGTTAGCGCCTACCCGAACGCCGGATTGCCGGATCCGCTTTCCGAAACGGGATTCCCCGAAACTCCGGAGACGCTCGCTCCGAAGTTGCAGCGATGGGCCGCGAACGGCTGGCTCAATATCGTCGGTGGTTGCTGCGGCACGACGCCAGCGCACATCGCGAAGATCGCGGAAGCGGTGCGAGGATTGCCGCCGCGTTCCCTTCCGGGGAGCGCACGCGCCTCGCGTGCTGTTTCCGGCGCCCCGCCGGAAATATCTTCGCCGGTTCTCTACTCGAAGCGCCGCTTACCTCACTTCGAGCGCCCATGGGGCAAGTATGCCGTCTCCTTCTCAGCACAGGAACGCCATCCCTTGTCCTCAGACGAGAAAGACATCGTGCTGCGCAGCATCCTCCACGGTCACGAGCGCCGGCAATACGAACTCTACGTTGCCTGTGTCATGCCCGATCACGTCCATCTATTGATCGAGCCGCAGGTAAAGTCCGGCGAAATGAGCGACGAAATTGTCTTCTGGTCGCTCAGCGACATTCTGCACGGGATTAAGTCCACTACGGCTCACCGAATCGCGAAACTGCGCGGCGCCAGCGGCGCGGTTTGGGAGCGAGAATCTTTCGACCAATTGATTCGTTCGGAAGCCGATCTGCAGGAGAAGTTTTCCTACATTTGTCGCAATCCTTGGGACGCGAATATCGTTGGCCCGGACGACGATTATGCGTGGTTATGGACGCCGGAGATGTCTTCGGCGGGGGCGCCGAAGACTGCACGCGAGGCGCGTGCGCTTCCCACCGAAGAAGAGACTCCCCGCACGTTGCAACTCGCCGGTCTCGAGCCGACGAACATTACGCCCGAGATGGGGTTCGTGATCGTCGGCGAACGCACCAACATCACGGGCTCGCCGAAATTTTCCAAACTCATCCTGGCTGACGACTACGACTCCGCTATCGCCGTCGCGCGCCAGCAGGTCACCAGCGGCGCCAACATTCTCGATGTGAATATGGATGCGGCGCTGGTCGAAGGCGAAGCGGCCATGACCCGTTTCATGAACGCGATTGGCAGCGAACCGGAAATCGCGCGCATCCCGATGATGATCGATAGCTCAAAATGGAGCGTGATCGAGGCCGGCTTAAAATGCGTGCAGGGCAAGGCGGTGGTGAATTCGATCTCGCTCAAAAACGGTGAAGCCGAATTCTTGCAGCACGCCAAATTGATCCGGCGCTACGGCGCGGCTGTGATCGTGATGGCCTTCGATGAACGTGGCCAGGCTGACACGCTGGAACGTCGCATGGAGATTTGTCAACGCGCGTACGACCTCCTAACGGGAAATGGATTTCCGGCGAACGATATCATTTTTGATCCGAACGTCCTGACCGTCGCGACTGGTCTGGATGAACACCGCAACTACGCCGTCGATTTCATCGCCGCGACCCGCTGGATAAAGGCCAACCTCCCCGGAGCGCGAGTTAGCGGCGGCATCTCGAATGTCTCATTTTCGTTCCGCGGCAACAACGCGGTGCGGGAAGCGATGCACTCCGCCTTTCTCTACCATTCGATTCGAGCCGGGCTCGACATGGGAATCGTGAACGCAGGACAGCTCGCGGTTTACGAAGAGATCGAGCCGGACCTGCGCGAGCGCGTGGAAGACGTCCTGCTCAACCGCCGCGAGGACGCGACGGAGCGCTTGGTCGATTTTGCCGAGGGCGTAAAAGCCAGGGACAAGACTCCAGTCGCCGCGGAAGCGTGGCGTGCTGGTTCGGTGCAGGACCGTCTTTCGCATGCGCTAGTGAAGGGAATCGTCGATTTCATCGAAGCCGATACCGAAGAGGCGCGCAAAAATTCCACCCGTCCGCTCGACGTCATCGAGGGGCCGCTCATGCACGGAATGAGCATCGTCGGCGATCTTTTTGGTGCCGGTAAGATGTTCCTGCCGCAGGTCGTGAAAAGCGCGCGCGTGATGAAACGCGCGGTCGCGTACCTCATGCCGTTCATGGAGGCGGAAAAAAGCGCCGGCGCCAAACCGCAGGGACGAATCGTGATGGCGACAGTAAAGGGCGATGTGCACGACATTGGCAAAAACATCGTCGGCGTCGTGCTGCAATGTAATAATTACGAAGTCATCGATCTCGGCGTCATGGTCTCCTCCCCGCAGATTCTCGCCGCGGCGCGAGAGAAGAATGCGGACGTCATCGGGTTAAGCGGATTGATCACCCCTTCGCTCGATGAAATGACTCATGTCGCCCAGGAGATGCAGCGTGAGGGATTCCGCATCCCGCTGCTGATCGGCGGCGCGACGACGAGCCGCGCGCATACCGCGGTGAAAATCGCGCCACACTATAATAAGAGCGTGGTGCATGTGCTCGACGCCTCGCGTGCGGTTGGAGTTGTAAACAGCCTGCTGAATCCGCAGCTGCAACATAGCTTCGCCGAGCAAACTCTGGCCGACCACGCGCGGCTACGTGAAGAGCACGCCGCGAAAACGCGATCGAAGAAGCTGATCTCGATCGCAGCGGCTCGCGCCAATCGCATTGCGATCGATTGGTCGAACTACACCCCGCCGCGGCCGGATTCGTTAGGTCTTCGTGTATACTCCACGCGGCCGCGCGAAACTCCGGGGAGCGCACGCGGCTCGCGTGCTGTTTCCGGCGGCCCGCCGGAAACCTCTGCTACGCGTTACTCGAAACGGCGGCTGCCGCATTTCGAACGGCCATGGTCGAAGTATGCCATTACCTGGAGCACGTCAGATCGACGCAGCCTTAGCGAACCCGCGCGCGATATCGCCCTCAACTGCATCCTGCATTGGAACGATCGCCGTTACGAACTCTACGCCGCCTGCGTCATGCCGGATCACGTCCACCTTTTGATCGAACCGAAGGTGAAGGAGACCAATGGCGATGGCACGCCGGAGTTTTTCTCGCTCACGGAGATCCTTCAGACCGTCAAATCGTTCACCGCCCACGAGATCAACAAAGTCTGCGGCGAGAATGGCGCGGTGTGGGAGCGCGAATCGTTCGATCGAGTGATCCGCTCCGAGTCGGACCTTCATGAAAAGTTTAACTACATCACGCGGAATCCATGGGACGCGAAGGTCGTCGGCCCCACTGAAGATTATCGCTGGGTGTGGTCGTCGAATGCAGAAGCGTCTCGGCCAGCGGTCGAGACCAGCACGCGGGCCGCGTGCGCTCCCCAGCATGTGACGCTCGAAACGCTGGTGGAATACATCGACTGGTCGCCCTTTTTCCACACCTGGGAATTGCGGGGACGTTATCCCGCAATTTTCAATGACACCGTCGTCGGTCCTCAAGCGCGGGAGCTTTTTGAGGATGCCCAGCGGTTACTGCACCAGATTGTGCGCGACAAAAGTATCGAAGCGCGTGGTGTGTTCGGCTTTTGGCCGGCACGGTCGCTGGGCGATGATGTGGAAATTTTCGCGGACGATGCGCGCAGTCCGCAACGCGCGAAGTTTTATTTTCTGCGCCAGCAAATGCCGAAGCCAGCGGGTCAATTCAACCACTGTCTCGCCGATTACATTTCGTCCGCCGGAAATGATTATCTTGGTGGCTTTGCGGTGACGGCTGGCATCGGTGCTGACGCGTTGGCCGACAGCTACAAAGCCGGGCACGACGATTACAACGCGATCATGACCAAGGCGCTGGCCGACCGTCTGGCGGAAGCGTTCGCTGAATATCTGCACGGACAGGCGCGGATCGCATGGGGCTTCGGCGAAAAGTTGTCGCGGGAAGATTTACTCCGCGAAAAATATCGTGGGATCCGTCCGGCCCCCGGCTACCCCGCCTGCCCTGATCATATCGACAAGACGACTCTTTTTTCTCTGCTCGACGCCGAAAAAAATGCCGGAGTAGAACTGACAGAATCATACGCGATGAATCCCGGCGCGAGCGTCAGCGGCTTCTATTTTGCTCATCCCGACGCAAAGTATTTTGGCGTGGGATCGATGGCAGGAGACCAGGTCCGCGATTACGCGGAGCGTCGCAGCGAAGGCATGGCCGCCGTCGAGAAGCGGCTAGCCGCGAATCTTGGATATGAGCCGGCGAAGTTTCCGGATGCGCCGAAGGTCGCAGCGTGATAGATCAAGCGCGCATCGTGGAAGTTAACGTTCCTTGAGCAAACGGGGTGTAGCTTAGCTTGGTAGAGCGCCTGGTTTGGGACCAGGAGGTCGCAGGTTCGAATCCTGTCACCCCGACCACCTTTATGAGAGCGAAATCCACGCTGTTTATCTGTCTTGGTTTACTCCTGACCCGCTTTGCCTGCGGCCAGGAGGCAGCCTCCGCCCTCGCCAGCACGCCAACACCAAGTCCAACGCCTGTCCCCGATTTGCTGATCCCGGCGCAAAGCGTAATGCCGGGTGAAACGCCGCCACCCGATATTCCCAAGCTGGATTCGATGCCGGCTTTGTCGCAACTGGATGCAGCCTTCCATAAAAGTTCCCTCGGCAAGGAAGCCGACGAGAACCGCCTGCGCCTCGAAGCGCGCGACCTGAAGAATCGCGTGATTCGCGAGCCGGAATTGGTTGCCGCGCGCAAAACCGCCGATACCGCGGCCACCGATGCCGCTAAGCGTGAACTGCTTCGCGCCTACTACTCCAGCCTTTATTCCCGGATGCGATCGCTCGCCGCGAGCGCTGACCTTCGAAAATTCATTGATACCGAAGAACAGGCTCACATTTCGTCCACCGCCCAGCCACGCGTCCGTCCCATTGCCGGACTCTCCGCGACTCCGAAACCCAGGCATCACAAAAAGAAAGATAAGTCCCAGTAGGTGGCGCAAAGTTGCCGACCGGAGAGAATGTCTTACGGTCAGCCGGATTACGGCGCGTTCGTCTAGTGGTTAGGACACTGCCCTCTCAAGGCAGGTGCACGGGTTCGACTCCCGTACGCGCTGCCATTACCCACATTCTTTGTGTTAATTCAAACTATAGCTGCGGAAACCGCAGCGAAACGCACACGAGGTTCGAACCCGTCAGCTCGTCGGAATGCGGCACATTGGCTGGATCCGATGTCACGCTACGCGTGAACTCGCAGCGCCTAGGACCCCGTCACGGGTGCATCACCCGCGACCACGCGCACCGCCCCGCGTGCAGCACGCCAAGGATAAAGGCCAGCATGGCCGGTGTCCGCGATAGTCGCAGCGATGTACGGAGCGTTACCAGTTTGATGCAGTTAAAGGAGTTTATGTTTTTATTGTAAACTCGCCAAGATTCCAAAGTGCTTCACCAAGCCGACTATGCGCCTTTTCCGGATAAACTCGTCGCGCGCCACGCGGATCGCATTCCGTTTGTCCTTCGCTTTTAAAAACTCAATCGCGGCGCGAAGAAGTTTCTGAAAAACATTCACGTTCTCAACCGGGGCGTCGCTCATGCGACAGATTTCCCCAGGTGTTGCCATCATGACTACCGCATTGAGTTGCTTCCATACCCGCTGTAGGGCTTCCCATATCAAAATAACGCTGAACATCGACGACACGGTGATGGCGCGCCTTCGCGAGGAAGCGGCTCGGCGACAGCGCACAATGTCGGAGCTGGTCGAAGCCGGCCTGCGGCTTCTCTTTCAGACCGGGAACGCTGGGCCGGCGTCGAAGCTGCCGACACTGCGCAGCGGCGGTCACCGCGTGAACTTCGCAAATCGCGACGCTTTGCTGGAAGCGATGAACGAGACTTAGGTGTTCGTAGACGGTACTAACGTCCTGATTATGCTGCCGATCGGACTCCGAGTTTCATGAAACCTGCCGCGCGTGCTCGAGCAGTGGCGGCGACAAAGCTCCCCGTGGTATCTGAGCTGGAGCATCAAACCCTTCGTTAGGACTGCTTCCGTCGATAGAGACTAAAGCTTCATCAGGAAATCGAAATGCGCATCGGCGGTTTCGATTTCGACGCCGTGATGCCGTGCACACGCAGCGATAAGAAGGTCAGACGGGGGCGCCGTTTTGCCGGCCTTCCGGCAACGGCCCGAAAGTTCACACGCGTCGAGCCAAATTTCATCGTTGATCCTGAGGTCGGGAATGTGATGCTCAAAGTTGGTGAGCACTTTGCGCTCCTGCTCGTCCCCTACCCCGGCCCACAACTCCAGACGGACCATGGCGCACCAGGCAGCCTGTCCATTCTCCACGAGGCGACGAACTCGGCTGCGAATCTGGTCGTCTCCCGTCCGACGCAGCGCGTGAATCCAAGATGATGTCTCGATTAGAATCATCTGCGCTTACCGGGAGAGGGTTTCCGTCCAGTTTTCGAGCCGCCGCTTTCGAGTGCCTCGATCTCGTCGTTCGACATCATCGAATCGAACGTTCCAAAGTGCTTCACCAAGCCCGCCATGCGCCGTTTCCGGTTAAACTCGTCCAGCGCCGCGAGGATCGCTTCCCGTTTTGTCTTCGCTTTTAAAAACTTCATCGCGTCGCGAAGAGTCGTCTCAGGAATATCCACGGTCGTTTTCATGCGCCAGCATTACAGGCGTTTGGAATCTTTTACAAGCGCTAAAGGAATCCCTGGGCGGTATCGGCGGATGATGACGTTCAGACGCCGATCTATCTTCGAACCGACGCATAATCCTATACTCCTGCGTCATCTGTTCTTGATTGCCGGCGTGCCCGCCAACAGCCTCTGGCGACGGGTTACATACCCGTATGCGCTGCCATTTAAGGTTGAGGCAACCAGCGGGTGTAAAGCCCGCGTGATATCAACGGGGTGGTAACAATCAAGAGGCTTGACGCGCGTCGGAGGTAAAACATAGTATTACTTAGTGACGAAGACGATCTCAAAAGTGGGCAACTCGCATGGCATTATTTTCGACAGCACGCTGATGGACCTGGCGCGCGTCAAAGCGGGCGACCGGTTGACCGTTACCGTCCATGAAGGAGGCACCATCATTCTCACTCCCGTTCGTCCGAGTCTCGATCCCGCAAAAGCAGCCGCCAGCGCGAAGTCGATCATCCGCAAAAACTCTGCTCTTTTTCAGCGCCTCGCCTAAACGTGCTCACCCACCTCTCTGCCGAGGCAGTGAAGGCGATCCACGCTGAGGTGTTGCTCGCGCATGGGGGCGCGGTTGGGATTCGAGACGAAAATCTGCTTGAATCGGCGGTCGCGGCGCCGCAGGCGACAATGGCTGGTAGACGGCTCATTTCACGCCCGATTGACGTCGCAGCCGCCTATCTCTTTTACCTCTGCCGCAACCATCCTTTTATAGACGGGAATAAACGAACTGCTTTGGCCTCCTGCCTGTTGTTCCTGGAGATCAACGGGCACCTGCCTGCCGCGAAACTTCCGGTGGAAGAGTGGGAGTGCCTCGTCATTGACGTCGCTGCCGGTCGCATCGATCGCGATGAAACAACAACCCGACTGCGCCTCCTGTTGTCCGGCCTGCGCCGAAAGAACCGATAGCCCAAGCGCTGTTGCCGTATCGCGGTGCGGGATACGGGATGCACGCCCGTGCTTGCTACCGGATGTGACTTGCGCCACCAATACCGAACGTTCCAAGGTGCTTCACCAAACTCGCCATGCGCCGTTTCCGGTTAAACTCGTCCAGCGCCGCGAGGATCGCTTCCCGTTTGGTCTTCGCTTTTAGAAACTTCATCGCGTCGCGAAGAGTCGTCTCAGGAATATCCACGGTCGTTTTCATGCACCAAAACTACAGGCTTTTGGAATCTTTTACAAGCGCTAAAGGAATCCTCGAGGGTCGGCGGATGATGACGTTCGCAATCCGACCTATTCGGACCGACGCAGCATCCTAAAGTCCTAACGCCGTCTGTTCTCGAATACCGGCGTGAAGGCCAACGGCCTCTGGCGACGGCGGAAGTCGACTACCTCTACAGAAAAAGCTATATATTGGCGGTCGTGGCCACGGGTTCGACTCCCGTACGCGCTGCCATTTTCGATAAAGTCGCGGAAAAAGCTTGCCACCCTTTACAATTCCCATAGAATCCGCCCTCGAACAGAAAACACCTCATCGTTTCTCAATGACTCTCCTTCTAAATATCCCACGCCGAGTGCTTGTTGCCGCGCTATTTTGCGCCGGTGCTTCGTTTGTTTTCGCCGCCTCTCAAGCGACCCCAACGCCGGAACCCTGTCCGCTCGGCACCACCAGCACGACAAGTTCCACTCAGTCCCCAGAGAATTCCGGTAAGAAGACTTACGTCACCCATAACGGAAAAGTCATCTGTGTGGGGAATTCCGCGGTCCCTGCCCATCAGGCGCATGGTGACGTGATCGGTGGTCCGTGCACCGGTGGCGGTTAGACCCGACGCCCTCATCCGAACACCTTCGCTCGGGCGCTGAGTCGCGCGCGTCGACGCGGCTGTTCGGGCGAAGCTTAAGCGTGGTGTCAATGTCGCGACCCGTGTTAGGTCGCCTCGTCGTCCTTGGATTTCTTGCTGCGTCGTGCGCGGGATGCTGGCGTGAAGTCAGTCAGCCAGTCCTCGCCACCTTCCTTTCCGCTCACGGCGCAGAGATCAGGCGCGTGGGCCGGGCAGACTTCGAGGACGTTCCAGCCTCCTCTTATCTCCACCGCGGCGACGTTGTCAAAACCAGCCCGGTAGGTGAAGCTGCAATCGCGCTTCTGCCGAATGCGCTGATCCAGCTTCATCAGGCTACGGAACTGGAAATCGGAGCTCTGTCCTTGGCCAAAGATGGCAATGAGACGGGCGAGGCGATGCGTCGCCGAGTCGCCCACTCCGCCCTCCGGCGCGGCTCGTTGACCGTTGCCCACGAACGGCTGGACGTGGCAGCGGAACCGGATTTCAGGATCGAAACTCCTTTCGGAACCCTCACTACCAATTACGATTGCGTGTTTGTCATAGACGTCGACGATCGTCGGACGCGGCTGACGGCCGTAACCGGTTTCATGAGCTTCGCGCCACCCGGGAAAAACCCAGCGCCGGTCGACGCATCGTCCGTGGGAGAATGGTCTGCCGACTCAGCGGTGATCGCCGCAGCGGCGGCGGACGCTCGCGCTCAACAGGAGATTTCCGATACCCTTGAAACCGAGCAAAAACTGCGGCAACTGCGCAGTCAGTTGCGTGACGTACTGCCCCACGCAAAGCGCTGATCGGTTTCGATATTTTCACCGGAGCCGCGGCGCAGATTTAGCTTAGGAGGTATCTGTGCGGAACTCTCCTAATCTTTCTAACGCTGCCTCGCGATTTGTTATGTTCGCGTTTTCAGCCCTGCTGGTGGGACCTTCCATGGCGGCGCCATCGGAAGAAATCCTCAAGGCCGTGATTGTCAGCGGATCCGTTTCCAATCAAACCGCTACGCTGGCCCATTTCGTCCGAGCCTTCGGGGCAGTGGCGATGCGAGTGCAACCCCGCGAGTTGCCCAATTACACCGCGTCGGCCGTGCGCTCTCGCCCGGATCTCGCCGCCAAAATCGTCAACGCCGCGGTCTTGGCCGCGACGGCTAAAACCAAATCCAACCGGCCGCTTCTCTGCTCGGTCGTGGATCGAATCATCAAGGCCGCCATCGAGGCAAACCCGGGGGCTGCCGTCGAAATTGCGCAGTCTGCGGTCGAGGCAAATCCCGAATTACGTGACTGCATCATCGCCGCATCGATTCTCGCCGCCCCCGATCAAAAACTGGCGATCCTCGAAGCCATTGCCGGCAGTAGCGTGCTCGCCGCCTGGTCGCATCACTCCAGCGAAGAAACCGAAGGCTTTTTCGGCGGATCGGGATCTATCAGCCCGGCCAACTTTTCTTCCAGCGAAGGTAGCGTGAATTCCCCGGAGCAAGCAGGCCCCTGATTTCGCGGCCAGGCGCAAATCCCTTCCCTCGCGACTCCATGTTTGCGACAATGCTCTCCGCACGCTAAGCATAGCGCTGTTTTTTCCCTTAAATTACGTGTCTCTCCCAGCTCCCATGCACCGACATCGCTTGATCGCCTGCTCTTCCTTGCTTGCCGGAATGGCACTTACTTTTGTGCCCTTCGTTGGGGCGCAAGACGCGCTTCGTGGCAGTTCCGGCGTCGCCTACGCGGCGGTCCAGCCATCCGGCAATGAACCGATGGCGGAGGTAAACCCGGAACTACCCGTGGCGGATCCCGCAGAGCAGGCGGCACCGGCGAACGGCGTCGACATGTCAGGCTCTACGCGCCGTTTTCATTACGAGCTCAAGCTCGGCGTTCGCAGCATCTACGACGATAATATCAACATCAGCAGCTCAAACCGCGTCTCGGATTTTACCACGGTGATCGAGCCCGCCTTGATGCTGTCGTTCGGCGACACCACCGGTCACCAGGAAAACTATCTGCAATTTGTCTACGCGCCCAGTGCCTTCATTTACGCCGATCATGATGAGGCCAACGCCATTCAGCAACTTGTCCACCTCGAAGCTCAGTATCGCTTCAGCCGGCTGACCCTGAACCTGAAGCAGGACGTCCAGATCCTGGATGGCACCAACCTCGATCTCGCGACCGGCAATGGCCCGGTAAATGATCGCGTGAATCTCGACGTCGGCGGCCGGACACGGGTTAACATTTTTACTACTCGCCTCGACGCCAGCTACTACCTCGCCGGTAAAACTTTCGTTAGCAGCCAGCTCGGTGCGACCGCGTACGACTACAATAGTCTGATCAGTTCCGAGTCATTTTTTGCGAATGCCTTTCTCAACTACAACTACGGGCCCAAGCTCACTCTCGGCGTTGGTGGTGGCGTCGGATATAACGCGGTCGAGCAGCCGAACCCCGACCAGACTTTCGAGCAGGCGGCCGCACGCCTCGAATATCAAGTCACTGGAAAAATTACCGTTAACGCCACTGGCGGCGTCGAATTCCGGCAGTTCGACGGTCAGCGTTCGACTTACGTCACTCCGGTGTTTGACGTCGGCGCGAAATTCTCGCCCTTCGATGGCACCGCCATCAACATCAACGCCTCCCGTAGCACCATGAACTCCGCCGTCCTTGGCGGTCAGGATTTCTCATCGACCACGTTTATTCTTGGCGCGCATCAACGCTTCCTTCAGCGCTTCGCGTTCGGCGTTACCCTTGGCTACGAGCGTTCTGATTATTTCAGCACCCTTTTCGGTATCGAATCCAGCCGCAACGATAATTACTACTTCGTCCAGCCTTCGGTCGATATGGCTGTCACTAGATTCTGGTCGGTAGGCGCGTATTATCTGCGGCGCCAGAATGATAGCTCCGATAGCTCTTTTAGTTCATTCAGTTTCTATGACAATCAGGTTGGCCTCCGCTCGTCCCTCACGTTCTAG
>JBBQHM010000010.1:0-37468 GCA_038323965.1 Chthoniobacterales bacterium | reverse complement strand
ACTATTCTAGAAGGCGAACGCGTAGGCCTGGTTGGTCGCAACGGCTCGGGAAAATCGACATTCCTGCAGATCGCGGCTGGCGTGATGAAGCCGGACGGCGGCGAATTTAATCCGCGCCGCGATCTCGTTACTGGTTACATGCCGCAGATGTTCGAGCTCGAAGAGAGCGCGACGGTCCACGATAACATTCTCGCCGGCGCCCAACGCGTTCTGGATTTGATCGAGGAATACGAACGGCTGCCGCCCGAAGGTGCGCGGAGTGGAATCGTGCTTGATCAAATTTCGCATTTCGACGGTTGGAACCTGGAGCAGCGCGCCAAAAGCTTGATTACAAATCTGCATGCGCCCGATGCGGAGCGCGTGGTGCACGACCTCTCCGGCGGTGAGAAACGGCGCGTGGCGCTTTGCCGTGCCCTGCTGGCGCGTCCGGATTTTCTATTGCTCGACGAACCGACGAACCATCTCGACACCGGCTCGATCGAATGGCTGGAAGATTTTCTCGCGCGCTATTCGGGCACCTGTCTTTTCGTGACGCACGATCGTTATTTTCTCGATCGCATCGCGACGCGCGTGGTCGAGTTGTCGCGCGGAAAGTTTTACAGCTACGACGGCAATTATACGGACTACTTGCTCGCCCGTGCCGCGCGCGCCGCGGTCGAAGAGATGCAGGAACATAAGCGCCAGAAATTTCTTAAGCGCGAATTGGAGTGGGTGCGCAAGGCGCCGCGCGCGCGCCGCACGAAATCGGTTGATCGCGTTGAGCGATATTTTGAAATGGTGGCGGAACAACCGCCGGAGACGGAACTCGATGTTGACCTGATTATTCCTCCGGCTCCGAAGCTGGCAAATCGCGTCATCGAATTGCGTGAGGTGGGGATGGAACTCGGCGGCCGCACGCTATTCGAGAACGTCTCGCTCAATCTCAAGGCGGGCGAACGACTCGGAATTGTTGGACGCAACGGCCTCGGAAAATCGACGTTGCTGAAGATCATGCTTGGTCAACTCGCGCCGACCAGGGGCGAGGTTGAAATCGGAGCGCGCACGGAAGTTAACTACGTCGATCAGAATCGACTGTTGCTCGACGACAATAAAACGGTCTGGGAAGAAGTGGGCGAGGGGAGCGAATACGTTCGGCTCGGCGAAGAGAACATTTCGTTGCGCGGTTATCTGCGGCGTTTCCTTTTCACAGAGGAGCGCATCAACACGAAGATTTATCAGCTCAGCGGCGGTGAGCGCAGCCGCGTGCTGCTGGCGAAGATTTTAAAGCGCGGCGGGAATGTGCTGGTGCTCGATGAGCCGACGAATGATCTGGATCTCGGAACTTTGCGCCTGCTGGAGGAAGCGCTGGCGGGTTTTGGCGGCAGCGTCGTTGTCGTCAGTCACGATCGATATTTTCTGAATCGCGTCTGCACCGCGATCCTCGCCTTTGCGGAGGGTGGGGAACTCCAATATTCAGTTGGGAATTACGATCGGTATCTGGAAAGGCAATCGACGCTGGTTCCGATTCCGGAGACGGCAATGTCTTCAGTTGTCGTTCCATCAGGGCCGAGGCCGCGAAAACTGAAGTGGAAGGAAGCACGCGAACTCGAAGCAATGGAAGCGACGATTCTCGCTGCGGAAAATGAAGTCGCCCGCATCGAAGCGGTCTTCGCTGATCCGATGTTTTTCGCAGAGCGCGGCGCCGAGTTCAAAAAGTACGACGGCGAACTGCAGGCCGCGAGGGATCGTGTTCCGCAACTTTATGCGCGATGGGAACAGCTTAACTCGATCGCAAATTCGTCTGTTTAATTGGTCGAATCATCTCCGCGCACTTCGGACTTTTTCGCGATTCGTGTTTCCCGGAGAAAATGCGCGGAAAATATTCTTGCGGCCCTAAACAAGTCTCCTATATTGCCGCTCCCGCATCGGGTGCGTGATAGGGTCACGTAAGCCCGGGCGGATTTTTTGTCGCCTGCAATCCCCGTTGCGCGACAAGCTTTTTTGACATGCCAACCATTAATCAACTTGTGCGCAAAGGACGCCAGAAAGCGTCGGTGAAATCCAAGTCACCGGCTTTGGCGAATTGTCCTCAACGTCGCGGCGTTTGCACGCAGGTGATGACGCGGACGCCAAAGAAGCCGAACTCTGCGCTGCGCAAAGTTGCAAAGGTTCGTTTGACCAACGGACAGGAAATAATCGCCTACATTCCGGGTGAAGGTCACAATTTGCAGGAACACTCAATCGTGCTCGTGCGCGGCGGTCGTGTGAAAGATTTGCCGGGAGTGCGTTATCACATTGTTCGTGGAACGCTGGATTCCCTCGGAGTTGATGGACGTCGCCGTAGCCGTTCGAAGTACGGCGCGAAACGTCCGAAAGCCGGTGCCGCTGCTGAGGCCGGCAAAGCCAAAGCCAAAGGCAAGAAATAGCCATGTCGCGTCGTCACAAAGTTTATAACAAGGAAGAGAAGGTCGACTCGCGCTATGGCAGCCCGGCGGTCGCGCGCCTTATCTCGACGGTCATGAAGCGCGGCAAGAAATCGCTCGCGGAACGCATTGTTTATACCGCGATCGATAAATCGCGTGAAGGCTCCGATTCTGTCGATCCCCTAGAAATACTTAACAAGGCGCTGGAGAACGTGCGTCCGCGTCTGGAAGTGAAATCGCGCCGCGTCGGCGGTGCGACTTATCAGGTCCCGATGGAAGTCACGCCCGCGCGCCAAGTCGCGCTCGCGATGCGCTGGATTGTTAGCTACGCCAGCGGTCGCCGCGGGATGACGATGGCGGACGCGCTTGGCAACGAGATCAAGGACGCTGCGAGCGGCCAGGGCAACGCGATCAAGAAGCGCGAAGACACTCATAAGATGGCGCAGGCGAACAGGGCGTTCGCGCATTTCCGCTGGTAGTTATGGCAACTGCGACCATGGAACAGAAGCCGACTGCTGCGAAGAATCCGAATTCGCCGGATCGCAACTTTCCGCTCGAGAAGACTCGGAACATTGGCATCGCCGCGCATATCGATGCCGGTAAGACAACGCTAACCGAGCGTATTCTTTTTTACACCGGCATGATCCATAAGATCGGTGAAGTGCACGAAGGCACCACCGTGACTGACTGGATGGAGCAGGAACGCGAGCGCGGGATCACGATCACTTCCGCCGCGACGACTTGCGCATGGATGCAGAAGCCCGAGCCGGGCGTTTACAAAATGTTCGACGGCATCAAAATGCGCGTGAACATCATCGACACTCCTGGTCACGTTGATTTCACTGCGGAGGTCGAACGTTCTTTGCGCGTCCTCGACGGTGCGATCGCAGTGTTTGACGCTGTCGCGGGTGTGCAACCGCAATCCGAGACCGTTTGGCGGCAGGCGAATAAGTATCTGGTTCCGCGCATCGCGTTCATTAACAAAATGGATCGCGTCGGGGCGGACTTCGATGCGTCGATCGATTCGATGCACAAGAAGCTCGGCGCAAATGCATGGCCGATTCTGATTCCGCTCGGCAAAGAAGATTATCTCAAGGGCCAGCTGGATGTCGTAAACCGGAAGGCAGTTTTCTATCTGGATGACGACTCCATGGGTTCGGTCTACGAAGTCCGTGACATTCCCGAGGAAAACAAGGAGCAAGTCGAGAAGGCCTACGCGACTTTGGTCCAGCAGATCTCCAATCTCGACGACGAAATCGCCGAGGCGGTTCTGGAAGAAAAAGAGATCACGCCGCAAATGCTGAAGGCGGGCATTCGACGTCAGACAATCGCTAATAAATTTGTGCCGGTTGTCGGCGGGTCCGCGTTTAAGAACAAGGGTGTGCAGTACCTCGTCGATGCGGTGATCGATTATCTTCCTGGCCCGCTCGACATTCCACCAGCGATCGGCATGGAACCCGACACGCACGAAAAGATGGAAGCGGCGACGGACGACACCGGGAAATTCTGTTCGCTCGCCTTCAAGCTTTGGAGCGATCCATTTGTCGGCAAGCTGGTTTTCTTCCGCGTTTATTCCGGTTCGCTGAGCAAGGGTGATAACGTTTATAATCCACGCACGAACAAGCGCGAGCGCATTAGCCGTTTGATCCAGATTCAAGCCGACAAACGCGAAGACATTGACACCTGCTATGCGGGCGATATCGCGGCTATCGTTGGAATTAAGAACATCACGACGGGCGACACGCTTTGCGACGAGGATTTCCCGATTCTCCTCGAGCCACCTTCGTTTCCCGATCCGGTCATCTCAATGGCGATCGAGCCGAAGACGAAACAGGACCAGGAGAAGATGGGCATCGCACTTCAGCGACTCTCCGAAGAAGATCCGACTTTCAAAGTCTTCACCCATGAAGACACCGGCCAGACGATTATTGCGGGAATGGGCGAGCTGCATCTCGAGATCATTCGCGATCGCATGCTGCGTGAGTTCAAAGTCGACGCGAACGCGGGCAAACCGCAGATTGCGTATCGCGAAACGATTACCGCGCCGGCCGATGGCGAAGGCAAACTAATCAAACAGTCAGGCGGTCGCGGTCAGTACGGCCACGTCATCATCAAGGTTCAACCCAACGAGCGCGGCAAGGGAATCACCGTTGAGAACAAGGTTGTCGGTGGCAATATCCCGAAGGAATACATTCCTGCGTGCAAAAAAGGCATCGAAGAAGCGATGCTCAATGGCGTCGTTGGCGGTTACGAAGTGATCGACGCGAACGTCGACATCGTGGACGGCTCCTATCACGACGTCGATTCCAACGAAATGGCGTTCAAACTCGCCGCAATTTTCGCCGTGAAAGATGCTTTCAAGAAGGCCAAGCCGATACTGCTCGAGCCGATCATGAAGGTGGAGAACGCGACCCCGGAAGAGTATCAGGGCGACATCATGGGCGACTTGAATCGTCGCCGCGGAAAAATCGGCAGCATCGAAGTGAAGGGCAACCTCACGATGGTGCAGGCTGAAGTTCCGCTCGCAGAAATGTTCGGCTACGCGACTGCGATTCGCTCACTTTCCAAAGGCCGTTCGAGTTACTCGATGGAGCCATCACACTTTGAACAAGTTCCGCAGCAGCTCGTCGCTGCCGTGCTCGACCAGAAGGAAACCAAGTAATGGCTAGCGGGCAACGTATTCGTATTCGTTTGAAAGCGTTCGATCACCGAATGCTTGATCAATCCGCTCTCGACATCGTCGAGACGGCGAAGCGCACCGGCGCGCGCGTGGCGGGACCGATTCCGCTGCCGACGTTGATCGAGAAATTCACGGTGAACCGCTCTCCGCACGTCGACAAAAAGTCGATGGAACAATTTGAAATTCGCACACACAAGCGTTTGCTCGATATTGTCGAGCCGACGGCGAAAACGGTCGACGAGCTGAAAAAGCTCAACCTTCCCGCGGGCGTCGATATCACCATTAAGATTTAGCGGAATTTTTAACCACCTTGCCAGGCCCACCACATGAGCATCGGTTTATTAGGACAAAAGATCGGCATGACCAGCGTTTACGACGCGAAGGGCAAGCTGCGTCCCGTGACCGTGATCGCGGCCGGGGATAACGTTCTGCTGCGTCGCGTAACGGACGAGAACGACGGTTACTCGGCAGTTCAAGTTGGTTTCGGTTCGCAAAAAGAATCGCGCGTTAACAAAGCCAATCTGGGGATTTTCAAGAAGGCGAACGTCGAGCCAAAACGATTCGTTCGCGAGTTCCGACTCGATGCGGATTTGCCCGAAGGCGAAGTGAATTTGAGCATCAATCAGTTTGCGCCCGGAGATTGGGTCGACGTGATCGGCCGGTCGAAAGGTAAAGGCTTTCAGGGCGTGATGAAGAGGCACAACTTCGATGGCCAGGGCGCTTCGCACGGTTCGAAGACCCATCGACGGAATGGCGCCATCGGTAATCGCTCCACCCCTGGTCGCGTCTGGAAGAACATGGGCATGCCAGGTCACATGGGCGACGAGCGAGTGACAGTGCAGAATCTTCAGGTGATGCAGGTGCGCGAAGAAGAAAAAGTCATTTTGATCAGCGGCGCGGTGCCCGGTGCGAACGGCAGTTACGTCGTGGTGCGGCCCGCGATCAAGAAACCGGCGGAGGCCGCCAAGTGAGCGCAAAAGTTTTGACCGCTGATGCCGCGAAAAAGGCGAACATCGAACTGATCGAAGGCGGACGCGGAACGCAGGCCGTGCATGACGTTGTCGTGGCGATGCGGGCCGCGCGTCGATCGGGAACTGCGAGCACGAAGACGAAAGCGACCGTTAGCGGCTCGGGTTCGAAGCCTTGGAAGCAGAAGGGAACGGGACGGGCACGTGCGGGTTACAAATCGTCACCGGTCTGGCGTGGCGGTGGCGTCGTTTTCGGCCCACATCCTCGCGATTATACCAAGAAGGTTCCTAAGTCGACGCGACGTCTGGCGTTTTTGAAAGCGTTGAGTTCGCGGATCGATGCGGGCGATGTGCTTATGCTCGATACGTTCAGTGTCGACGGTATCAAGACGAAATCTTTTATCGAACTCGTGAAGAAACAGACCGATGCGCGCAAGGTGCTGATCGTTTCGGATTCGTTCGACGAAAATACCTACAAGTCAGCGCGTAATGTGAAGCCGGTTCATCTGACCACGGCGTCCGAGTTGAACACGGAGCAACTGCTCGCGTTCCAGAAGATTTTGATCACCAACGCTGCGCTTGAGGCACTAGCGAAGAGGACCGCGAAATGAACGAGCCTTTCGATATTATCCAGACGGCGTCGCTGACGGAGAAGTCGTCGCTTCTGAGCGAAAAATTTAACAAATACGTATTCCGCGTCAGTCCGCGCGCTAACAAGATTCAGATCAAACACGCGATCGAGAAACTTTTTGGCAAGAAAGTTCTCGACGTCAATACGTGTAACTACGCCGGGAAAAAGAAGCGCGAACGTCGCGCGGACTTCGGCCGTAAACCACACTGGAAAAAGGCGATCGTGACCCTGAAGGCAGGCGACAAGATCGACCTCGTTTAATCGTATGGCACTTCGAGAATACCGACCGCTGACGCCGACGCTGCGTTTCAAGACGCTGCCGAAGTTTGACGAAATTACGCGCGACAATAAGCCGACCAAAAGTCTGACCGAGCCGAAGAAGCGGAGTGGTGGTCGCAACAATCGTGGCCGGATCACATCACGTCATATCGGCGGCGGTCATAAGCAAAAATATCGCAAGGTCGATTTCAAACGTCGGAAGCGTGACGTCGCCGCGGAGGTGATCGGAATCGAATACGATCCGAATCGTTCGGCTCGCATTGCGCTCATTAAATATAGCGATGGCGAACTCAGTTACATTTTGGCACCGGAAGGTTTGAAGCCAGGTGCTCGCGTGTCGGCTGGCGAGAAGGCTGCGCCCGAGGTTGGCAACGCGTTGCCGCTGAGCGCGATTCCTCTGGGAGCGAACATTCACAATATTGAGATAGCGCCTGGACGCGGCGGGCAGATCGCACGCAGCGCTGGTCAGCAGGCGACTTTGAGTAACCGTGAAGCCGGTTACGCGCTGGTGAAATTGCCCTCGGGCGAGATCCGGCGAATTCACGACACCTGTTACGCGACCATCGGTCAGGTCGGCAATATCGATCACATGAACGTGACGAGCGGCACGGCGGGACGAACCCGTTTGCTGGGGAAGCGTCCGCACGTTCGCGGAATGGCGATGAACCCAATCGATCACCCGAATGGGGGCGGCCAGGGTAAATCGAAGGGCGGCGGTGGACGCCAGCATTTGACTAGCCCGTGGGGTCAGCTCGCGAAGGGATTTAAGACGCGCACCAAACACAAGCCGAGCGACCGGTTTATCATGCAAGATCGTCGGAAGAAGTAATCGCGTTATTTGACTTTATGGCTAGATCGCTGAAAAAAGGACCCTTCGTTGAATCGCATCTTCTCGAGAAGATCGACAAGATGAACAATGCGGGCGCGAAGAAACCGATCAAGACGTGGTCGCGTCGCTCGATGGTAACTCCAGATTTTGTTGGGCACACGTTTCTGGTTCACAACGGCAAAACTTTTCAGTCGGTGTTCGTGACTGAAAATATGGTGGGTCACAAGCTCGGCGAATTTTCGCCGACGCGTATCTTTAAGAAGCACGGTTCGCATACGGCTAAAGTTACGAAGTAGTTGAGATTTTTTGCAGTGGTTGGTGGGTGCGTTCTGCTTGTCGGAAGGCTGGCGGCGCAGGGGAATAGTTCTTTGTCAGATTCTAAAATTGAACCGTCAGGGGTGACGGCAGCCGCGTTGCTTTCGCAAAACGAAGAGCTGCGCCGGCAGTTGTCGCTTACTCGCGAGTCGGTCAGGACGATCACGGAGAGTCTTGCTGAGTCGAATGCGGAAGCGGAATTGTTTCGCCGGAAATACGCGGATCTCGAGTTGCGAATGGAAGCGCTCGGGTTGCAATCGGCGAGTAAGGATCGCGCGAAGCTTGAGCAGCGGCTCTTGACTGCGGTGAGCGATTTGCAACTCGCGAATAGCGAACGGGATCGTTACCGGGAGAAGATGCTGCAGTTGTCGGAGTCGATGCTGCGGTATTTGAAGAGTTCGCAGGGTGGCGACGCGCAAGCGCGGATGGAGGTGGAGGCGCAACTGCGTGGGACGAACGAGCTGATCGCGAAGGCGAAGCAGCGGCCGGCAGTGGAACCGACTTTGCTGGATGGCGCGGTGCTTTCTGTGAAAGACGAATGGTCGTTCATCGTGGGAAACATTGGCGCGAAGCAGGGGGTCAAGATCGGGATGCCGTTGCGCGTAATGCGCGGCGAGCAGAAGATCGCGACGCTGCGAGTGGTCGATGTGCGGGAACGGATTTGCGGTGCGGTGGTTCAGGAAATGGGATCTGGAAAAGAAGCGGTGAAGGTTGGCGACCGACTCCAAGTCGATGCGCGGCCCAATGTAAGTTTTAATAATTAAATGAACGTTAGCTCCATATATAGATACGCGAAGATTTCGGCGTTTAAGGCGCGCGAAGTCACTCGTGCGATCCAGGGTCTGCCCGTGGCGCAGGCGCTGGATATCGTTGCGTTCAGCCCCAAGAAGGCCGCTGGGATGGTGAGCAAGACGTTAAAAAGCGCCATCGCGAATGCCGAGAATAACGCGAACCTGAAAGCTGACGGATTGATCGTGAAGGAAGCAACGGTTGGCGAAGGTCCGACGACGAAGCGTTTGATGACGCGTGCTCGTGGCAGTGGCAGCCGAATTTTGAAGCGGACGAGCCATATCCGCATCGTTGTCACAGACGACGTCGATGGCGGTTCCGAGAAAAACGGAGCGAAGGAATTAAAAACAGACGGCGCTGAAAAGTCCGCGAAATCCCCGAAGGGCAGGAAAACGACTAAACGCACACCGCGGAAAGCGGCTGCGAAGAAGTCGACGAAATAATTTATGGGACAGAAAGTTAATCCAATTGGATTTCGCCTAAGCGTAAATCGTGACTGGCGTTCGCGCTGGTATGCGTCGCCGCAGGATATGCCCGCGTTTCTTCACAGCGATCTCAAGATTCGTGGTTACGTGAAAAAGAAGCTGCAGTTCGCCGCGGTCGCAAAGATCGTTATCGAGCGCGCATGGAATTCAATCCGTGTGACCATACACACCGCCCGCCCTGGCATCGTGATCGGACGCAAAGGCGCCGAGATTGAGAAGATGACCGAAGAAATCTCGCGGATGGCGACGGGCAAGCAGATCAAGATCGATATCCAGGAAATCAAAACGCCGGAACTCGACGCACAGCTGGTTGCGGAAAACGTGGCGCTGCAGATCGAACGCCGAATTGCTTATCGGCGCGCGATGAAAAAAGCGGTGCAGATCGCGATGGATTTCGGCGCGCAGGGAATTCGCCTGCGCAGTTCAGGCCGCTTGAATGGCGCGGAGATTTCGCGGTCGGAGTGGTATCGCGAGGGCAAAGTGCCGCTCCACACGCTCCGCACACCGATTGATTACGGGTTTGCCGAAGCGAACACCGTTTACGGAAAGATCGGCGTGAAATGCTGGATCTGTAAGAAAGATGAAGCGCCGGTCGCGGCGACAACACCTGCGCCTCCTCCGCCACCGCCAGCTGAAGCTTTATAGAGAATTTTTGTTATGCCTTTGATGCCCAAACGCGTGAAGTATCGCAAGTCCCAGCGTGGAAGCCGCAAGGGGACAGCCTCACGCAATCTCAGAATTGATTTCGGCGAATTCGGCCTGCAAACGCTCGAGCGCGCGTGGATCACGAACACGCAGATAGAAGCCGCGCGTGTTGCGTTGACCCGCAACATGAAGCGCAAGGGCAAGCTTTGGATCCGAATTTTCCCGGATAAATCAGTAACTTCGCGTCCGCCGGAAACACGAATGGGTAAAGGCAAAGGCGCGCCTGAATTTTGGGTCGCGACGGTGAAACCGGGAAACATTCTGTTCGAGCTCGATGGCGTGTCGGAATCCGTCGCGCGCGAGTCATTACGCCTGGCGGCAGATAAGCTTCCCGTGCGCACGAAATTTTTAACACGGCACCACGTCGCCGCGGCCTAACGACAATGAAGATCAAAGAAATTATTGAGATGAGCACGGACGAGCTTCGGACGAAGAAGCGCGATCTTCGTCAGGAGAGCCTGCATCTGCGTTTGCAACAGCAGAGCGGTCAGCTCGAACAACCAAGTCGTTTGCGCCTTTTGCGCCGCGATGTAGCCCGGGTCGAGACAGTGCTTTCAACGCGCGACAAGGAGACGGCGAAGTAACATGGCTGAAGAAACTATAGCAACTGAAGCCAGTCCGGAAGCGCGCGCCTCACGCAAGACACGTGTCGGCGAAGTGATTTCCAGCGGGATGAACAAGACGATCGTCGTGCGCACCATTACGCGCGTGCCGCACGCGAAGTTCGGCAAGATCATCAAGCAGAAGAAGAAATTTTACGCGCACGACGAAGAGAACAAGGCCAAGACAGGCGACACGGTTCGCATCATGGAGACGCGTCCGCTGAGCAAGTTGAAGCGCTGGCGTTTAGTCGACGTCGTACAGAAATAATTTTATGGTCCGGATTAGATCACGATTGGATGTGGCGGATAACAGCGGCGCCCGCATGGCGACGATGATTGGTGTTATCGGCAAAGGTGCCGCGCAATCGGCGCGCATTGGCGACGTCATCTCGGCCAACGTCAAAGAAGCGAGCGCGACTGGGACCGTGAAAAAAGGCGAAGTGGTGCGCGCAGTTTTAGTGCGGACGCGTCAGCCGGTGAAACGCGACGACGGGTCGGTGCTTCGTTTCGACAACAACGCGATCGTGATCATCGATAAGGATTTAAATCCGCGCGGCACTCGTATTTTCGGCCCGGTCGCGCGCGAACTGCGCGAGAAGAATTTCATGAAGATCGTTTCGTTAGCGCCCGAAGTGTTATGAGCCGTCCTCGTTTTCACGTTAAGAAAGGCGACAACGTCGAGGTCATTGCGGGCAACTTCCGCGGCTCGAGCGGCAAGATCCTTCAGGTGATCGGAAAAAAGGAACGCGTTCTGATCGAAGGCGTTCGGATGATTAAGAAACATTTGCGTAAGTCGCAGGACAATCCACAGGGGAAAATCGCGGAGCGAGAAGGTCCGATTCACATCTCGAACGTGAAGTTGATCGAGCGCTCGGAGAAGCCGACAAAGAAGAAACGCGCGACAGCGAAGGCGAAAGCCGACACCAAAGCAAAGGCGTAGGCCATGGAAAACGAATTTCGAAAATTTTATAAAGAAACGGTAGTGCCAGCGTTGCAAGCCCAGCACGGCTTTAATAATCCGCATCAAGTCCCGCGTTTGGACAAGGTCGTGATCAATACGTCGGTCGGATCGCAGGCTGACGTCAAGCAGGCGCTGGAAGACGCGAAAGCGGAGTTATCGCTTATCACCGGCCAAAAGCCTTCTGAGACGCGCGCTAAAAAAAGCATCGCGAATTTTAAGCTCCGCGAAGCTCAGGCGATCGGCGCCAAGGTGACCCTGCGCGGAGAGCGAATGTATGAATTCATGGAGCGCCTGGTGAAGACGGCGCTGCCGCGCATCCGCGATTTTCGAGGAATTTCACCGCGCGGTTTCGACGGGCACGGCAACTACACTCTGGGTGTTTCGGATCAGTCGATATTCCCTGAGGTCGAGCTCGATAAAATCAAGCGCAACATCGGTTTTGATGTTACCATCGTGACCACTGCGCGGACGGACGCAGAAGCGAAGTCGCTTCTTAGTGAAATGGGAATGCCATTCACCGACCGAGCAAAGAAACCGGCGGAGCAGCCAGCCTAATTTTCCTGATGAGTACCGTTACAGACCCAATTGCAGATTTACTAACCCGCGTGCGCAACGGCGCTAACGCAAAGAAAGCGGAGCTGTACGTTCCCTATTCGAAGATGAAATCCGAGGTGGTCCGTATCCTTAAGGACGAGGGCTACATCGAAGATTTCGAGATGGACACGACGGCCGCGCATCCGCGGATCAAGATTCGCAGCAAGATGATTAATCGCACGAGCGCGATCACCGGTTTAAAGCGGGTCAGCCGGCCCGGTCTTCGCCGTTATGTGGGGGCCGATGAAGTTCCGCGCGTTCTTGGTGGAATGGGTATCGCAATCTTATCGACATCGCGGGGCGTGCTTTCAGGGCGCGAGGCAAAAAAACAAAATTTGGGCGGCGAATTGCTGGCGTACGTCTGGTAATTGTTATGTCGCGAATCGGAAACAAAGTGGTCGAGATCCCTGACAAGGTGAAAGTCATTGTCGATCATGATGGTGCGGTTGCGGTCGAAGGACCGAAGGGGAAGCTGAATTGGCAGTTGCCGCGCGAAATTTCAGCCAAAGTGGAGAACAACAAAGTGACGGTCGCGCGCGCGGCGGAGACGCGCAGCGTGAAAGCGCTGCACGGCCTAGCTCGCAGCCTCGTGAACAACATGGTTCAGGGCGTCAGCTCCGGATTCACCAAAAATCTTGAAATCGAAGGCGTCGGCTTCAAGGCGAATGTGCAGGGCCAGATCCTGAATCTCGCACTTGGTTTTTCGCACCCGATTGTTTTTCCAATTCCAAAAGACATTAAAATCGTCGTCACCGACAACACGAAGATCGCGATCGCGGGAATAGATAAGAAGGTTGTCGGTCAGGTCGCTGCGGACATTCGTCGCTATTACCCACCTGAGCCTTACAAGGGCAAGGGCGTTCGCTATGCCGGCGAGGTCATTCGCCGCAAGGAAGGCAAGACCGTTCAATAGTTATGGCGATCCAGCGCAAAGCGATTCGTACTCGCATCCATTCTCGCATCCGTAAAAAGGTGTCCGGGACCGCGGCGCGTCCGCGTCTCGCCGTTCATTTTTCGGGTAAGCACGTTTATGCACAGGTGATCGATGACGACGCGGGCCACACGCTCGCTGCGGCCTCGACTGCGGAATCTGCGATTCTCGGTAAGGCAAAGTCCGCTGCAAATCGCGCCACCGCTGAGAAGATCGGAAAGGCGATTGCCGAGCGCGCCCTTTCGAAAAAAGTAGAGAACGTCGTGTTTGATCGCGGCGGTTTCCTCTATGCAGGAAAAGTAAAAGCTCTCGCCGACGCAGCTCGCGAAGGCGGATTAAAATTTTAGAACATGCCACCACCAAACCAGGGACGACGTCCGGAACGCAACACTGACAGATCATCCGCCGCGCGCGGTGATACGACTGAGAAAGTCGTTTTCATCAATCGCTGCGCGAAGGTCGTGAAAGGTGGCCGCCGTTTTAGCTTTAGCGCGTTGATCGTCGCGGGCGACCACGATGGCAGCGTCGGTGTTGGTTTCGGCAAGGCGAACGAAGTGGCGGAAGCGATCCGAAAAGCATCTGACTCGGCCCGTAAAGCGATGCAGAAAGTTTCGCTGCACGAGAATACGATTCCGCATGAAGCGATCGGTGAATTCGGCGGTGGGCGTGTATTACTGCGACCTGCTTCGCCGGGAACAGGCGTTATCGCCGGCGGTGGCGTAAGAGCTGTAGTCGAGGCGGCTGGGATCAAGGATGTGCTCGCGAAATCCTTGGGATCAAGCAATCACGCCAACGTGGTGAAAGCCACGGTAGTCGCGCTGCAGTCGTTGCGTCGGAAAGAAGAGATCTATAAAACCCGTGGGATTCGTTACACCGCTCCTGCGGTCGCTGGAGTGCCGCAGTCATGATCGGTTTACACAATTTAAGTCCACGCCCTGGATCAAAGCACCGAGTCAAACGGCTCGGTTGCGGAGAAAGTTCCGGCCACGGCAAAACCAGCGGCAAGGGTCATAAGGGACAGAAGGCGCGATCGGGCGGGAGCATTCGTCTTGGTTTCGAGGGCGGGCAAATGCCGCTTATTCGCCGGTTACCCAAGCGCGGTTTCAATAACGCGGCGTTTCATAAGACCTACGCGGTGGTGAATCTCGACACGCTTAGTTCATTCAAGGCTGGTAGCACGGTGAACGAGCAATCTTTGCGTGAAGCGAAAATCGTTCGGGGTAACGTCGAAGGAATCAAGATTCTCGGTGGCGGCGAAATGAAGCACGCTCTTACGATTGAGGCTGATAAGATCAGCGCTTCGGCCCGGGAGAAAATCGAAAAGGCGGGCGGAACGGTCACGCTCCGCGAAGCTCGATTACGTCAGAAAACTGAAGCCCGGCCAGATCGAGTGCAGGCTGACTCAAGCGAGAAATCCGCTGCGGTTGAAAAGCCGACAAAACCCAAAGCTCGTAAGGCCGCTACAAAAAAATCTTCCAAGAAGGCTGCGGCGCCCGCAAAGAAGCGCGCGTCGCGCAAGTAGTCTTCCCGATTTCGCGGTAGACGATGGTTTCTGCGTTCTTAAACACGGTCAAGATTCCGGAGCTTCGGCGCCGTATCTTGTTCACCCTGGCTGTTATTGTGATCGTGCGTCTTGGCGCATCGATCACTACTCCTGGCGTCAATCAAGCCGTGCTGCAGGAATGGTTCAGGACCTCGCTTACGGAAAAGCAAGGCGGCAGTGTGGCGGCGCTGTTTAACTTGTTCAGCGGCGGCGCGCTGGAGAATTGCGCGATTTTCTCGCTGGGCATCATGCCTTACATCAGCGCGTCGATCATGTTGCAGTTGTTGACTGCAGTGATCCCTCGGCTCGGTCGACTCGCTCGTGAAGACGGCGGTCGTCAGAAAATCATGCAGTTCACGCGGTATGCGACGGTGATCCTGTGCATTTTCCAGGCATATCTACTCGCGATCTCTTTCCAGCATCCAGAGTCCTATCACACGATGCTGCCTGGCATTAGCGATACGATCAGGCAGATAGGAATTCCACTCGTCGCCGACACTGGCTGGGCTTTCATCATCGTCACGGTGATCTCTTTGACGACCGGTACCATGTTTTTGATGTGGCTGGGTGATCAAATTACGGAGCGCGGAATTGGCAATGGGATATCGCTGATTATTACCATCGGCATCGTCGCGCGTCTGCCGGCGGCCCTTGCGCAAGCGTGGAAAACTTTTGTGCCATCGGCGGAAACAGGAACGAGTCAGGTGAATCCTGCAATCCTCGTTTTGATGGTGGCATTCCTCTTCTTCGTGATCGCAGCGGTGATCGCGGTGACGCAGGGTGTGCGCAAGATCACGGTGCAATACGCGAAGCGTGTCGTAGGTCGGAAAATGTATGGCGGGCAGACGCAATACATGCCGCTGAAAGTGAATTACGCCGGCGTGATGCCGATCATTTTCGCGTGGGCCCTTCTGCTTTTCCCGAACACCATCGTTAGTATGCTGTTCAAGAATAGTCCCTCGGCCAAACGGATTTCGGACATGCTTTCCAACGGCTGGCCGCATTACGCAATTCTAGCGGCGATGATCTTTTTCTTCAGTTATTTCTGGGTCGCAACGCAATTCAAGCCATCGGAAATCGCGGACGACTTGAAAAAATACGGCGGCTATATTCCGGGCGTTCGTCCAGGGCGCCCGACGTCCGATTTCCTCGACTTCACGATGACGCGATTGACGTTTGCCGGCGCCATCTTTTTGACGCTTATCGCCGTCCTGCCGAGTCTGTTGAGTCAGGGACTGCACGTTCCCGCGATCACGGCGCAGTTCTTTGGAGGCACAAGTCTGCTCATTATCGTTGGCGTTATTCTGGATACGATGCGGCAGGTGGAAACGCATCTTATCCAACGGCATTACGATGGGTTCCTGCGGAAGGGGCGGATCAGGGGACGATCGGACCGTGCTTCCTATGCGCGCGGCGAAGCGGCTGGTGATCGCACTCTTCTCTGGCTTTATCTTTGCATCGCGATCATTGCGATCGCGGGGGTGGCAATTTTTATTGCGAACCACTAAGTGAAGCGTCGTCTCGTTCTTCTTGGCGCGCCCGGTTCCGGGAAGGGAACGCAGGCTGAGCTGATCACTCGCCATTTTGGAGTACCGGTGACTTCACCCGGCGCGATTTTGCGCCGTGAAAAGGAACTGGGCACCGATTTCGGACGGCAGACCGCGGAGATTACGCAACATGGCGGACTGGTGCCGGACGAGATCATCGTAAAACTTATCGAAGACTGGGTGCGACTCCACGGCAGTCATGGCTTCATCTTTGACGGCTTTCCTCGCACAATTCCGCAGGCGGAGAGTCTGGCACGGATTCTGGACGACCATCATACGCCCTTGGATCTGGCGGTTTGGCTGGATGTTAATGAGCAAACGGTCCACGACCGTATTTCCAGCCGGCTGCAGTGCCGCAGTTGCGGATTCACCACCAGCGTAGCAAGCGCAACTTTTGCGGAGCGACCGGTCTGTCCTTATTGCGAAGGACCCCTCGAACGCAGAACAGACGACGACGTTTCGATTCTTAAGAAACGGCTCGAAGAATTCAATTTAAAGACACAGCCGCTGGGCGCCTACTACGAAAAGAACGGACTGCTGCACAAGATCGACGGAAACCGCGATCGAGAGTTGGTCTTTGCGGATGTTTCGCGCCTGATCGAGCGGGCATGATCCCGATCAAGAGCGCGAAGGAGGCCGATAAAATGCGACAGGCATGTCGCACTGCGGGCGAAATTCTGGAGCGCGTTTCGGAGCTCGTCCGCCCGGGCGTTACCACCAAGGAGATTGACCAAGCGGCCGCCGATCTCATGAATGACGCGAAAGTGAAAAGCGCGTTTCTCGGATATCGCCTGGGGCATCGCGTATTCCCGGGAAACATTTGCATTTCACTGAATGACGAAGTTGTCCACGGAATCGGAAGCCAGCGCCGCATTCAGTACGGTGATGTGGTGAAGCTCGATATCGGTGTCATTCAGGATGGATGGGTAGGCGACACAGCGACGACAGTTCCGGTTGGCGTGATTGATCAGCGAACCGAAAAACTACTGCAGGTGACCGAGCGCGCCCTGGGACGCGCGATCAGCGTAGCGCATGATGGCGGACGGTTGGGCGATATATGCGCAGCGGTCGAAGAAGAAGCGGTGGGCAATTCATTTAACGTGGTGCGCGAATTCGTCGGTCACGGTGTTGGACGGAAACTGCACGAAGAACCTCAGGTTCCGAATTTTGGCAAGCGCGGGAGCGGGCCGAGGTTGCGCCCGGGAATGACCCTCGCGATCGAGCCCATGATCAATATGGGAACAGCGTCGGTGCGGCTTTTGGACGATGGCTGGACCGTTTGCACGAGCGACGGCATGCCTTCGGCGCACTTTGAGCATACCGTCCTCATCACCAAGGCAGAGCCGGAAATCCTGACTTTGCGTGGAAAGGCAGAGCTGAAGTGAGCAGCGCCGCGCTCCCGGCCATGCTTGTTCTGAATCGTGCCTTGCCAGAGGGTAAACTTATGCTAAAAGTTTCGCCCGACGATTTATCGCAGGGGCGGCCCGACTGCCGTCAGAACTAACGCGGACTGTCTCCGCGTTTTTTAATTATGAAAGTGCGACCCTCAGTTAAAAGGCTTTGTGAAGCGTGCAAAATCGTTAAGCGCAAGAATGTTGTACGCGTCATCTGCAAAAACCCGCGCCACAAACAGCGGCAGGGTTAACTAATTTTTTATGCCTCGTTTACTTGGAGTAGAAATTCCTGCTGAAAAGCGAATCGAAGCTTCGCTTACCTATATTTACGGGATCGGACCGAGCACGGCGCGGCGCGTGCTGGCGCAGACAAATATCGATCCCAATCTGCGGGCGAAGGACCTCACGCCGCAGCAGATCAATGAAATCATTCACACGATCACGAGCGGCAAGCTTACGATCGAGGGCGATCTGCGACGCGAGTTGCAGGGAAATCTTAAACGCCTCCAGGCCATTAATTGTTATCGCGGTATTCGGCACCGGCGCGGGTTACCGGTCCGTGGCCAGCGTACCTCGACGAATGCACGTACTCGCAAAGGGCCGCGAAAAACGGTTGGTGTCATCCGCAACAAGGACGCGAAGGCGGGTAAAACTTAAAGATCATGGCCGAGAAGAAGACACCAGACGCGGCGGCTAAGCCGAAGAAAACTTCCAAACCCAAAGCCGTCGCCGAGGAAAAACCTGCGGCTACTCAACCGGAAGTTCCCGCTGCGGAAGCGACTGCGGCGCCCGCCGTTGTGGCCGCGGCCGCTGCTGAAGACGAGCCGAAGAAAGCTGCGAAACCGGCTGCTGAAAAGCCGGCGAAAACCAAGGCAAAACCGGAACCCGCCGCACCGCCTGTCGAAAATCTTTCCCTTGATCCTAATGATGTCGAACGACCAAAGATCGTTAAGGCGAAGGGCAGCAAAAACATTCACGTCGGCGTCGCCCACGTGCTGGCAACTTTTAACAACACCATCGTCACCATTACCGACCAGAGCGGGAATGTGATCGGCTGGTCGAGCGCTGGCAAAGTCGGTTTCAAGGGCTCGCGTAAAAGCACTGCTTATGCGGCACAAATGGTCGCGCAGGACGCTTCGCGCCAAGCCATGGGACATGGGCTCAAGGAAGTCGAAGTCCTCGTTAAAGGTCCGGGCGCCGGCCGCGAGTCTGCGGTTCGAGCGCTGCAAGCGATTGGCTTGGAATTGAGTTTGATCCGCGACGTGACACCAGTGCCGCACAACGGCTGTCGTCCGCCAAAACCACGCAGAGTCTGATTATGGGTAGATACACCGGACCTAAAACGAAGATCAGCCGACGCTATGGCGTCCCGCTTTTCGGGCCGAGCAAGTCGCTCGAGCGCAAGAATTACCCACCGGGAATGCATGGACCGAAGGGTTCGCGCCGCAAGCAGTCGGATTACGCGATTGCCCTCGGAGAGAAACAAAAACTCCGCTATCAGTACGGATTGCTCGAGAAGCAGTTCCGTAAGACTTTCGAGACCGCACTCCGGAAACGAGGCGTCACGGGCGAGACACTATTGCAGTTGCTCGAAACCCGGCTCGACAACGTCGTGTTCCGCCTGGGATTAGCGAATACGCGAAGTGGTGCGCGCCAATTGGTGTCGCACGGTCACGTGCAGGTGAATGCTCGCACGGTAAATATCGCGTCGTATACCGTGAAACCCGGTGACGAAGTTTCGGTAAAAGACAAACCGAAATCGCGTCAACTGGCCTTGCGTAATCTCGAGCTAACGCAAATCGCTCCCGTCCCCGATTGGCTGACCGTCGACCGCGACGCCCTCAAGGGTAAAGTGGCGCGCGTTCCGGCCCGCGACGAGATGCAGCCAATGGTTAACGAACAGTTGATCGTTGAGTTGTATTCGCGTTAAGCGCTTTTCGTCGCCGGCTAGCGGTCTGGAGGGGCGAGTAGCAACATCGCTTTGTCGTAACTTTTTCGTTCGAGGAAATGCGCCAACTGCGGTGGGATCGGCGCCGTCAGCTTTTTTTCCAGCATCTCGATTCTCTCTGATGCTGCTTTCAGGCGCTCGATGTGCGCATCTTGATCGCGGCGGCTGGCTTCGTCGGCCACTAGCTCCCGACGATCAACCAGCGCCTGGTGGAGAGCGGTGGCCTCTAAAGTCGTCACAAGAAAACTTGTAACTGGCGGCGCTTTTGCGCAAGCGTCAGGGATGGACACGGTGCCGCGCATATTAATTGTCGATGACGACGTCGGGATTACGAAGGTCACCCGTGAGGCCCTCACCGATGCTTTCCGATGCGAAATCGACACCTCACCCACTCCGGCATACGGCTTCGAGCTCGCGTTGAAGAAGCGCTACGACCTGTTCATCTTCGATTTTTCGATGCCGATGATCGATGGCGCGATGCTTTTTTTCCTGATCGGCAAGGTCTATAACCACGTGAACCCACCGCACATTGTTCCGCCTCTGATTTTGATCTCGGGACGCGGCGATGAACCGCGGGCGCAGGAATTACTGAAAGAGCCAGGGGTTCGCGGCCTCATTGCGAAGCCGTTCAGTGTAGAGCGTTTGCTCGCGAAAGTGCGGGAATGCTTGCCCAGCCTCAAGGAGACAGATAAACCCTAATTGAACTCGGCGAGAAGTTGCCGTCGGGCCTCGATCCAATCCGAGGCAGAATCGCCCGGAATGGAATTTTCAGCCCTAAATTCCGAGATGAAGTAAGCGCGTAGCCGAATATCATCATCCGAGACACTCGCTTCGGGGAGGGAAGTTTTCTTGCTTCGAGGTGCCGTAGCTTTAGCGCGTTTACGAGTCGGCGATTTTTTGGCCACGCCGCTCTCAGCGACATTTGAGGCATCGGCGTTAGATGAGTTTGGTTTCCTTAGCACGGGTTTTAGCTCCTTAAACTCGATTATCGTGGTCGTGCCCTTGCGCAAGCACTTTCTGAATGCGCAGTTGGATTGTCAGGGTAACGTGCAGCCGTGCGGCATTTCCTTTTCCGTTGGGCGATAACTACGGTGGCGGTGCTGATTGCAGCATCCGTGATTCACGGTATTCGATACGATTCTTTAGGCGCGTTGATCGGCGCCGCTTTGTTGCTCGGAATACTAAATGCATTTGTAAGGCCGATTCTCCTAATTTTGAGTGCGCCGCTCATACTCCTCACCCTGGGATTTTTTATCCTGGTGGTAAATGGGCTCATGCTTTTATGGGTCCCGGCCATCGTCACCGGATTTCATGTAGACAGCTTTGGCAGCGCCTTTTGGGGCGCGATCGTCATTGGACTTGTGAGCTGGATGTTGAGCGCATTCTTCAAAGGAAGCGACGGGAAGGTGCACGTGCTCACCCATCACACGCAGGTCAAAACGGTGCAGGGCCGCGTGGTTAAATAAAGCGAGCGGATTAGCTGCTCGATCCGGCATGTTGCGCGTCAAGATCTGCGGCATCACGACCCGGGTGGATGCGGAAGCCGCAATTGAAAGCGGTGCGGACGCATTGGGATTTAATCTCTGGCCAGGAAGTCGCAGGTACGTAGCGCTGGCCTCTGCGATCGCACTCGCAACGGATTTGCCCAAGAGCACCTGTCGTATTGCCGTTGTCGTGGATCCCACTTTTGAGGAAGCGGCCCGCGTATTCGCGTCCGGATGCTTCGATGCCATTCAGCTTCATGGCAGCGAATCAGCGGAATTCTGTCGTCGCCTTCGTGACGCCGGCATCGTGTTCATCAAGGCGATCGCTATTGGTGATCGTGATCCCGACAACCCGATCGAAGACTTTTCGACGAATTCGCTGCTTCTCGATTCTCGCTCCGATGGAAACTTCGGCGGGACGGGGAAAACATTTCCCTGGGTGCCGGCGCGCAACATTGTTGGTCGCCATCCCGAACTGCGCGTCTGGCTGGCCGGCGGATTAACAGCGGAAAATGTTACCGATGCGGTTCGTTTGGTTCGGCCACACGGGGTGGACGTCACCACTGGGGTGGAGCGAGTTGCCGGCAAAAAAGATCTCGCGCGCGTGCGCTCTTTTATCGACGCGGCCAGAGCGGCGTAAGCGCGAAAAGCGCAGGGCTCTGTCCCGAGCGCTTCAGGCGGGCAAACTCATGGAATTGGCTGGTCTGCTTCCTGCTTTAGACCGTCCCGCACCTCATTCCACATCATCATTATGGGTAATTTCTCAAAGCAACTGGTCGGCGCGACAGCTTTAGTGCTGGGCGCGCTTTCCGTCACCAATGCGCAAGTTGGTTCGCCATCTCCTAGCCCAACTGGGCGATCGATTACGGATAACCTGACGTCGACTACCGTCGCAGCCGCGCCTCCAACCACCGTCACGACCACCACGACAGCGCCTGCAGCCATTAAGCCTGCTGGCGATACCTCGATGCTGCTGGTCCAGGCTTCAACCGCGGCGAGCCCTGCCGCGACGTCGACAACGACGCAGTCCAATTCGACCACAACAACTACCACAGCTCCGGTCGCGGCCAGCTCCACCACCACCGTAACGCCAATGATCGGCGACACTGCGGTTGAGAGCGGCGGTGTCGGGATTCGCGAATTCCAAGGCGACGAGGTGGGTCAGGTGCTGAGACTCCTCGCCCGCCAGGCCAAAATCAATATGGTCGTGAGCGAAGCCGTGCAGGGTGCGGTGACGATGCGCCTGGAAGACGTCACGGCGCTTCAGGCCATCTCGATCATCGTGAAAGCGAAGGGGCTTTCGATGGACAAGCTCGATAGCGTTTACTACATCAAGACTGCGGCCGAGCGCACCGCGGAGCCGACGGAGAGCGACAGCTACCAATTTAGCTACTCCCGCGCCAAGGACGTTGCTCCTCTCTTGGCCGCGCAGCTGACCAGCAAAGATCCGCCCCAGGTTGACGAACGCACGAACACAATCTTTTTCCGTGAAACCCGCGGCAACATCGACAACGTCCGGAAACTTCTCCTGCAAATCGATAAGCCGACCAAGCAGGTTATGATCGAGGCACGCCTCGTCGAGGTGAACGCCAACCCGAAACAAGGTTACGGCATCAACTGGTCTGGCGTCGTCGGCAGCGCGAGTGCGCCGAAGACAGTCACTTATGGCGGTTCGTCTGGGACGACCGGCGGCACTACCGGCGGCACGGCCGGCAGTTCGAACTTTAACCTGAATCTAGGGCAGGGCGGTATCGGCAGCTTGATGGGACAGTTTGCAATTCTTTCGGTGCCCCAGATGTCGGTGGCAGTGCAGGCGCTGAACGAAGATACCGATGCGGAATTCCTGGCGAATCCACGCGTCGTTACGGCTGACAACCAGGCGGCGAAGATCGAAATCACGCGCAACCAGCCCGTTCCTCAGCTGAACTTTAACGAACAGACCGCCACGGCAGTGTTTGGTGGATTCCTTGATAAGAAGTTCGGCAACAAGCTTGAGGTCCGTCCTTCGGTAAATAAAGACAACTTCATCACGTTGAGCGTTAAGCCTGAGATCAGCAACAAGGTCGCCGATCAGCCGTTTACCTTCGCGGGTGCCACGGTCACCAGTCCGATCATCGATACCCGCTCGCTTGATTCCAACGTATTGATCAAGAGCGGCGATACGCTCGCGATTGGTGGATTACTTCAGGATGAAGTCAGCAAAACCCGCACAAAAGTTCCGCTCTTCGGCGACATTCCCTTCCTTGGTTACGCTTTTCAGAGCCGTTCGAACCAGCGTGTAAAACGAAATCTTCTCGTCTTCGTGACACCAACAATCATCGATCAGCATTACGGCACTGGACTCGAAGACCAGGTGAGCGGCCTGCACCATGTGGGGGAAGAATTTGCAGACCCGAACGGCTGGCGAAATAACGCGAAAGGCGCGATTCGCCTGGTGCCAACTGCGCAGCGACAGGTTGCCGCCGACTATCCGAAGCCGGGTATGGCTCCCGCACCAGCGACTGGTTCCAGTTCGACGACGACGGAAGTGGAATTCAAGAGCAGTGCCGGCGCGCGAGATTTCTAGCAGCGAATTAGTGGGGTTGTGGAGGGCGAACGTCGCTGAAACGTTCGCCCTTTCCGTTTCTACCCGGCGAGATAGGGCGCGAGACGTTGTCGCAGTTCAGTGCGCGCACGAAACAAAACGCTCTTAACCGCCGGCACCGTGAGATCGAGAATCTCGCCGATGTCTTCGTAACTCAACTCTTCGTAACGCCGGAGAACGAGAGCCATCCTTTGGGTCTCGGGCAGACTCGAGATGGCGTCTTCGATTGCTCGCTGCAGTTCGTTCCGCAAAAGCGACGCGTCCGGTGCCACTGTCGCCAGATCGGGCAAAGGCAATGGTTCCGAGTCGTTCTCGAATTGGAGCGGAACATCAGTGTGGCGCCGCCGTCGACGTAGTTCATTGAAGACGAGGTTGCGCGCAATGGTGAGAAGCCATGTGGTGAACTTGGCCTTCGGCTGATAGCGTCGCGCACTTTTCCAAACGCGGATGAAGACCTGTTGGGCGATGTCCTCAACCTCGGCGTTATTGCCAAGCATCCGCGACACGGTCCCGGTGACGAGCGCTTGATGCCTTTCGATCAGCGTTTCAAAGGCTGGTGTGTCGCCGGCCGCCACCAATGCCATCAAGCGAACGTCTTCGTCGGCAGTATTCCGCGATGGATCGCCGACGCTCGATTCGATTTCCGACATGGGTTCCGGGGTGAGAGGCGCCGCGTTACTGAAATTGGTTAAACACCGGCACGGCGCCAGAGTTGCACACGTGCGAAAGAGCGGTCGCACCCCGCGTTTTGGTTGCAGAAAGATTCGCGCGCATGCATCATTCGGCAGCTCACATTTTCAGTCGTTCGCGTTTAATGAATTATCGCCTCATTCCACAAGATCTCCAGAGAACGGCGGAAAAGGTAGAAGCAGGCGAGAGAATCACCGATTCCGATGCGCTCGAACTTTATCGTTCGACTGACCTTAACGCGCTTGGGGTGATGGCGACAACAGCGCGACGCCGAAAGAACGGCGAATACGCCTCCTATATTCTTAACCGCTACATCAATTACTCGAACCTCTGCGTTCTATCCTGCCAGTTTTGCGCGTTTGCGGCCAAGAAACGTGACGCGCATGCGTTCGAGCTTTCACTCGATGAAATAACGAGTGCGGTAACCGATGCCCTGAAACTGGGGATCACCGAGGTGCACATGGTCGGCGGTTTGCATCCGACCTTGAAGAAGCAGTGGTACATCGATCTGCTTTCGCGATTGCGAGAATTGGATCCCGCGCTCCACATCAAAGCTTTCACCGCGATCGAAGTGCGTCACCTCGCGCAGCGTATCTTCAAGATGTCGATCCGCGAAACGCTCGAGGAATTGCGCTCCGCGGGCCTGAACTCCCTGACTGGCGGAGGTGCCGAGATTTTTGATGCCGCCGTGCGCGACGAGCTTTGCCGGGGCAAAGAAAGCGGTGAAGAATGGCTGGAGGTTCACCGTATCTGGCACCAAATGGGCGAACGGAGCACCAGCACGATGTTGTACGGGCACATCGAGACGATGGAGCAGCGGGTGGACCATCTTCGGCAACTGCGCGCGCTGCAGGATGAAACGAGCGGTTTTACCGGCTTCGTTCCATTCGCATTTGAACCTGGAACGCCAACGCTCGCGCACGTGCCCGCGACTTCGGCGTTCGATCAACTCCGCAATCTCGCCGTCAGCCGGATCTATCTTGATAACTTCGACCACATCACCGCCTATTGGTTGAGCATGGGACTTCCGCTGGCGCAGCTCGCGCTGGGTTATGGAGTCGACGATCTGCACGGCACGATCATGGAGGAAAAAATATTCCACATGGCAGGGGCGAAAACTCCGCAGGAAACGACAGTCGCGACACTACAGAACCTAATCAGTGAGACGGGACGGATTCCGGTGCAGCGAGACAGCTTTTATAATCGAATCGTGCCGGCGGTGGCGGCATCGCGCGAAAAAGCGCCCGAGCGCGAGCTCATCTGCGCGTAACACGGCACGCTTCTGCGGATCGGCTGCGTAAAGTACCTTAACGCTCGACCGCTCATCCGCGGATGGAGCGGGCCGGTCGTTTTCGATCACCCCGCAGCGCTTTGCGAACTCCTGGCGCGGGGAGAGCTCGACATCGCATTGGTCTCAAGTTTTGAGTTTTTTCGGCAGCCGGGCTACCGCGTCGTGGATGACATTGCGATTGCTTCGGACGGCGCAGTTTACAGCGTGATCCTCGCCCACGACTGCGAGGTGCAGGAAATTGAATCCGTGCAGTTCGATGCGGCCTCGCTCACTTCGGTAAATCTGCTGCGCTGCCTGCTGGGGCCCGGGCCGACGTTCACTTTAAACGCTGGGCAAAACGCTGACGAACGCAGCGCCAGACTACTCATTGGAGATAACGCAATTCGTTTCCGCCGCGAACAGCCCGGCGCTCGCGTTTTGGACCTCGGGGAAGCCTGGAAGCAATTAACCAATCTGCCGTTCGTCTTCGCGTTGTGGCTGGCGCGTCCCGAGTTGGAACACGCAAGCACCGTGGCGGCCGAGTTGCGTGAATTACGTGATCGAAATCTAAACGACCTCGATGCGCTAATCACCGAGGAATGCCCCGGCAACATGACCTTCGCGAACTTTTATTTTCGCGAATGCCTTCGCTTCCATTTCGGTGCGAGGGAGAAAGAGTCGCTACGCCGGTTTCACAGCATGTGCGCCGAGCATTCACTCATAAACCAGTCATCGCTCGCGCTCGACCTGATATGAGCGGCGAGATGCGGGTTGGTATTTCCGGGTGGAATTACCCTCCGTGGCGCGGCCCCTTTTATCCGACCGGACTTCCGCACGACTCGCAGGGTGTGGCTTGGGTCCAGGTTGTTCCGCAGCCCACCTGGCGGTAGAATCAACAGTGGAACGTCGTTGGATTTTTCCGCCTCCGCTCGAGGCTGCAAGTGTTGAGATCCCATGGACCGAGCTCTGCGGATCTGACTGCATCGCCCGGCTCTTACAGCGCAAAGGTTTTGCTTCGCGGGAAAACGCCGAGGGCTTTCTCAGGCCGCGCCTGAAAACTCTGGGCGATCCGTTTTTGATACCAAACATGAAGGCCGCGGTTGATCGCATTTTTCACGCAATCGATGCCCAACAGCGAATCGTTGTGTTTGGCGATTACGATGTCGACGGCGTGGCGTCACTGGCTTTGCTCGCTGATATCATGCGCGCTTACGGCGCGAACCCCACGCTGTTTCTGCCGCTGCGGATGGAGGAAGGTTACGGGTTGAGCGCTGAAAGTGTGGCGCGTTGTTATGCGGCATATCAGCCGGAATTGTTAATCGCGATCGATTGCGGCACATCGTCTATCGCGGAGATCGCCGATCTTAAGGCGCGCGGCACAGACGTGGTCGTGATCGATCATCACGAACCCAAATCTGCCTTGCCCGATTGCATCGCGATCGTGAATCCCAAAGCGAGCGGGAATGAATTCGCGTATTTCTGCAGCGCGGGGCTGGCGTTCAAAGTTAGCCACGCCATGCTGAAAACGCGGCCGCTCACCGGTTTCGATTTGAAAGCGCAACTCGATCTCGTCGCACTGGCCACGGTGGCGGACATTGTGCCGCTTCACCGCGAGAATCGCACGTTGGTGCATCGTGGAGTGATTGAGCTCGCGCGCACACGGCGGCCGGGCTTGCGGGAGCTGATGCAGGTGAGCGGTGTCAGATCGCCGGTGCAGGCCGAGCATATTGGTTTTCGGCTCGGACCGCGCCTGAACGCGGCGGGTCGACTGGCGACAGCAGAACGCGCGCTGAAACTTCTGCTCACGAATGACGAAGGCGAAGCCAGAAGTCTTGCCGTTGAACTCGATACCAGCAATCGCGAGAGACAAGGGGTGGAAAAGAAAATAACCATCGCAGCCGAAGAACAAGTTGCGCAAACGTTCGATCCAGATCGTGATGCGGCGATTGTCCTCGGCGCTCGCGATTGGCATCCGGGCGTGCTCGGAATCGTCGCTTCCCGGATGACCAAGAAATATCATCGACCAACCATCGTTGTCGGGTTCGACGAAACAGGAGTGGGAAAAGGTAGCGGGCGGAGCGTGGACGGTCTGTCAATCGTGGCCGCCTTGTCGCGGTGCTCTGCTCTCCTTGAGAAATTTGGCGGCCACGAGATGGCGGCGGGGCTTACGATCCGCGAAACGGTGTTCGAGGATTTTCGTGCGCAATTTCGTGACGCAGTTCGCGCACTGGTCACCGACGATCAATTGCAACCGCGCCTCGCGATTGATGACGAAATCGAGTTTCGCGATCTGCACGCGGATTTTTTGGGTTGGCATGATCTTTTGCAGCCGTTTGGTAATGGGAACGCGCAGCCGATTTTTTGCGTGCGAGGAGTGGAACTCGCCGGTCCAACCCGAGTGGCTTCCGATCGTCACTTGATTCTGCGCCTCAAGCAGGGTCGTCACTATCAACGCGCTGTCTTTTTCGATGGCGCTGCGGAAAAGCTTCCCACCCCGCCCTGGGATATCGCGTTCCGCGTCCACGCGGACGAGTATCAAGGTGAACGCAGGCTCGATATGCACATTCAGGCGATTCGTGCGGCGGAGTCAAAATCATCATGAAACTCGACGACCGTCTGGAAGAGGCGACTTGGATACCGCGCCCGCGCCTGACCGCCCTCGGCCGCCTCGGAATTGAAACCGCGCGTGATCTTGCCACTCACTATCCGCGACGTCACGAAGACCGCTGCACGTTTGGTCATTTCCCGCGCGACGAGAGTGATACGCCGGTCTGCCTTTCTGGCGAAGTCATCAATACGGCGCTGCGTCGCTTCGGGGGATGGAAAAAGATTTTCGAGGCGACGATTCAAGAGGACGAGGCGAACGCGTTAAGTCAGCCGCTCGTCTGCCGCTGGTTCAATATGCATTACGTGCAGAAGATGATCGCCACGGGTCAACGACTCGTCGTCTTCGGAAAACCGAAACTGCGCGGCCGCCGCATGTGCCTCGAGCATCCGGATTTTGAGGTGATTGAAAACGATGTCGATATCTCGATTCACTTCGGTCGTATCACGCCGATTTACCCCGCGACGGAGGGACTCTCGCAGCGCGTGCTCCGTGGATTGATGTTTCGAGTGCTGGCTGATCTCGCGGACGATGAGCTGGATATTGAATTGCCGGCGTCCCTGCACGCAGCCAAACGTCCTGGCGTCTTGCGTGAGATTCATTTTCCTGCGACCCAGGAAAGTCTGGCCGAAGCACGTGCTCATCTTGTGCTGGGCGAATTTTTCGCGCTGCAAATGACGATCGCATCGCGCCGCGCGGAATCCGTAACCCGCATCGGCGCAGCGCATGCAAAAGGCGATGTGATGATGCGGAAATTTATCGCGGATTTGCCTTTCGCCCTGACCGGCGCACAGGCGCGCGTGATTTCGGAAATTCAACGTGACCTGACATCGCAGCATCCGATGAATCGACTGTTGCAGGGAGACGTTGGCTCGGGAAAAACCGCTGTGGCCATCGCTGCGATGCTGCTGGTGGTCGAAGCTGGATTCCAGGCGGCATTAATGGCGCCAACGCAAATTCTGGCCGAACAACACTACGCGCTTCTACACCGCCTTTTGCACCCGCTCGGCGTCCGCGTTTCCCTGCGCACGGGATCGCGTCGCGACGACTCCTTCCTGCCGTTGCTGGAGGGCGATGCAGCGCACATCATCGTTGGGACGCACGCGCTGCTCTATGAAGGGGTGGCGTTCACCAACCTCGGGCTGGCTGTCGTGGACGAGCAGCACAAGTTCGGTGTCGCTCAACGCGGTCGGCTGACCTCGCGGGAACCCGCGCCGGATGTGCTGGTGATGACGGCGACTCCAATTCCGCGGACGTTAACGATGACCGTCTATGGCGATCTGGACGTGTCGGTAATCGACGAAATGCCGCGGGATCGAGGCGCCATTGTCACGACCGTTCGTTCAGCTGCGCGGATTGGGCAAGAGCTGATCCCGGTGCGCGCCGAGCTGGAAGCTGGCCGGCAATTGTACGTCGTTTATCCGCTGATCGACGAAAGCGAAAAGTTGGAGGCGAAGGCAGCAACGGCTGAGTTCGAGCAATGGAAGGAACTGCTCACGCCGTTTCAATGTGAATTACTGCACGGCCGAATTCCCGCGCCCGAAAAACAGGCGATCATGGATCGTTTTCGCAACGGAAAAACTCAGGTATTGATTTGCACGACAGTAATTGAAGTAGGAGTCGATGTGCCGAATGCGACGATGATGATCATCGAAAACGCAGAGCGCTTCGGTCTGGCGCAGTTGCATCAGCTTCGAGGCCGAATTGGTCGTGGCGCGCATGATTCGTTTTGTATCTTGCTCGCCACCGACGCGTCGTCGGAGACAAAGGCGAAGCTAAGTGTGCTGGAGCAAACGACTGACGGTTTTGAGGTGGCCGAGGCGGACTGGGATTTGCGGGGGCCGGGCGATCTATTGGGGACGGCACAAAGCGGTCTTCCCGGGCTGAAGCTGGGCAATTTAAAAACCGACGCGGATTTAATGCGGCGTGCCAGGGCGATCGCGACACTTATTTGCGAGAATGATCCGCATCTTGAGCAACCGGAGAATCAACGTTTTCGCGATTTGATTGTCCAAAGACAAGGTCAAACATTTGCTCATGTAGTCTGATGAAAAACTTTATTCGCTTTGTCTTATTTGCGGCGCTTCTCGCGGGCGCACTCACGCTTCTCTACGATTATCGAGCCAAACATGGCGGCTTTGGAGCAGCGACCGCGCAACGGGTCCCGGAAAAATATACGCTGGCGAAAAATCCGACGATTGAGCCCAAGAGCATCGCGACGCTTGATACTTTAAATCGCGAACGGCGCGAATTAGTCAGCAGTGTTTTGCCCAGCGTCGTCAGTATAAAGACGACGAAGAAGGTGGCGGTCCGTCGTCAATATGCGCTGGACCCGATGGAATTTTTCTATCGCAACCCGCGGCAATTTCGGAATCCAAACGATGAAGCGATGGTGCAGAATTCACTCGGTTCTGGAGTGATCGTTTCCAATGAAGGACACATCATCACGAACAATCATGTGGTCGAGCAAGTGGATGAAATCGAGGTGCAGCTCTCGGATGGGCAGACGAAAAAGGCGCGGCTGGTAGGTGCGGATGCGCAGGTGGATCTCGCGGTCCTGAAGATCGACGCGCCCAACGTGAAACCGCTTAAGTTCGGCGATTCCGATTCCGTCCAGGCCGGCGACTTCGTTCTCGCGATCGGAAATCCTTTCGGGTTCGAAGAGACTGTTACGGATGGGATTATCAGCTCAAAAGGCAGACCAAATCGAGTCGATGGTTTCGGCGATTATTTGCAGACGAATGCCGCGATTAATCCCGGCAATAGCGGCGGCCCGTTGATCAATATCCACGGTGAAATTATTGGAATAAACACGGCGATTATTTCGCGCAGCGGTGGCTCGCAAGGCCTTGGTTTTGCCGTTCCATCGAACACCGTGCGCATGGCGCTGGAAAGTCTGTTGAAGCAGGGCCGCATTATTCGCGGTTACCTCGGCATCCAAACTCGTAATCAACCGGGCGCCGATCGTCCGTCGCCTGACGGGGTCACAGTAGATGACGTCGTTCCCGGTTCGCCCGCAGCAAATGCCCAGCTGCAACCCGGTGACGTAATCAAAAAATTCAACGGTCACGAAGTCCGAAGCTTTCCAGAACTGCGGAGTCTGGTGTCGCAGGTTGAGCTGAACAAAAAAGTCGAGTTGGAAGTCGTCCGAAATGGCAAAGCGATGACGGTGTCGACCGAGATCAAAGAACAGCCGGTCGATTATCAGGCCCAGGCATCGCGGGCGATTCCTCAACAACCGCCCCAGTTGGGACCCGGAAAACCAAATGTGCCTCAGCCCGATAACGATGAGCAAGAGTCTGGAGGAGGAATCGGTTCAATTCGGGTCACGGAACTGACTCCTCAACTTTCGCGCCAGCTGGATTTACCGAACAACGTCCACGGCGTGGTGGTGACGAGCGCCGATGATAACTCGAGCGAGCTGCAAAAGGGCGACGTGATCGAGGAGGTGAATCAGCAGCCTGTCGCCTCGATCGAAGAATACAAAAAGGCGGTGGCAAATCTCGATCCCAACCAGGCAAACGTGTTATCCGTTTGCCGTCACCGCTCACGATCGTTCGTGGTTATTCGCCCCGGGAATTGAGGGAAGGATAGTGAATAAAGGCCCCGGCGAGGGGGTCTAAATCCTCGCAACGAACACAAAAACTATGAAACGATTCTTTCTAACGATAGCGATGGCCGCTCTGGCATTCTCCGCGATCCCGCGGGCGAACGCCGAAGTTTCGGTCGATTTTTTCTATAACAACCTCGATGGCGGTTCCTGGTACGAGACGGCCGATTACGGCTACGTCTGGCAGCCAGAATCGGCATCGAGTTCGAGCTGGCGTCCGTATTCGGATGGCTATTGGTCGTACACCGATCAGGGCTGGGTCTGGGTATCGTACGAAGATTTTGGCTGGGCGACGTACCACTACGGCCGCTGGGCGCACTTAAACGATCGGGGCTGGTGCTGGGTGCCGGGAACCGACTGGGGTGGCGCGTGGGTTTCATGGCGCACAGGTGGCGATTACGTCGGCTGGGCCCCCTTGCCGCCGGTGCGCGGTGAGCAGGTTTACGGTGGAGCGCCGATCACCGGCTATGTCGACGTTCAGTTCGATATCGGCCCTTCGTACTACAACTTCATCGATGTCCGTTACATCGGCGAGCCCGTGCTTCGGTCGCACATCTACGATTACAACCAGAACATCACTTACATTAACAACACGGTTAACGTGACCAACATCACGTATAACGACAACCGGGTTTACAATTACGGTCCCGATTACGCCTTGATGTCGAAGTACTCGGTGAAGCCGATCCAGAAATTACAGATTCAACAGCAGGCCGGTTCCGATCCAGCGGCCTTCAAGGGTGGGCTCAACAAGGTGCAAGGAAACCAGCTGATCGTGGCTTCGCCAATGAAGCTGCAAAAGCTTAGCAGCGGTGCCGCGCCCAAGAGCGTTAAAGGCAAACTCGATGGGGCTAAATTCGATACCGGCTGGAATGGCGTCAGCGACCCGACGGTAAAGCAGAAGCTGGTGCAAAAATTCAAATCGGAGAACCCAAAGAATATCCCTGCGCCTGACATTCAGCCGAAAGGTGGCGCCGCGGCAACCACGAGTGCAGCGGTCACAGCGCCCTCCGGGACTGCAGCTGCGAACGCCACCACCGAGGCAAACGCCGGTGGAAGTGGACAGGGAAAAGGCAAACGCGGTGGTAAAGGTTTCGGCGACACGAACAGCGCTGCGTTGCCCTCGCCAGCGGCCTCCGCTGCGGTCGACGCCGGCGCTGCAGCCAATGCTGGGACGGATGTAAGAAGTGGCGGTAAAGGCAAACGCAATCGCTTGAACGATGCCCAGACTGCGCCCGGGCAAACCGACGCTGCACCGGTGGCGCCTCAGGCCACCGAGCCCCAGAGCAAACACAAAGGGGAGCGTATGCGCGAGAATGCTCCGGTAGCGTCAACGCCAGGCGATGTCACTCCGAATGACGCTCAGGGTGGTGGCCCGAGGAAAGGTCGGAGGTTCCAAGAGCAGGGGGCTGCGAATCTCCCGCCACAAGGCGGCGGTAACGATGTCCCGCAAGGCGGCGGTCGTCGGCGGGATATGCGAAACGGTCCTCCCGCGGGACCGCAGTCCGCAGCGCCACAGAGCGACGGGAACGCTGCCCCGCAAGAACAGGGGCCGCGCGACGGCGGGAAACACCGGAAAGACAAGGGTGAGCCGGTCGTCAGCCCGACTCCGTAGTCTAACCTTCGAATTCGAGACGGCCCCGAAAGTTCGGGGCCGTCTCTGCGTACATCTAAAGCAGCTCGGCTATCTGGACGGCGTTAAGCGCAGCGCCCTTCAGCAATTGGTCGCCGGACACCCAGAACGCCAATCCGTTTTCTAGCGCGCAATCGATTCGCAATCGCCCGACGGCGCAATTGTCGCGTCCAGCAACGGCCAGCGGAGTTGGATATAGATTTTTCGCCGGTTCATCGAGCAGATCGAGGCCCGGCGCTTTGGCTAAAGTTGCGCGCGCGCGTGACAATGAGATCGGCCGCTCGAATTCCGCGTAAACCGAGACCGAATGGGCGCGATAAACGGGCACCCGCACACAGGTCACCGACGCAAGAAATCCCGGCAGATGCATGATCCGCCGCCCTTCCTCCTGCATTTTCATTTCTTCCCGCGTATAACCCGTCTCCAGAAATTGATCGACGTGGGGCAACACATTGAAGGCGATGGGATGCGGATAAACCTCGGCGACGGTGGGCTGCTGGTGGGCGGCCGCTTCGATCTGCCGATTCAACTCATCGATCGCCCTCGCGCCGGTACCTGAGACCGCCTGGTAGCTGGCAGCAAAGATGCGCCGGACGCCGAACTCCTGATGCAACGGATAAAGCGCCATTAAAGTGACCGTGGCCGTGCAATTCGGATTTGCGATCAGCCCCGTATGCAGTTTGACGTCGTCGCCGTTGATTTCCGGAATCACAAGCGGTACCGCGGGATCCATCCGGAAGGCCGATGAATTATCGATGACCACGGCGCCGGCCGCGCGCGCGATGGGCGCAAACTTGCGCGAGATGTCTCCGCCGGCGCTGAAAAACGCGAGGTCGATCTCGGCGAAACTTTTGTCGTCGAGCGCTTCCATCGAAATCGTTTCGCCGCGGAAACCGATATTTTTTCCAGCGGATTTCGCGGAGGCAAATGCGGGGATTGAGCCGACGGGAAAATCCCGTTTCTCCAAAACGCCGAACAGCTCGCGGCCGACAGCCCCCGTTGCTCCGACAATTGCGACGCGATATCGTTTGCTCACGGTGCGGACGATAGTGTTGGTTTCATCCGGTGAAAAGGCAGCAACACTCCATTCAGGTCTCGATCGCCAAACAGCGTCTTGAGTTAAAAGCTGGACGCAAAGTTATCCGGCGTTTTCCGGTGTCGACCTCGCGGTTTGGGATTGGCACGGAATCGGGCAGCAAAAAAACGCCGCTGGGTCGTTTCCGTGTCTCAGACAAGATCGGCCACGGGATGCCGGCGGGGACTATTTTCAAAAGCCGGGTGCCTTTGAAGCCGAACGATCCGGAGCCGGCTTCGGAGGACTTTGTCATGTCGCGCATCCTCTGGCTGGACGGCTTGAGCGAGGAAAATGCCAACACCCGGGATCGATTTATCTACATCCACGGCACGCAGCATGAAGATAAAATTGGCCAGCCTGCCAGCCATGGATGTATTAGGATGCGAAATACTGATGTCATTGAGCTATTCGACCTCGTTGAGGAAGACACTCCGGTGACAATAAAAGAGTAAGCCCGTAAAAAAGGCGGCTCGGGAAAATAATTGCGCACGCTCCATCGTCTGCCCTAAACAGACGACAGCAACCAGCGCCGAAAGGATGTGAAATAGTATGAAGTTTGTAAAAGCACTTATGATTCTAGCGATCGCAGCCACGTTGGGGGCTTGCGCGCACAAAGATAACGCGGCGATGTCCACAACATCGACGTCAGCGAGCTCGAGGGGTTACTCGAAGTAGTCCGGCAGCTCGTCTGCTGATAACCTTTAAGGGGCCAGGTCGGCATCAGTCGGCCTGGCCTTTTCTGTTGGTGTTGTATTTTCGTCGCTTCAACTAAACTGTGCCGTGCAGATAAGCGGCGCCCAGATCGGCCTTAAACAACTCGCGGATGTTTCCTACGGCGCCGAGAAGGTCGAACTCGCGCCCAGCACATTCGATCTCGTCGATTCTGCACGACGCGTAGTCGAGGAGATCCTCGCCCGTGGAGAGGTCGTCTACGGTGTCAGCACGGGCTTTGGTAAACTTTCCGACGTCCAGATTCCGGCGGAGCGCCTGCGAGAACTGCAGATTAATCTGGTGCGCAGCCACGCCTGCGGCATCGGCCAACCGCTCCCGGAAGAGGTCGTCCGCGCGATGATTCTCCTGCGCGCCAACGTGCTGGCGCTTGGCCACAGTGGCGTCCGTCGCTCCATCATTGAGCTGCTTTGCGAGATGTTAAATCGCAGGGTGCATCCAGTAATTCCCGAGAAGGGATCAGTCGGGGCGAGTGGGGATCTCGCGCCGCTTGCGCACCTGGCGTTGACCATGATCGGCGAAGGAGAAGCATTTTGGGAGGGCGCGCGGACGTCGAGCCGGCGAGCTTTAGAGCGCGCCGGATTGGCACCAATCGAACTCGAAGCGAAGGAAGGGCTCGCCTTACTCAACGGCACCCAGGCGATGCACGCAGTGGGCGGACTCGCCCTGCATCGCGCCATCCGCGTCGCCCACGTTGCCGACATCGCCGGTGCTTTGACCCTGGAAGGATTAATGGGAACGCCCAGCGCCTTCGATGCGCGATTGCACGAGGTTCGGCCGCATCGCGGACAAATAGAGGTGGCCCGGAATCTCCGCGAACTGCTTCGCGAAAGTGAAATCCGCGAATCCCATCGCATTGACGATCATCGCGTCCAAGACGCGTATAGTTTGCGCTGCATTCCGCAGGTCCACGGCGCGGTGCGCGACGCCTTCGCTCACGTCGAGCAGGTGTTTGCGATTGAAAGCGCTTCGGCGACCGATAATCCGCTGGTTTTTCCCGAGACTGGCGACGTTCTTTCAGGTGGCAATTTCCACGGCGCGCCGCTCGCACTGGCGCTCGATTATGCTGCGATCGCACTGACTGATTTGATGAGCATTTGCGAACGCAGGATTGAGAGCGTGGTGAATCCCGATCTCAGTTACGGACTGCCGCCCTTTCTCGCGCGCGAGCCCGGCCTGCAGTCGGGAATGATGATCGCGCAGGTCGCGGCAGCCTCTCTCCTCACCGAGGCGAGAGTGCTATCTCACCCCGCAAGTGTCGACAGCATTCCGACCTCGGCCGGCAAGGAAGATCATGTCTCAATGGGAATGACGTCGGCGCTAAAGCTGCGGGTCATCGTCGAGAATGCGGAACACATCGTCGCCATCGAGTTAATTGCGGGCGCGGAAGCCTTGGAGCATCGACGTCCGCTCAAAGGTGGACTTGGGGTGGAGCGGGCGCATGCGTTAGTTAGGAAATACGTCGAACCACTGACCGGTGATCGCGTTTTATCAGGCGATATCGCCGCCATCGCCGCTGCCATTCGGAACGGCGATTTCGATAACGAATGAGCGCACGCACTATTCGCGCGCCGCGCGGGAGTGAAATCACCTGCAAAGGCTGGCAGCAGGAAGCGGCGCTTCGGATGTTGATGAACAATCTCGATCCAGATGTGGCCGAATCGCCGGAGAATTTGATCGTCTACGGCGGGACGGGTCGGGCGGCCCGCAGTTGGGAAGCGTTCGATGCCATCGTCGCGGCGCTGCGTGAACTCGAGGACGATGAGTCGCTGCTAGTGCAATCGGGCAAACCGGTTGGGGTTTTCCGCACGCATGTCAATTCGCCAAGAGTCCTGATCGCGAATTCCAATCTGGTCGGCCAATGGTCGAACTACACGGAATTCAATCGGCTCGAGCGGCTGGGCCTAACGATGTATGGGCAAATGACCGCCGGCTCGTGGATCTATATTGGCAGCCAGGGAATTGTGCAGGGAACGTTCGAGACCTTTGCCGCCGCCGCGGACAAACATTTCGCTGGCTCGCTCGCTGGCAAATTGATCGTAAGCGGCGGGCTGGGCGGGATGGGTGGTGCGCAACCGCTGGCGGCGACGATGAATGGCGCGAAATTTCTCGGGATCGACGTCGACGCAGCGAGGATCGAGAAGCGAATCAAGAGCGGTTATTGCGATCATCTGGTCTCGTCGAT
>JBBQHM010000009.1:0-37862 GCA_038323965.1 Chthoniobacterales bacterium | reverse complement strand
ATATTCTTCGCGCAAATGACGCCATTCTCGCGGGTCGATCCCTTCCAGAAACGGCTGTGCTCGAACGGGATGGAGTGCGCGCAACGCATGTTCCAGAATGCTTTCATAAGGCTCTCGCGTAATCAGTTTGCGCAGTTTGTGCCGGAGTCTCACAGCCGTGTAGCGTAGCTGCGGCCCTCGCTCGGAGCCAGAAGGCAATCGCCTTTCCCGCCCGGATGGAGAACTTGGTTGACTTCCAAGTGACAGATCACGTAAAAACGAAGGTATGTTCCGCCTCGGTACTCTCGAGGAGACGGCGATCCGCTAACCGCCTGACCCACGCTGCCCAATGCCGGAAACCAAGCCCCTTGATCGCGTCATATTTGGTACTGCCGATCAATCCGTCACCGCCCGGGACGTTCTTGATTGGGCCTTCGCGACGGGCGAACTCGATCCGCATTGGAAACGTTTGCTGACCGGCGTGGAAGCGGAACGGATGGCGACCGAGCAGGAGCTTGAGGTCGAACAGGATACGCTGAACTCCGAGGCGGAAGAATTTCGCTACGCGCACGACTTGATTACCGCTGAGGAAACGGAGCGATGGCTGGAGGAACGCTCGGTGACGCTGCGGGATTTCGCGGCTTTTCACAGTCGATACCACTGGCGGACACTTTTCGGCGACAAAGCGAAACCGCAGCAGACTGATTTCGCAACGGCACCTCCGGAACTGCACGAAGCGCTGGTCACCGACCTAATATTTTCCGATCAACTCGATAAAATTGCCAGTCGCATGAGCTGGCGGATCGCGGCGGGCAAATCGCCTGAGCAGGTCGAGATCGATGATGCATTGCTCGAGCCGATGCGGGGAGAATTTTACAAACGGGCCAGCGCTGATCCGGGCAAAGCGTCCAGTGCGGTGACGGAATTGGGCCGCGACGATAATTGGTTGACCGAGCAGCTGCGCATGGAAGCGCGTTACAAGGGCGTCGCCGACATGCTGCTAACGCCGCAGGCGCACGAACGTGAACTCGCGAATCTTCGTTTACCCCTCACGCGCTTCGATTTGGAGACGATCGAGCTCGACTCTCAGGACGCCGCCCGCGAGGCGATGTTCTGCGTGAACGAAGATGGGATGTCGATGGAGGAAGTGGCCAAGGAAGGGCGTTATCCATATCGCCGCGCGCAAATCGTTCTGGAAGACATCGCGGAAGAACTGCAGCAGCGTTTCCTGAACGTTCGGGATGGTGCATTGATCGAGCCGATTTCCCGGGGCGAGGGCGTAGAGCTCTGCCGTGTGATCGAGAAAGCTGAACCCAATCCGGAGGATGAGGCCGTGCGGAAGCGAATCGAGGCTCGAATTTTGAATCGCCATTTCGGGGAGCTGACTGCTAAACACATCATTTGGTCGTTAATCCGACCGCAATAATGAAAACTCAGGACCAGGAATTATTGCGGCGGTCGGACCTGTTTCAGTTCCTTAGTGAAGATATCTTTGAAAAGGTCACTGCCTTGCTTAAGCCAGAGCAGTACGAATTCGGCGATGTCATCGTGCGGCAGGGTGAGCCGGCGACCTCTTTCTACATTCTGACAAACGGCCGCGCTCGCGTGGTTAAGAATAACGAGAACGGCGACGAGTTGGTGCTCGCCTCTCTCCGCCCTGGGGCAACCTTCGGCGAATCGGCCCTCGGCGAAGGCGGGACGCGTTCCGCGACCGTGCGTTGCAGCACCACGGTTGAAGTCCTTCGACTCGATCGTGCAGACTTTCTCGAGCTAGTGGAGGAGGTGCCGGAACTGAAGCAGCATCTTCAGCTCACTGGCCGACATCGTTCGCTCCAGGGCTTCCTCTACGAGTTTAGTAACTTCGGCCGGCTTCCTGCGCCCGCGTTGCGCACGGTGATCGAAAAGCTGGCGCCAGTCGACGTCCCCAAAGGCGGCATGATCATCAAGCAGGGCGACGAAGCCGGCCCAATGTACATCCTCGAAAAAGGACGGGCGCGCGCGTTTATCGGCGCGAATGGCCAGCAGAGAAATCTCGCGTTCTATCGCGATGGAGATTTCTTCGGCGAACTTTCCATTCTAAATGGATCGCAGCGTGCCGCTTCGGTGGAGGCGTTTAGTGATTGCAAACTGCTCGCGCTCAATCCTGAAGCCGTGCGCGACTTGAAGCGCCAATTCCCGGAGTTCAGCACGCTAATGGAGGAACGGCTCGCGCAGTACGAGGCCAAGAGTGAAGCGCGCGTGCCTCTTGATTTCTCCACCGAAATGTTGCCCGCGGAAACCAGTGTCGTCGACAAGGTTGCGTTGGATGGCCACAAGCCGCCGCCACCGGACGCGGACGCAGATGCGCCATTCGTCGATGACAAGGGCCACTTCCGTAAGAAGAACACCCGTATTCGCAAGATCGACGCGATCCTGCAGATCGATGAAATGGATTGCGGTGCGGCGAGTCTCGGAATGATCTGCCGGCACTTCGGCCGGCGCGTTTCGCTTTCAAAAATCAGGCAGCTTTGTCACACCGCAACTGACGGCACCAGCCTGAAGGCGCTCTGCCGTGCGGCGACGGAACTTGGCCTCGCGGCGCGTGCCCTGAAAGTTTCCGTGCGCAATCTGCCTGTCATGCCATTGCCGGCGATTGTGCACTGGGAAGGCAACCATTGGATGGTGCTCTACGACGTGCAGCCGACCTTTGTGCGTGTCGCCGATCCCGCGTCTGGTCTTCGCAAAATTCCGCGCAAGGAATTTGAGCAAAACTGGTCGGGGTATGCGGCGCTCTTCGATTACACCATCGCCTTCGCCCATGCGCCGGAGAGCAAACCAACGCTCGCTTGGATCGTTCCCTTTCTGGCGAAGTTTCGGCCGGTCCTCCTGCAGGTTCTCGCCCTGGCCCTCACGGTAAGTTTTCTCCAACTCTGCTTCCCCGTATTCACGCAGATGGTCGTCGACAAAGTGATCGTGGAAAACGATATCGGCCTGCTGAAGATCATCATCCTGGCGATGGCGATTGTGCTCATTTTTGTGCAGCTCGCTTCGCTGGCCCAGGAATATCTCCTCGCGTGGGCGGCAGTTCGTCTCGACACATCGATCCTCGATTTCCTGACGCGCAAAATGCTGGCGCTGCCGATGACTTATTTTACGAGTCGACGCACCGGTGATATCCAGCGTCGTCTCGCCGGTGCCAGCCAGGTTCGTCAATTTGCGGTGCATCAAGGTATTGGCGCGCTCCTTGCGATGGTTCACCTCGTCGGCGCGGTCTTTTTGATGTTGATCTACAGCCCGTCGTTGACCTTTTGGTTCTTGATTACGACGCCGCTCTACGGAGGGCTGATGTATTTTTCCTTTAAGGTATTGCGTCCGCTCTTCGCTGATGTCGAAGAAAGCCAGGGCAAGTACAGCTCGCATCAAATTGACTCGATCAAGGGCATCGAGGCGGTGAAGGCAGCGTCAGCCGAAAGCGTTTTCCGCGATGCCATGCTGGGGCAATTCCTGAGCGTCTCGCAAAAGATGTTTAAGAGCACTTTCCTGGTGATGTCCTACAGCAGCGTGTTGGAATCGATCGGGTTGATCTCAACTGCGCTGTTCCTGCTCGTCGGAGCGAGTCAGGTGATCAACGGGCATCTCAGCGTCGGCGGCTTCGTCGCGTTCAGTTCGCTCACCGCCATCGCGTATGGCGGCATCCTGCGCACCCTCGGTGTCTGGGACAACATGCAGTTCGCGGCCGTACTCCTAAATCGATTAAACGACATTTTTGAGCAGGAACCTGAACAGGGCAACGATCGGTCGGTGTTAACGCCTGTGCACAGTCTGGAAGGGCGGATCGAACTCCGCGACGTCTCCTTCCGCTACGGCGGCCCGGAGGCGCCAAATATTCTTTCCAACATCACCCTCGACGTCGCTCCTGGACGAATGGTTGCACTGGTGGGCCGAAGCGGTTGCGGGAAAACGACCCTAATCAAGCTCATCGCCGGCCTGCTCGAGCCGACGGGTGGATCGATTCTCTTCGATCACACCGATTTAAAAACGTTGAATTATCGCGACGTCCGCCGGCACATCGGAATGGTGTTGCAGGAAAACCACATGTTTAACGAAACGATCGCGCGAAATATCTCGTTCGGCGATGCCGAGCCTGATCTCGATCGCGTCATTGCCGCCGCGCAAACCGCCGCCGCACACGATTTCATCATGCGCCTGCCCCTTGGCTACGAAACAAAGATCGGCGAATCCGGACTCTCACTTTCCGGCGGGCAGAAGCAGCGCATCGCCATCGCGCGCTCGCTTTATAATAATCCGCCAATTCTTATTTTCGACGAAGCAACGTCGGCGCTCGATACCGAGTCAGAGCGCGCGATTCAGGACAACATCGGCCGCATCATGAAAGGCCGCACCACCATCGTGATCGCGCATCGTCTCAGTACCATTCGTGAGGCGGACGCGATCGTGGTGCTGGAAAAAGGGAAACTGGCAGAAACCGGCAACCACGATCAATTGATGGCGCAGCGCGGCTTATATTTTTATCTTTCGAGTCAGCAACAGGGGGTAGGCGGATGAGCGCCATACTCGCAAACAGACCGTCAATCGACAGCGAATCGGAAATGCTGCCAACCGATCCGCCGGCGTGGATCGTTCGGTCGACCGCGCGGATTCTCATCGCGGTCTTCGGTTTGGCGCTCCTCGCTTCGGTGGTGGTTCATTTTCCCGAGACCAGTACGAGTGATTTTGTCCTCGTCCCAAAGTCTGGCGCAGATCCAATCCAGTCCCCTCGCCTTGCCACGATCGAGAAGGTGAACGTGACCGAGGGGCAGCTGGTGAAGAAAAACGACGAGATGTTTATGCTGCAATCCGATGAGATTCACGCATGGGACACCGAGATGCGCACCATCATGGAAGATTTGCGCACCAAACAGGAAAACGCCGAGAAGCTCACAGCCGCTTACGCCTCGGAGATTGAGATGAAGGCGGCGGAAGTCGCCCAGGCTGAGAGTGAGCTGACGTTCCGCAACAAACATACCCAAAGCAGTCGGGAGTTGCTTTCACGTCTGGAAAAACTTTCGAAGACGGGCGGAATTTCGCAGATCGATTTGGCCAAACTCCAGATCGACTCAGCGGAATCTGAAAAAGATCAGAGCGTGGCGCAGCGCACTCTCCAGCAAGTGCAACTCCAAAAACAGCAGATGGAGAACGAGCAGCAGCGGAAACGTTCCGAAGCGACGGCGGACATCGAAAAATTAAAATTCCGGCTAAACGCTCTTAAGAGCAGTCTACAAAATTCGCAGTCAAACGTGCTCGCCATCCGCGCACCGTACGACGGAACCGTCGTCGCTGTCACTCACCAGAATGCCGGGAGCGTGGTGCAAAACGGGCAGGAACTTTGCCAACTTGCGCGCACGGACATGGAGCCAGTCGCGCGGTTGAATGTGCAGGAGTCCGCGCTTGCCCGGCTCCAAGTCGGACAAAAAGTGCGGTTTTTCCTCGAGGCTTATCCTTATCAGCGCTACGGCGCGATTAATGGGAAGGTCGATTGGATCAGTCCATCAGTCGTGACCTCGACGGAAGGAACGAAATTCGTCGCGCTGGCCTCGATTGATAAGTCGTCCGTGAAGGCGCGCATCGGATTGCGCGTCGGCATGAAAGGCGAAGCACATGTTGTGGTCGGGCGGAGGACGCTGATTGAGTACGCATTCGAGCCGATCAAACAATTGCGCGAGAGCGTGCGCGATTGAGCGATGGAGTCGCCGCTCTCGCGCCTCAAAGTCGAGGAGATTTCAACCACAAACGCGGGGATGGCGCGATGCCTGCGCTTGGCGGCGCTAGCGGCCACCTCGGACGTGCCAGTGGTGCTGCTGGGCGAGACTGGGACCGGGAAAACGCTGCTCGCTCACGCGATTCATAATTCGTCGGAGCGCGCCAATGGCGCGTTCGTTTCCTTCAACGCTTCGGCGATGAGCGATACCCTTCTGGAGAGTCAGCTTTTCGGTCACGAGCGCGGCGCGTTTACCGGGGCCCAGCAGACAGTGAAAGGAAAATTCGAGCTGGCTAATGGCGGCACGATATTCCTCGATGAAATCGCGGATATGAGCCCGCTCGCACAGGTGAAAGTGCTGCGCGTGCTGGAGTATGGAGAATTCGAGCGCCTTGGATCCGAGCGAATGTTGCGCACGGATGCGCGGATTATATGCGCAACCAATTGCTCGCTGCGCGAACGCGTTCGTCAGGGAAAATTTCGCGAAGACCTCTTCCACAGACTTAACGGTTTCACTTTACTGATCCCGCCGTTGCGAGACCGGCGGGATGAACTGGCGCCGTTGATTGCGGCCGAACTGAAGGCGGCAGCCGCGCGCGAAGGTAAGAAAATTACCGCAATTCATCCCGTCGCGATGGAGAAACTGATGGGTCACGATTGGCGTGGCAATCTGCGCGAGCTGAGCCACACCGTGCGGTCGATGGTTATTTTTTGCTCCGGCTCTGTCATCATGCCGGATCACGTCGAGTTCCCGCCCGACTTAATCTCCACCAGCGCGGGAACAGTTTCCGGGCAGGCCGAGAGGAGTTCCGCAACACTCGTTCCGACGCTCGACGGCGATATGTCACTCGCGCGCGCGATCGACCGGCACATTCGATTCGTCTATGCGAATTCAAATGAAAACCAGCGCAAAACAGCGCGTTTGCTGGGCATTTCTCGTACGACTTTGGCGCGTCACCTCCGGAAGCAGCCCCAGAACGGGTCAACGGCATCTCTTTAGGGCCGTATTGGTATCGCAACGAGTCCCAAAATAATTCCAGCGGTGGGCAAGTTGCGGGCGATTCTAAAGAAAGTTATTCCTGCATAAACTGCTCGTAGACAATTTCTTATATCTGCAAGCGAGCTGTTTTTTCTCGTGGGAATTACGTCCCTAGACAGAATGGCATGCGGAGTGTTAATAGGAGCAGTGTGAGTTCGCAGAAGAAGAAAGATGCAGCAGCCGAAGAACTTGGTGTTCGGAGGCAGAAGCGTCTCAAAGAAAAAATGATTCGCCTCGATGACCTCATCCCCCAAAGGGACGTCTCGGGAGGTCATCGATCGATCTTCGGAACAACCCACATCAACTAAACCAAAACCAATAAATAGAATCCACTAATATGGCTGAAGATAACAAACCAGAAGTACGCGACCTCGAACCTAACAAAGACGCCAAAGGCGGCGGACACGGCAAGCCACAAACAGGTGGCCATACCCACGGTCAGTAATTAGAGTTAAGTTTACAAAACCGCAGTGTCGGGCAACCGCGCTGCGGTTTTTGCTGTACTCGCGAAATGGGGCAACCGCTGAATCGCTAGGCGGCCTTTTTATGGCGGTTCGGAGTGTGTTTAGCGTGCTTCGCTGCTGCCTTTCCCCTGTTTTTAGCGCGCTGCGTGTTGTTCAAGCTTTCCTGCAAGACCGCGACGAGATCGATAACTTTCGTTGGCTTCGCCGCTGCCTTCCGTGGCTTTTCCGCAACTTCCTTTCCACCCGCCTCCACTTTTTCTTCGATCACATCCATCAAGGCTTCGCGGTAATCATCGCGATACTTGGTCGGATCCCATTTGGCGCTCATGCTTGTGACCAACGCGGTCGCCATGTCGAGTTCACGTTTCCCAGGCTCCAAGCTCTTCGGGACGTTCAGCTTTTCGGCGTCGGCCAGTTCCTCGGCGAAATGCATAAGTTCAAGCACGAGCGCGTGACCTTCCGGCTTCACACCGGCCAGATACTGCCGCGTTTTGATCACTACTTTCGCGATGCCAACCTTACCGTTTTTCTTCAACGCATCCCGCAGTAAGACGTAAGCTTTATCGCCGCCCTTCTGTGGTTCCAGATAGTAGGGTTTGTAAAAAAACATCGGATCGATGTCTTCCTGGTCGACAAAATCCTGGATGTCGACCGTCTGTGTTGCCTCCAGGTCGACGCGCTGAAAATCTTCATCTTTCAGGACGATGAATTTGCCTTTTTCGTACTCGTAACCCTTCACGATTTTATCCCACGGCACTTCCTTGCCATCCGCCTGCGCAACCCGCTTGTAGTTCACGGGGCTCAAATCGCCATCCCGCAGTAATCGAAACTTTAGTTCCTCTTTCCGCGTCGCCGGATAGAGCGCGATCGGAATATTCACTAACCCAAAGCTGATGCTGCCTTTCCAGATTGCTCGCATATATCAGCTTATCGCGCCTCGCGGCCCGATTGCGCGGATAACGCTCTACGCGGCGGCCTCAAGCTGAAGTCGATCGATACCGCGGAGCTCGAATAGTCGTAGCAAGGTCTCTTCGATCAAATTATTTGGGCAGGAGGCGCCGGCAGTGATGCCGACCACAACTTTGCCTTCCGGCAACCAATCTCGCGCAATCACTTCGCGCTTCTCGTGAAGATCGTAGTGCAAGATCTCGTCTCGCGAGACTAATCGAGACGCATTGCGCACAAAATAGGTCGGGAGTTTTTCTTCGCCCATCTCAGCGAGATGCGAAGTGTTCGAACTATTATATCCGCCAACGACCAGAAGCAGGTTGAGAGGAACATCGAGGAGTTCGCGTAGTGCATCCTGACGTTCCTGCGTCGCGCCACAGATGGTGTCGAAAAAGCGGAAATTTTTCTCGCCCAACTCCGCCCCATCGCGATCGGCGATCGCCTGGCGGATTCGTCGTTGCACTTCCTCGGTTTCACCTCGGAGCATGGTGGTCTGGTTTGCTACGCCAACCGTGCGCAAATGAAAATCCGGATCGAAGCCTTGAGAGTAAGCGCCGCGAAAACGTTCGAGAAATTCAGCCTTCTTCCCGCCATGCCGAATGTAGTCACAAACGTAATCCGTATCTGCCAGGGTCAGGACCACGAGATAATGCCCCTTGCCGTCACCCAGCGCGCGGGAGCTCGTTGCCTTCGTTTCTTCGTGCTCGGCTTTGCCATGAATGATCGAGGTCGCGGATTCCGTTGCGTATTTTCTGACACGCTTCCAGACGCTCATTACGTCGCCGCAGGTGGTATCGACGATCTGGCAACCACGAGCTTTAATTTCCTGCAGAGTCGAAAGTTCCGTCCCAAACGCGGGTAGAATCACCACGTCGTTTGGACCAAGGCTCGCGATATTTGCATGCTTCTCCGGCCCCAGCAGGTTGGTAATGCCGAGAGACGAAATCTGTTCATTAACTTCCGGGTTGTGAATGATCTCCCCCACGATGAAAAGACGACGGTCCTTGAATACTTTGCGGGCCGCGTAAGCGAGATCGATCGCGCGCTCGACGCCGTAGCAAAACCCGAACTGCTTCGCCAACCGCACCGTCACGTCGCCAACTGAAATCAGCCCGCCCTCGCGACGAACTTTATCAACAATGTCGCTCCGATAGTGCGACTCCACCTGCTCCTGCACCGCGGTCATTACTTCAGGTGTGCGAAGGTTGACCTTCTCCCGCGCGGTCGTCCCGCTGGAGATCAGGTTGGTGGGTGCGCTCATTGCAGGAAATTGCCTGCTGAAGGGCTAATCCTCAAGCAGAGGGCCGCTCGGCTTCTGGAACGCGGCCTCGGAGACCGAGACACTGCCGGGAGGATCGGGCGTTTTGGAATCGTCAACTCGTTGAATCGTTTTACCGACCGTTGCGTCTTCCGGTTGTGAATCTGCGATGTTCACCCGCGTCCCATTACGCACGAGGGCGAAGAATTTCGGGGCGGCCTCGCCCTTCAAGCGCAAGCAACCGTGGCTGCGCGGAGCGAGATGCACGTATCCCTGGTGAAATCCGTACGCCGGCGAGAATTCACACCAATAACCCATCGGATATCCGACGTAACGCCCGGAAATATTCGCGCCAGCTTCTGCGGGAACAACGCGGTCACCCTGGACGCGGAAGCCGTATGAACCGGAACGTTTGTTCTCCTGCTTGGAATAGATCGTGAAGCTGCCTTTTGGTGTTGGCTTTGACGGGATGCCGACCGTCGTGGCGACGGCCATGAGGCAACGATCTCCTTCCATGACGTAGACATTTTGTTTCGACAGCGACACTTTCACGCGAACGTCTTCCGAATTGTGCGGCCGATGCGCGACGACGTGATAAGGACCGCCGCCCCCGGACAATCCCGAGGTGCTTCCGCAACTGGTAAGCAGCGCGCCGATGGCAACAGTGGTGATTCCGAGTAAAATACGGGAAGCGATTCGCATAAGTAGTATTGAAATCAGCGCGCGAACCATTTGTCAATCCGACGTCGGCTCGAGCAGTAAGCCTGGATCTTCGTGCACGCTGGCGGTTTGCGCGAGCACTTCCTGAAAAGCGTGCGAAAACCCCGCGTAAAAAGGATAAAGCCGCGTGGCCTCAGCCGGCCGATAACGCCAGTGCTTATACATCCAAAGCCACGGGGCCGGGTGGCTGCGAATATGCGGCTCGAAAGCATCCCAGCAGGCTTGCGCAATCTGCTGAGGCGTGACCTGAGCGTGCAGCTCAATCCTGGGATGGAATACAATTCGATAACGTCCCCCCGCAAGTGGCTCGCAATGCGCCGGGACGATATCGGCTCCCGTGTGTTGCTGCAGCCATGCCGGGGCCACCGTCGTTGTTTTCGTCATTCCAAGGCAATCGATCGCCACCGCTTCGGAGCCCGCTCTCACTGTTAGATCCACCAATAAAGCCGTGCAGCCGCCGCGGCGGAGCCATTTGTAAACTCGCCGCATACCACCTTTGCGCGCGACGACGATGTGCCCCGAGACCTCCCGCAGCTTATTAAACATCGGATCGAGCCACGGATTTTTAAACTGCTGCGCCATCACGGTCGCTTCCACGCCCGCGAAGCCGCAGGCGTGACTCAGCCACTCAAAATTACTGTAGTGGCAGCAGGCGACGATCACGCCCTTCCGTCGCGCGCTTTCCGACAGGAGCACATCGACATTTTCGAGATCGATGAACTCGCGAAAATTGTCGCGCGTGAGGCGCGGGCTCCAGAGCAGGTCCAGCATCGTGCGCGCAAAGTGTTGAAATGACTCCCGCGTTATTCGCTTGAGCTGAGAATCACTGAGCTCATCGCCGAAAACCGCTCGGAGGTTGGAGATCGCGATATTTCGTCCGTGCCGGTCGAGATGCGACGCCAGTGTGCCACCGATCTGAGCGAGACGATGACACATCGGACGCGATAAAAGCGGAACGATCGCAGCGGCGGCCGCAACGGCGCTCCATTCGATTGCGAATCGAATTTTTTTCAGGATCGACATTCGTAATTGAAGTCTAGCGACCGGCGTTGGAGTCGCACGTAAAACCGCTTTCACAAATCCGCGAGCGTACGCAAGATATCGATGATGAAGCCCTGGGTGGTGTTGTTTTTGGTTGTCGCGCACACCGCAGCGGCACGGGGCCCAGCGCGGACGGTCGTCTATTCCTCCGAGTGTTCGTGCGAGAATGATCACGGGGTCGCACGCTGGCGCGCCAAGACGGATCGTTCTGAGCCGCCCGGCGCCAGAAGTTCGATTCAGGCCATCGTGCCATCAGATATGTTTGGCTGGTCGGGCCCGGGAACTATACCTCGCGGAGGTGCGCGACTCGGGAAGGAGTCGCAATGGTTCGCGCTCACGGGCCGCGTCATCACATTGCAAGCAGAGAACGATGCTGACGTTCATATGGTGCTCGTAGATCCAACCGGCAATAAACCAGGAAAGGTGATCGCGGAGATCCCTCTTGGAGATCGCTGGTGCAAGCTTCGCACGATCGCGTTCGGCTGGACCAATGTGGTATTTCCGTTTGAGGTTACCCGCGACGAATATCCATTCGAATTGATCAAGCACCCTATCGTGACCGTGATAGGAAAAGCCTTCTACGACGTCGATCACTCCGGGAAAGACTATCATATTAACCGCCGGCCCCGCGCGAAGGATAAGGCTGTCTGGGAAATCCACCCGGTGATGCAGATGGAGGTCCTGCCATCACCAGTTGCAGTGACGGTACCGGCGACCTCCGTGTCACCTTCGAGAATTGCGTCACCGAGCCCGACTGCCGAGGAAAAGGCCGCGCCGGGACTTCCGCAATTCGTCACGCTCACTCAGCCAGTCACCGTTAAAATTCCGTACGGCGAGGCTGTCCTGCCACGAGGAATGAAGCTACCGCTCGTCTCGCGCGATGGTGGGAATCTAATAGTCCGATATCTCGATGGTACCCAATCAGTCCCGCTATCATCGACCGATCTAAAGTAGCTGATTTTTCCAGCCTGCCTAGTTATGCGCTGTCTGTGCGCGACTGTATTCTTCCATCGCCCTCGGCATCCAGGATTGCAGCTGCTGGATCCGCGTGCCGTGGGAAGGATGGGTAGAGAGGAACTCCGGGGGCGAGTTTTGACTCGCTTGCTCCATGCGCTGCCAAAAGCGAATGCTTTCATTCGGATCGTAGCCTGCGCGCGCCATGTAGAATAGGCCGATCTCGTCAGCTTCTGATTCGTGCTTGCGACTAAAAGGCATCAGCACGCCGAACTGAGCTCCGGCTCCCAATGCACCCATGACCATTCGCTGCCTGCCGTAATCCATATCAGATAAGGAAACGGCGATGCCCGTCATGGCCGTTTGCTCCAGCTTTTGCTCAAACACGCGCTGCGATCCGTGCCGGGAAGTAGCATGAGCCATTTCATGCCCTAATACCGTAGCTAACGCGGCCTCGTTCTGTGCCACGGGAATAATGCCGGTGTAAACTACGATCTTGCCGCCGGGCAGGCAAAACGCATTCACTTTCCCGTCGCGGATGAGAGAAACTTCCCAGCTGAAATCGGCTCCTGCCTTTCCTGTCGCGGCAGCGAGACGTGCCGCCACCCGTTTCACCATGTCGAGTTCAGCTCCGCTAGTTATCGCCTGCGATTGCGATAGCACTTGCTGATAACTTTGCAGGCCAAGCGCAGCTTCCTGGGTGGAAGACATTCCGACATGACTACGCCGACCCGTCTCTGGATTTACAAACCTTTCCGACGTGAAGTATTGATACCCGAAGAACAAGGCAGCCGCCAAAATGGGCAGCCATTTGATATGTCGACTTTGCATGAGGCTACTTTCGCACTCTACGCTGACATGCTAATTGGCAAAGGAGTAGCCAAATGTCTCCACGTCGACTCGGAATCTCTCCAGAATAATATCGCGTGATCGTGGAGTGTAGTATTCGCTGTAATGTCGAGCACGCGGGTTCTCGCGTCGATGTGGTAGGGTCGGATTCACTCCGAGTCTCTCGGCCACGATTTTCCAGTCCTCTTCGATCCGCTCGAACCGGCCAATAAAGTCCGCGATCACCTTTCCGTTAGGATCCACAAACCAGTCCAACTGATAACGGTGCGGCGATGGATGTTCGCAGGTAGCACTACTGTATTGCATCCAGTCGACAAACTCTTCAAACGACATCTGGTGGCGCATCTGTTCACCTTCCCGGCGCTCGTAGAGCGAGACTGCGCGATCCCACGGATTCCGCACAAATCCAAACTTGAAGTAGGAATCAAACTTACGGGCACCACGCGCGCGCCGGGTTTCCTTCGGCAGCGTCATATAGACGGCTTCCATGATTCGGTCTCTGCGCCCACCGCGGATAGGCCAGTAGCTCTCCATGAGCGTCTTGATCTCCCATAAATTCAGGTGCGGCTTGATTGGCCTTCCCAGAATCGAGCGCACGCTGGTCGAACCTGTTTTGGGCACCTCGACGAAGATGCATTGGTATTTATCGGAAACCATGTTTGATACGATGCCCGCTGCAGACGACCTTCGCTAGCTTCACCTGATTTTCAAATGAAAGCGATTGTCCTCACCTGCGACCGATACCGTGCGATCACGGAGCACATGATGCTCAAGTATGAACAGGTGTGGCCTGATCACCCCTTCGAGTTTCGCATTCCCTATCAGGATCTCGAGGGTAAAAACACCGCACGTGCCGAGTTCATTCAAGCAAAGGGGAGCACTCCCTCGGAAATCCCCGATATGATCCTCGACCTCATTTCCGATCTTCATGATGACGACTGGCTATACTGGTGTCTAGACGACAAATACCCGATACAACTGGTGATCGCTAAGATCGAAAGCCTGATGCGATTTGCGCAATCGAGCCAGGATGTAAGCGGCCTGTTGTTCTGCCGGACCCGGTTTCTCAAGGATCGTCCCGATCTGGCTTTGTCGCCCGGACGACTAACGACTCCTGATGGCGAATCCCTTCTCGAACGAAAGGGTTGGCACCAAATTTGGATCCACCAGTTACTTCGAGCAAAAGTGCTTCGATATTTTTTCGCGAACATGCCGCGAAACATTACCACCGCTAAATCGATGGACCCGCTGAAGGATACCATGCCCAAGCCCAAAGAGTTCCGATTATTCGTGACTGAAGCGAACTATGCTGTCTTCGGCGAAAGCACTCATCGGGGACGCATCACCGATAACTGCCTGACAAGTCTTAAAGAAACGGGGGTCGCGGTGCCGGAATGGTTTGAGCAATCCAACGGCGAATCGATTATTGTTGGTGAATTAGACCAAGTCGCTCGCGAGAGTTATTTACGACGGCTATCGAACGCGCTCGGTTTCACGCAAGGTAAGTCATAACTTTAGCGTATCGCCGACGGATTCCTGCCAGCGTTGAATCTCGAAGCGGCAGCGTGATACGACATCCGAGTATCGTTGGTCGTTGAAAAGGTTTACTCTCTCGCGCGGATCGTCGGCTAGGCGGTAAAGTTCACTGATGTCGCAATCGCGCAGGTTACATTTCCAACCGTCTGGAGTAACAATAGATCGAGTAGACTCTTCCATTGCGCGCTTGGCACGGCGACTACTGCTGACAACCGAACGTTTAACGAGCTTTGTCCGGTTAGGCGACCATTCAATGAAGACGGGGCTTGGTTGACCAGCATCCCCTCGCAGCAATGGAGCCAGCGTGGTTCCCTGGCAAGCATCTTTAGGGGACGATCCTAGTAGATCCAGGAGGGTGGGCACCAGGTCGATATGGCTTACTGGTTGCTCTATCCTTTTGATTCTAGTCTGACCTGCCATGCTAACTAGCAAAGGAACACGAGTCGCTTCCTCGTACATCACTTCTTTGCCAAATAAACGATGTGCACCCAGCATGTCGCCATGATCGCTCGTATGAACGACGATGGTGTTCTCCCGAAGTCCGTGATCTTCCAGGCACGCTAGAATCCCGCCAATACTTCGATCTACCATGGTCACCAGGCCAAGGTAGCGTTGTCTGATGGTACGATACTCTTCCGGCGTTAATCCAAAGTAGTAAGGTTCGGGAAGGCGTTTTCTATCCAGTAACGCCTGTTCCTCCTGCCATTCCCGCATGAGCCGGTATCGCAACGGGACGTCAGATGAAGGCGCATCGCCCGATGTTTCGTCCAGAGTAACTTCGGTCAGCGCGTGCTCCGCGTTGAGCGGACCAAAGTAGGGTGAATGCGGCTCAACAAACGCGACATAGAGAATGAACGGCGTCGTTTTATATCTTCGGATGAAGTCGCATGCATTCTCCTCAAGGAATTGTGGTTTTGAGAGTTCCAGCGGAAGGCGGCTTTCTTTCTCGGTTGAGAATTTGTCCGGGCCTTTGTCTGGAGATTCTCCTTTCTCCATGAGGAATCGCGCATAATCACTCGCGCCCTCAGTCGATATCCATTCGTTAAATCCGCGCTGGCGCTCATTCTCGTTTCCGAGATGCCATTTCCCCATGTAACCGGCGACATACTCGGGATCGTCCTGCAGTTCCACGAAGGTGCGATGATGTGAATCCAACGGCACGCTATTCCGCGTGCAACCATTGGTATGCGGCCACAGCCCGGTCATGATCGATGACCGTGAGGGAGTGCATACGGGTTGCGTTACATAAGTGCGATCGAAGACAAAAGACTGTGAGGCCAGCTTGGCCAGGTTCGGGGAATGCACCTTATCGCCTCCCGGGTAGCATGCGATGGTATCGATTCGCTGTTGGTCCGGAAGGAAGACGATGAGGTTGGGTTTCCGCACGTGGTTATTTTAAGCGTGACATCCGCGACCGGGGGTGCGACACCGCGGTGATGAACATTACAAAAAACCTCGGTATGCTGGTGCTGGCGATCTTCCTTATCATCTACGGCATCTCGGTAGCATTTACCGTCGCGATTCCTACTATTGTGCTCGGCATCCTCGCGCTAATCGCCGGAGTGTTGATCCTTATCGGCAAGTAAGTGCAGGTTCCGATGGTCACAACCAGCGCTTCCTCCGGAAGTAAAGGATCTGACCAACGGATACTAGTAACATAAAGAGCAGACAGCCGATGTAGCCATACGGCTGGTAAAGCTCGGGCATGTTCCACGGGAGCTTCACGCCGTTTTTCTCGGCGGCGAAGTTCATGCCGTACACACCCGCGATGAATGTTAGCGGAATGAACACTGACGAGATGACGGTCAGCACGCGCATGATTTCATTCGTGCGCAGGCCGACGCTGGAGATATGAATCTCCATCAAACCCGATAAAACGTCGCGGTAACTCTCTACCAGATCCATCAATTGCACGGTGTGATCGTAACAATCGCGGACGTAAATCTTCGTCGGCGCTTTCACCAGATCGGACTCTTCGTGGAGCAATGCGTTAGTGACATCGCGCAGGGGCCAGACCAGCCGGCGAATGAAAGTGAGGGTGCGCTTATGTTGGTGCAGACTGCCGATCGGGCGGATGAATGGGTCGCGGGCTAAATCATCCTCGATTTTGTCAATCTCCTGCCCCACCCTCTCCAGCGCGGGAAAGTATTGGTCAATCGTCGAATCGAGCAGCGCGTAGGCCAGATAGTCGGGGCCGGCCTTGCGCCCGCGACCAGTACCGGCTCGCAGGCGGTCGCGAACGGGTTCAAAGACGTCGAACTCACCCTCTTCCTGCAGGGTGATGAGAAACGTGCGACCGAGGAACATGCTCACCTGCTCAGCACACACGCGATTTGCATTATCGACGTACACCATCTGCACGACAATGAAAAGATAGTCATCGTACTCTTCCACTTTGGCGCGCTGGCCGGTGTTTAGAACGTCTTCGAGTGCCAACGGATGAAGATTGAACCGCTCCCCCAGCGCCCGCAGGATGTTCACGTCCCCCAACCCATCGATGTTAATCCAGGTAACGCGCTCGTTGTTGAGGTGCGGGAGTAACTCGTTGACGTCGTTGATCACTCGCTCCTCCAGCGCATTCGCATCGTACTCCATGAGGGTGATGACCGGCACGGTCTTGCTATCACCCCTGACCTTGAGAATCCCGGGAGCTTCGCCCGGCACAGGATAGCGCGTTTTCAGCATGCCCGGAAAGGTGGCTGACACTCCGATGCGCTGCCAGCGCAAATGAAAACTTTATGGGAGTCGCACTCGCAGCAACACCGTCAACCAGCGACTAACGCGCCAGCACAACGTCCGCTTTTTTGAGCGGATGGGAGCCGGAGCAATGCGGGCAGCTCACTTTCGTGGCCGCCAGCTTGGTGTCGCCCCAGGCATCTTCTTCGACGGTTTGACCTGTGGGAGTGAGTTTAGCGGTCGAAGGGCACCGGACGAGGATTCGTTTGAGCATAAAATTGAGGCCGCAGGCTAACCGAGGCGATAGACGATGCGCGCTTTGCTCACGTCATAGGGCGACATTTCGAGTTTGACGCGGTCGCCATTGGTGAGACGGATGAACCGTTTCCGCATTTTGCCCGAAATATGAGCGAGAACTTCGTGCTTATTCGCCAATTCCACCCGGAACATGGTGCCGGCGAGGACGGAAGTGATCGTCCCTTCGATTTCGATAGCTTTAGTTGAATTCATCGTCGATTTCGGAAGCGGTTCACCATCAGGAATCGGATGGTCGCGCGGGCACTGAACTGGCGCGGTCCGAACCTGACGCGAGCGTTTTCACAGTCGCGAGGTGAGTGGGATGATATCTTATTATCCGACGAAATGCAACCGGCACCGCACGGCGCGAACGCTTTAGCTCGCACGGATGCATTGCGGTGCGCTCAAGAGCGAAATTCGCTTACGTGGCATGCATCTTCCTGCTCAGAAGGCATGCGCGTACTTATCGCTGATGACGATCGGAACGTCGCAAGCACCCTTGCCGGAATGCTCGGCGCCTTTCATCATCAGGTCGTCGCCACCGTCGGCTCCGGCATTGACGCCATTCGCGCCTACGAACGCCATAAACCGGACGTTGTCGTGATGGATTATCTCATGGCCGGCCTGAATGGACTGACCGCTTGCCGGAACATTTTGGCGAAATATCCCGCGGCGCGGGTCATTCTAATTTCGGGCGCGGCCGGCACGGATGATCTCTCGATCGCGAAATGCGGTGCGGCTGCCATTCTGCAAAAGCCGATCACGCTCCATGATTTGGAGAGCGCGTTGCAATCTGTTCTAGCTACAACCGGCGAACTTTTTTCCGGAACGAAGTAGCGCGATTGTCTCGACTACGCGCGTGCTTCGACGAAAGTGGCGGATGCGGCGGTTTCTGATTCTTCTCGCAGTCGGAACCTGGCTCGCGACGGGTGTGGAGGCCGGTTCCACGATTTTTTTGGTCCGGCACGCGGAAAAATCGAACGCCACATCCGGAGATAAGGATCCGGGTTTAACCGCCGCCGGCATGACGCGCGCAGAACGTCTCGCAACGTTATTAAAGGGTGCGCATATCACCGCTATTTTCGCGACGGAGTTCAAACGCACCCAGCTGACAGCTCAGCCGCTGGCGCAGGCTTTGATGCTGCAAGTCACTGTCGTCAAAGCAAGCGACCTGGACGCCTTGGCGAAGTCTCTACAGCAATCCAAAGGCAATATTCTCGTAGTCGGACATTCAAATACCGTGCCCGAACTCATCAAACGTCTGGGCGTGGCGATCCCGATTGAGATCGGCGAAAATGACTACGATCATTTGTTTGCGGTCACGATCGGCGACCGGCCGCAGCTCACTCACTCGCGCTATTGATCCCGCTCGATTAGCTGTCCTCCCAGCTTCTCGGCTACGATCTCGAGAACGAGCGGTGTCATGACAAGTGAACGCGGATCGGCCGCGGCCGCGGCGAACTGGGACCTTATCTCATCGGCGAATTTTTGATCGATCCGACCTAGTTCGAGCAATCGAGCAGAACCGTTCTTAAGAAAACTTGCCGACCAATTCCAGGCGTAGTCAGCCGGAAACGCGCAAAATATTCGCGGTGTTGCCGAAATAATCCTGCAACCGTCCGCTGCGAGAAGCGGCGGCAATGCTAACGCAATATCAGGCTCGCCGCCGCTCTCTCGCCAGCTTGCCATCACTTCCGCCGCAAACTTTTCGAGCACAGGTCGACGCGGAGAAAATCGCCACGACAAATAATCAGCGTACTCATGGAAAATCGCTCGTCCGCCCGGACGCAATGCGCCGGCGATTTTGCGCACCAGGATTTCCGGATCGGAAACAAACGAAGCGACCCAACGGCACCAAACGAAGTCGAAAGGCTCCCCGGGAACGACGTCCGTCATCAAGTCGAGTTCGGCCACGGTCACATTTCCGACGTTCCGCGCTTTGCCGGTGTCACGAATGACGTTGACGAAATTTGTCGACCGCTCCACGGCGACGACGCGGCCGTTTGGTCCTACGATATCGGCGAGATCGAAGGTCGCGTACCCGGGCCCGGCACCAACATCCAGAACCTGGCTTCCGATGGTGATCCCCGCCTTCTGCCAGCACTCGAGCACGGTCGCGCGCCACACGCGATGCTGAAGTCCGAGCCGGGCAACTTCGTCATCGTGCGTCCCCAGCACGTAATCGCGATCAGCCATTTAGACGTAAGGAACGAATCGACGATTTCAGCGATTATTGTTGCGCGACCATCCTTGCCGCACTTCGCGTTACGGCGTTAGAAAGATTTTGCCCGTGAACGGATCCTTCACCTCTGTCCCTGACGGGATCCCTCGAATATCGACAAGTCCCTGGCCGGGGGCGTACGGACTTGTGACGAAACCGGGCTTGTTTGGGACCGGCACTGCGTACGGCAGATCGCCCCGCACCGTTGCGCTCACACTCGCACCGCGGCGCACGACAAGAGGCACAGGGGTCGCGGAAGGCGAAGGCGTTGGGCTTGCAAGTGCCGGTGACGGCTGCACATCCGCGTTTTGACTTTGCTGATCGGGAGCTGCGCCTTTCTTCGCCGTTGGACTCTTTGCGGTGGTTTTCCGTGGAGGCGTTTTTTTCGCAGCGTGAGAAATCGAATCACCGATTTTTCGGAAGAAATCGACGACGGTGTCCGCGTGGGAGCTCTGCAAAGACCAGGAAACAAGCAGGAGTGACGCGATGAGCGGACGCGATTTATGCAAAGCGAACATTAGCGAACTCGAGTGTGAAGCATTGTGAGACATACTTCAACCCGTGCCTTGCGCGAGTTTTCGCCCTTCTGCCTGATCCTTAAAGGATTAATCGACTTTTTAGAACCCTTGTTCAACGCGCAAGCATTGTTGCTTAGCGCTGTTCCGAAAACCGAAGGCGATAGGGAGCATTCGCGAGTTTCGGGTCGGTCGAGTCAAACCCCATCGCGAGAAGATAGTCGTTAAAGTCGCGCGTGCGGGGCTTGACCAATATTTCTGAAATCCCGTGATCACGAAAGTAGCGTGCATTTTCTACGAACAAAAATTTGCCGGCGCGCAAATCTCGGTATCGGGGAATGACAAAATCAAGATCCACCCACAGGATTCCAGCTTCAACCTTCGTGCCGAGAAATACGCCCGCCGGGACGCAATCTCGTAAAATAAAAAGCGCTACCGATTGATCTCCGGGGGCGTGCCGAAAATCGGGAACGATTCGGCGAATTTCATCACCGTGAAATTCCAGAAAACATTTAAGATACTGCGAATTCGGTTCCGACTCGAGGAGATGGAAGTATTCTCTCACCCGTACCATCCGGAAAAGATGGTAGGCGTTCACTCCGACCAATAACCCGTTAAGCGCGACCACCGGATAGGCGCCGATCGCTATGCCATACGCAGCAAAGGCGGCCGCTCCGATCATATTGATCACGCGCAGACGCAGGATCGAGCTCATCATCAGAGAGATGGCGACCAGCGCTGAAGCGACGTAACCGATAAGTTCCAGAACGTTGTGCGAGCTCATGCGATGAAATGCCGTAGTTTAAACTGACCTACCAAATGATCTTGGCCTCCCGTCCGGTGAAATTCGTCGTTGGTTTTTAGGAAAGGTCGAGACAGAATCCTTCTGTGAGAATCGCTACCATCATCGCCCGAATCCTTCTCGGCCTTATCTTTGCTGTCTTCGGTTCGAACGCTTTCCTTCATTTCATTCCCATGCCACCGATGTCAGGCTTTGCCGGGCAATTCATCGAATCGATGTATAACACTGGCTATCTCCAAGTCATAGCAGCCCTTCAGGTCATTGGTGGCCTCCTGCTACTTGTCGGTCGCTACGTCCCGCTCGGACTCACACTTTTGGGACCCATCATTGTGAATGTCGCACTCTTCCACATGGTCATGGATCGGTCGGGCATTGTCACTGCTGTCGTCGTATCGCTACTGTTCGCGTTTTTACTGTGGAGTTATCGCAGAGCGTTTGCCGGAATTTTTTCGGCGTAGGGACAATTGCGACACTCTTCGTGGCAGCAATGCCCGCGTCTCAGCAGAAATTCGCGGGTCAAGGCTCCAGCCGCGTCAAAATCTCCGGCGCTCGCAATGGCCTCGATCCGCATTGCGCCTCCCCGCCTTACTAACTCGCAGGCTTCAGGCTCTCGCACTTTGCTTCATAGCGCTCGATGAGGTCTGCGATCTTAGTTTGAAAAGAGTCCTGCGCAGAATAGAGACCGCCAATTGGATCCGAAAATTCTTTCTGCTTTAGCTCGTCCTCAACAGTTAGGGTCAGCCCGGCAAGGGTCTCGATATTGGCGCGCGAGTGGAATTCCATCTCCTTCAATTTAGAGAGGACGGCCACCGATTTCTCATGATCCGCCGGAGAGTGCGGCACAGCAGCAATCGCCGGTGTGTCCGTCCCTTCGTTTTCCCCGGCAGCTTTATTCCCGCGCGATTTCTTCGGATTTTTCTCCTGCTTCACCTTCTTATCGTGCGCTACATTTCTTGGATCGGACATACCCAAGTATACACGTTATCGCCCAACTCCGCGCCAATCGATCGCGCGACAGATAGTTATTCGGCGCGCCGGAATTGCTCGGTGACTTGGGCGACGACAATTCCAAATTTACTGAGCGTGGAATGGTTGATCATGGTTCTTCCATCCGGCTGCAAATACATCCACTGGCTCATGGTGATGTTTTTCAGCGGGTTCCCTGGAGTTAGGGCAAGCGTAAAGATCCAGTGAAATGTATTCCCGTAAGCTTCGCCTCGAGCGATGCCCACAATGTCATTCGCGGTCGCCTCGTAATGGTGACTATCTACTTTGCGCAGCTTCCATGAACGATATTGCGGCGGCGAATTTCCTAGCACGATACTTTGTTCCACTTTCAAAATGTCACCCGTAACCTTCCCGGACGTCTTCGTGGTAACAACCTGCATGGGCACCCCGCGCCGATTCTCCATCACGCCCGAGGAACTTGTCTTGCCAGCGAAAAACTTTATGGGATCAAAGAACGGACGTCCAGCCGAGAAAGTAGATGGTTGAAGGCTCGTACAACTCACCATCGTGAACGCGATCATTGTGACTCCGAGTTCGAGAAAGCGTTTCATCCCGAGAGCAACAACGGTTGCCAGTTGAAAGCAAGTGGCAAGACGCAGACCAGGATAAGTCGGATTACTCGAGAAAGGTGAAACTTCCGTTCCTGCTTTTACTAACTGCAGCGGCATTAGTCTCATTTGCCGCGAATTCCATTCTCTGCCGGTTGGCCTTGCAGGATGCACGGATTGACGCGGCCACTTTTACTTTTATCCGCCTGGCCTCAGGCGCGGGTGCAATCTGGTTAATTACCGTTTGTCGATCCCTCCGTCGCGTCGAAGAGAGACACCCGGGATTGACGAACGGCAACTGGCTATCCGCTTTCGCGCTCTTCAGTTACGCGGCGGCATTCTCCTTCGCTTACATAAATCTCCCTGCGGGAACGGGTGCGCTTTTGCTTTTCGGAGCGGTGCAGGTCTCGATGATCTTCTGGGGCTTCTACCAAGGCGAACGACTCTGTTTGTCCCAGAAGGTCGGATTTTTTTTCGCGTGCATAGGTCTCGTTATACTGCTGGCGCGTGGTCTCTCCGCGCCCCCGCTTTCCAGCTCCGCCCTGATGCTCTTCAGCGGCGCCTGCTGGGGCATTTATTCGCTGCGGGGAAAATCATCCCGCGATGCAATCGCAACCACTGCCGGGAATTTCATCTGCGCAGTCCCCTTTTCCGTAATCCTGATTTGTCTTTTTCGCGGACAGCTTCACGCCGACCAGACAGGCCTCTTCTACGCAGCCGCTTCTGGTACGATAACATCCGGCGTCGGCTACGTAATTTGGTATACGGTGCTTCCGCGATTGCGATCCACTACGGCGGCGGCGGTGCAATTGAGCGTGCCAGTCTTCGCCGCGATCGGAGGAATCCTGCTTCTCGGTGAATCGATGACGATCCGCATGGCTGCAGCTTCCACCACCATCCTCGCCGGGATCGCGCTGGTGATTTTCGGGAAGCAGGCGCCTACCGATTAGACCCGTTACCTAACGACCGCGAGATCTTCCGAAGCCCGAGCGGGTTGAAGAAAAACCCCGGGGACGACGACCACTGTCACGCTGCGCAGCTTCCCCGCTACCTCGCGCCGTATTGCCGGGCGACTTCGGCTGCACCTTCGCGGATGAAATTCTCCGCGCGCCGTTACTTCTCTCCTCGCGCGGTGGTGACACTGCATTGTAGTCAAATCCCTCAGCACGCCTGCGCACAATCCCGCGCCCGATAAAACGTTCCAGCTTGTGCAGCGCCTCCTGGTCCTCGGGCGTGATGAAGCTAATCGCATCCCCGATGGCTTGCGCGCGACCCGTGCGACCGATGCGATGCACATAGTCCTCCGAGTGCATGGGGAAGTCGAAATTAACAACGTGGGAAATCCCATCTACATCGATTCCGCGCGCGGCGATATCCGTGGCGACAAGCACACGCACGGCGCCCGACTTGAAGTCCTTCAACGCGCGCAACCGCTGATTTTGCGATCGATTCGAATGGATCGTTCCCGTCTTGATGCCACGGCCCTCGAGTTTTTTCGCGATCCGATCGGCGCCATGTTTCGTGCGGGTAAATACCAGCACGGTATCAAATTTGGCATCGCTCAGAAGATGCAGGAGCAGGGCGGGCTTCAAATGGGTCCGAACTTCGTAGGCGAATTGCGTCACCGTCTCCGCCGGATTCGCCCGGCGGCCAATCTCAACAATCTTCGGCGACCGCTGGAACTCATGTGTTAGCGCTTCAATCTCCCGGGAGAGAGTTGCCGAGAACATCAGCGTCTGCCGCTGCGCCGGCAGCGCTCGGACGATCTTGCGAATTGGCGGTAGAAAACCCATGTCGAGCATGCGATCCGCCTCATCCAAAACCAGAAATTCGATCCCGCTAAGATCCGCCGCACGTTGATCCATTAGATCAATCAGTCGTCCCGGGGTGGCGACGACGAGATCCAGACCGGCGCGCAGCGCTTCGATCTGGGGACGTTCGCTGACCCCACCATAAACGGTAGCCATTCGAAGCGGCAAATGTTTGGCGTAAGCGCGAACGTTTTCTTCTATCTGCACCACCAGCTCGCGGGTTGGCGCGACGACTAAAGCACGCGGGCCGCGGCGTTGTCTTTCCTTCGCCGCGAGCTTCGTGAGAATTGGCAGCACGAAGGCCGCTGTCTTTCCGGTGCCGGTTTGCGCAATGCCAATCACATCATCTCCCGCGAGGACGAGCGGGATCGCGGCCACCTGGATCGGAGTTGGTTCAGTGTAACCGGCTTCCGCCACCGCTTGCAGAATTTTTGGAGATAAATTTAAAGCGCTGAAGGGCATTGTAAGATGCCACTATCGTTCGTTAGGCACATTCTGCACCTATTCTTACCGAGAAGGTTGTGATTTTCTTATCTCACCGGCCAGCGCCATGCGATGGACCTCGGCATTTGGTTTAAGTGCGACCACAGATATCTTGGCCGATGACCCGTTTTTCACTTTCCGCTCCAGATCTGACGAAACGTCCACCCCGGAGTCCGCGTGTGCGTCTGGGCGGTTACGTTTTGCTGGCACGCATTGTCGATAAAGGCCGCGCCGAACTCGCCGGCAGAGCCGGTGAACATAAATACAACAACCCGATGGATCACCACTGGTTTCGATTTACCGGAATCACCGCTGAGTCATTACAAGCGGAGCTTGCCACCGGGAAAGGTGATGGCGAGATCGTTACGTGGGTTGAAGCAAACGCCCCGAAAAAACGTGAGCCATGGGAAATCCAGCAGTGGAATCACTTCATCGAAGAACGAGGCCCGGATGGCGACGTCGAGACGCTGGAGTTTTTCACCAAACGCGTGGGCGACTTAAGCAAGACTCGCGAGGATGTGAAGACGTGGTCAGACTATCTCGATCTCGATGACCATGTCACATTCGGCGGCAAGGCCTGAAACTGGAATAGTGGATAGCTTTCATGGTGATCATTACGCGACTCTAGGACTCGACCGCGGGTGTAGTGGAATTCAGGTCCGTGATGCCTATCGACAACTCGCGAAACGTTATCATCCCGATGTAAATCGAGATGACGAGGAAGCGCGTAGGAGAACACAGTCGCTAAATGCGGCATACGAAACCCTCAGTGACCCGTCGAAACGTCGTGCCTACGACCGGGGACTAGATCGGAAGAGTCGCGCGCAAGCGCCGGGGCGCGGTCAGAAAATCGAGCGAAACGTCGCGCAGGACGTGCGCTTGCGAATCGAAGACTTTCTCCGGGGAGCATCGATTGAAATCAAAGTAAACGACCCGGCAAATCCCGCGGGTCCGGAAACCTATGAAGTTTGTATCCCAGCTAACACTGCTCCTAACACACGACTGCGATTGGCGAGGACGGGCACTTTCGAAGGCGGCTTTGTGCTAATTCGGCTGAAAGCGCTGCCAGGCTCCCGCTTCAAAGTCCGAGGCTCAGATCTGCGCACGGACCTGCGAGTCAGCAACCGGAAAGCGGAGACTGGCGGCTGGGAACACCTTATGGGTCCTGTGGGTGGTCAGCTCCGTGTGGCAATTCCGCCGCGCGTTAAACGTGGCGAAACACTTACCATTAAAGGCGAAGGGATGCCGAAGCCACGCGGCGGACGGGGGGATCTTCTGGTCCGCATCACTTATCGGCCAGAGGTTCGCGTGTCGAAGATTCGTTAGTCTACCGCAGACCAGGCGATGATTATTGCAACGCCTTTTTTAGTTCGGCTGAAGCCTGACGCATCGCAGCTTTCGTCCCTGGCACGTCGCTGAGCGCGTTCAGCAGGCCGAAGTCATGGATCAGCCCGTCGTAGCGAACTGCGGACACAACGACACCTGCCTCGCCGAGTTTGCGCGCGTAGGCTTCACCTTCGTCTCTCAGAACATCGTTCTCCGCCGTCATTACAAATGCTGGCGGCAGCCCTTTCAATTGTTCGACCGTAGCTTGCGCCGGGGAAGCGTGAATATCTTTCCGCGTGTTCGCGTCGGTGGTGTAATTATCCCAGAACCACATCATCATCTTCTTCGTTAGGAAACGGTCAGTCGCAAACTGGTTATAGGAAGCGGTCTCGAAGGTAGCGTCAGTGACCGGCCAGAATAGAAGCTGGAGCTTGATCTCCGGTCCTTGCTTCTCCTTCGCCATGATCGCGACTACTGCGGCCATGTTCCCGCCGGCGCTATTACCCGCTACCGCCAGGCGCTTCCCATCCACCCCTATTTCCTTGCCATGCTCGGCTACCCATTTCGTTGCCGCGTATGCCTGATTGATTGCAATCGGGTAATGAGCTTCGGGAGAAGGTGTGTAATTCACAAAGACTGCGACCGCGCCGGACCCTGCCACGAGATCCCGGACAAAACGTTCGTGCGTTGGGAAATCGCCTAGAACCCAACCGCCACCATGAAAGAACATGAACGCAGGAAGTTCGCCCGTCGCGCCTACCGGACGTACAACTGTCAGCTTCACGGCGGCGCCGTCGACCTCGATGCTCTTCTCTTTCGTTTCAACTCCAGAAAGATCGACCTTTACCGACTTCTGAGCACCGGCCAGCACTTGCCGGGCTTCGGCTGGCTTCAACTGCTCGATCGGCTTGTCGCTTCCGGCGTTCAGCTTTTTGAGGAAAGCTCGAACTGGGACGTCGATGTTTGGGTCGGTCGCGGGGTCAATGGGACCAGCTTCCACCGGGCCGGCACTGAGCGCGGCCAGCAGTGCAAAGGAGGCGGATATCGTGCGCAACAAATGGATTTTCATGCTTTCAGAGGAGAATTCGTTTCAAACCTTAAAACGGCCTCGATTAATTAGTTTTCTCTATTTGAGGCTCGTCCGTCGGAACGTCGCGCCCATCGAAGCTTCGCGGAGGTGGATCGTGGATTATTGAGCCGTTCCTCCGGACCGGCGCGGACAACCTCTCTTGCGATGTTACTGTAGAGCCCCGCTCGCTCCCCCTCCGCGAAGGCCTTTTTCACGCGTCGATCCTCGCCCGAATGAAAAGTCAGGACAGCCACTCGACCTCCGGGATTGAGGCAAGCTGGTAACTGTCGCAGGAATGCGTTGAGCGCCGAAAATTCGTCGTTTACTGCGATGCGCAACGCTTGGAAGACACGTCGAATGGATTGATCAATCTCCTCTTTTCGTACTCGTGATAATGCTGCGGTCACTGCCGCTGCTAACGACTTCGTTGTCTTCAGCGACTCTCCGGCGAGGGCGATGCCCAGCACGTCCGCATGAGGTTCATCAGCATTCTCCTGCAGGAGTCGCGATAGTTTTCGGGCGTCCAAGTCACGTAATAAATTGGCGGCTGATCGTCCGCGCGTGGGATTCATCCGCATGTCCAGCGGGCCATCGGACTTCATGGAAAAGCCGCGCGCCGGATCATCCAGCTGCATCGAAGAGACGCCGAGGTCTGCCACGATTAGATCTGCCCCCGCCAATCCGGCCTCCGCCAGAATCTTCGGCAAACCAGCGAAGTTACTTCGATAGACAGCGAGACCGGCGCTGCGCCCTATCGAACGCAACCTCGCTTCAGTACGCGGCAGTTCGATTGGATCGACATCCAGTCCCAGTAATCGACCGCCGGGTTGGATTCGTTCGAGAATTTCCTGCGCGTGCCCGCCGTATCCGATTGTTGCGTCGACCGCAATCTCCCCTGCCCTTGGTGTCAGCACTTCCATGATTTCCTCCGACATGATGGGCCGATGGGATCCGGCGGGAGTTTTTCCAGAGGCGATAACCTTGGCCACCGTTTCGGGGTAACGACCAGGATCGCGCTCCTTGTACCTATCTGAAAATTGGCGCGGATTTTTTCCGCGATAACGGGGACGACGCGGCGGCCTGGTCGAGCCCGGGGTTGTTTCGTCGCTCATTTCATTTCCTCGAATCTTTCGGAAGATTGCATAAGATGGTGCAACAACGACAGTGCGAGTAATGCTTGCCGCTAGTTCCGCAAAGACTCAAAGCGTCGTTGTTTACACTGCAGCGGATGATAGTCGCGAAGCAGGTAATTCGTTAGGCGATCAAATTGCGACGCAACTCGGAGGCCGGCCTCCAGATGCCGTCATCTTATTTGTCTCACCGAAATATGATGCCGCAGCCCTGGTGGCATGCCTGACCGAACGAACGCGCGCAAAAATTATTGTCGGCTGTTCGTCGGCGGGGGAATTCACAAACGACACCCATGGTGTTGGGAGAGCATGTGCGGTCGCGCTCAGCTCCCCGTCCATCCAATTTGCCGTTGGGATCGGCCGCGGCATTAGCACGGACCGACGAAAAGCGGCCGCGGACATGGTGCGCGATTTTCGCTGCGGTGAGGCGGGCTCCAATGAGTATTGCTCGGCCTTGATCCTGACCGACGCGCTCGCGGGCCACGCGGACGAGTTGATCGAAGAGCTGACCGTCAAGACCGGCGGCAGTCACCAATTTTTCGGCGGAGGCGCCGGAGACGACGCCGACTTCCACCGGACGCAAGTTTTTGTCGGGAGCGAGATTGCCAGCGATGCGGCGGTCGCGCTTGAAATCGTGTCGGAGAAACCGATCGGCATTGGGGTACGCCACGGCTGGAGCCCCGCGACTGCGCCCATGCGTGTAACGGAAGCGCGCGGCGCGACTCTCGTGAGTCTCAACGCGGCACCAGTGCTCGACGTATTTCGCGAGCACGCCGAGGCCACGGGTCAGAAGTTTGATGTCGGAGACCCAATGCCGTTTTTTCTGCATAACATCTTGGGGATCGATACCGGGGACGGTTATAAATTGCGCGTACCCTTGGCGGTGAATGCTGATCGTTCAGTGGTTTGCGCTGCGGAAATTCCGCAGGGGGCCGCCGTCTGCCTGATGAGTACCGACTCGGCTTCCGCGAGGGAAGCAGCGGCAAACGCAACCCGAGCCGCAGTGGAGCAGCTCAACGGGCATGAACCGGGTGTCGCACTTTTTTTCGACTGTGTGGCTACGCGACTTCGCATGGGTCGCGAGTTCGGCAACGAACTCGAAGCGCTCAAAGAAGTCCTCGGCGAAACACAATTTGCGGGCTGCAATACGTATGGACAAGTCGCCAGAACGACAGGGCAATTCAACGGCTTCCACAACTGCACAGCCGTCGTTTGCGTCCTGCCAGCGTGAACGCACTTCAGCCCCGCGCGGTCAGCTTCTCTCGCTGGTCGCGGGACTGACGCAGCCGGAGAATCGCCGCGCCGCCGCCAGAGCCCTTGCCGCCCATATCGGTGCGGAAGACCTGATGGTTTTCGTGCGGGATCGCGAACTGAACATCCTGCTTCCTGCGCCCGGTTTCCTGCAAACCCTTCCGGACGCAGGTGCGTGGCGTCGTTTCCTTGATAACTGCGTCGTCAATTCCTTCCAGCAAGGCGAGCTCACTTTTCCCACAGTGGGAGCAACTCTCCACGTCTCCGGATTCGCCGCGGAAGATGGATCGGTCATCGTATTTCTCGGCGGTAATCATTCCATCGAAAAGGGAGTTGACGTCAGCCTGCTCGTGCCCATCCTCGCCGCCGCGTTCGAGGGCGAACGCATCGCGGCCGTCGCCCAGGGTAAGACCGCCGTTGCCAAGCAGGCTGCGACCCAGGCGAAGTTGCTGACTGATTCCCTCGACAAAGCTCGCAACGAGCTACGGCATACGCTCGTCGAAACTCAACGCGCAAACGCATCGAAAGACCGCTTCCTCGCGGTCCTGAGCCACGAACTGCGCACGCCATTGAATCCCGTGCTGATGGCCGCAAGCGCGATGGAGACGGATCCAAATCTCCCGCCGGAGATTCGCGCCGATATCTCCATGATCCGGCGAAACGTGGAGCTGGAGGCGAAGTTGATCGACGATCTGCTCGATCTCACGCGCATCTCAAACGGCAAGGTGCAACTGCATCGCCGCGTCATCGACGTCCATGAACTGATCGAAGAAGCGTGCGCCGTCGTGCACGGCGATCGCTCTTCCTTGCAACCGGATATCCAACTTGAGCTCCGTGCAAATCGTCATCACGTCGATGGCGATCCAGCGAGAATTCAGCAGGTGTTTTGGAATCTCATCCGCAATGCCGTCAAGTTCACTCCATTGAACGGAAGCATCAATCTCCGCACGACTAATCCCGATCCGGAAAAGTTCTGCGCTGAGATTGTTGATACCGGTATCGGCATCTCGCCGGAGACGTTGCCGCGGATATTTAATGCGTTTGAACAAGGAGATACGGATACCAACCGCACCCTGGGCGGACTCGGCCTTGGACTGGCGATTTCGAGTGCACTCGCGGAAATGCATGGCGGAATGCTCCGAGCGGAAAGCGCCGGCATCGGCAAAGGCGCGACGTTCGTTTTTACGCTACCGACAATCGATAATCGTGGCCTTGCTTCCGACATTGTTAAGCCTGCCGCTCTCGGAATTGATAGTCGCCGCATCCTCCTCGTGGAGGACCACGCGACCACGGCCGCGTTGATGGCCAGACTTTTGCGCAAACGGGGTCATCGCGTCGAGCTCGCGCACACGAAAGCCGACGCCATTGCGACTGGTACTGCCGGGAAATTCGACGTGGTGATTAGCGATTTAGGGTTGCCGGATGGAAATGGCTACGAAGTCATGGAAGCGCTGCGATCCCATTCGACGGTGTTTGGAATTGCGCTCAGTGGCTACGGGATGGAATCCGACATCGAGCGCAGTGCGCAGGCGGGCTTTCAATTGCACCTAACGAAACCTGTGGATGCGCAAAAGCTATATCACGCAATCGAAAAGGACCGGAAAAACTGAAACCTGCTTTTTTTCGCTCACGGCGCTGCCATCGGCAAAACGCTGGATGATTCCATCGAAGGAAAGATTAAGATCCATTAGATCGCATCCCGATTTCAATGGCGGCCGTGCCGCCGATGCGGCTTCATCGAGGAATACGCGCGATCTGTCGTTACGTCCTCACTAGCATGCTCAGCTTCCCGTAATGCGTATCGGCATCACCGGCGCCAGCGGTTTTATCGCTAGCTTCTTGCTTCCACTCCTCCGCCAACGCGGACATCAATGCATCGCTTTTAGTCGCGACGCCCATCGGTGTATCGATGGATGCGACGAAACGCGCGTCATCGCTAACCGATCATCGCCAGACGTGACTGGGCTCGATGCCATCGTGAATTTGGCTGGCGAATCGATTCAAGGGCTCTGGACCGAAGCGAAGAAGAATCGAATACGGGATAGTCGAATCGACCTGACGAGCTCGCTGGTCGCAGCCATTCCCGGAACCGAGGTGCGCGTTCTGGTCAGCGGCTCTGCGACTGGTTTCTACGGAAATCGGGATGATGAGGTTCTTCCGGAGAGCGCTTCTCGCGGCGAGGGATTTTTGGCGGACGTCACGGCCGACTGGGAGAAAGCGGCAACCGCCGCCGAAGTTTCTGGCGTCCGTGTTGCACTGGCGCGAATCGGTTTCGTTATCGCAGCAAACGGCGGGGCCTTGAATAAAATCCGGCCGCTCTTCCGTCTCGGTCTGGGCGGCAGGCTAGGCTCCGGTCGGCAGTGGATGCCCTGGGTGCACATCGATGACGTCTGCGGAATCCTCATCCATTTACTTGAGCGTCAGGATTTGCGCGGCGCCTTTAACGTTGTTGCGCCGCTACCTTCGACCAACATGGACTTCACTCGCGCACTTGCAGACGCATGTCATCGGCCCGCGTTTCTTCCGGTTCCGGGCTTCGGGTTGCGACTGGTGCTAGGTGAATTTTCGTCGCTTGTTCTCGATTCCACCAAGGCTGTACCGGACCGAACGCTCGCCAGCGGTTACCGGTTTCGCCAATCCGATCTAAGGTTGGCCCTGAGCTCTCCGACATTCGTATGAAACCAATCTCTCTCCTGACTCTTTCACTTCTAATCGCTGGTGAAATCTTCTGCCAAACGCCCGCCGGCACCTCCGGCGCGGACGAACTGCAGACATTCGCGCAGGATTTCTGGTCATGGCGTGCGCAATACGCCCCGTTCTCGGGTGACGATGTAAATCGGATGGAGCGACCGGGTGGACCGCGGGATTGGTCGCGTGCCGCCATCGAAAAGCGGAACGTTGACCTCCGCAATTTTGAAGCGCGATGGAAGAAGCTAGACCATGCGAGCCGGCCAATTCCGTCGCAGGTCGACTATCGTTTACTGGGATCCGCCCTGGCGCGGGTTCATTGGGAGCTAGAGCTCAACCCGCGCTGGAAGCGGGATCCGAATTTTTATGTCGACCAAACCCTGACCGCGCTGGCGGAGGCGTTGACCGTTCCCGCGCCTTACGACGCGGCGCGGAGTCGAGAGATTCTCGCACGGATCGATAACATCCCGGCAATTCTTCAAAATGGGACGGAGAACCTAACGAATCCACCTGCGCCCTTTGCGAGGGTAGCGATTGAGGGGCTGGAGGGCGTGGGCGACCGCCTTCGGAAGATGGCGACTTCCCTCTCCTCCGCGAGCACTCTCGCTCCCAAAGACCTGGAGAGTGCCACGCAACGTGCGGCCACCGCGCTAGAGACATTCCGCCGACACCTGGAAGAAATACTACCAAAGCTGCCCAGCGAAACTGCGCTCGGTCGCGACGCCTACGTTTATTTTTTGCGCAAAGTCGCGCTCATGCCCTACCAGCCGGAAGAGCTGCTGGCGATGGCGAGGCAGGAATGGAATCGCGCTGTTGTCTTTGAAAGCTACGAAAAGGAGCGGAACAAAAATGTTCCTCCATTGCCGATGGTGAAAAATGTCGATGCGTGGATTGCAGATGTGGCCGCGCGCGATGCGCAAATCCGCAAATTTCTCGAAGAGCACGGGGTGCTGTCCGTGCCCGAATGGATGCAGCACTACACTTTGCGTGCACTTCCCGAATACCTCAGTGCGCTTGGATTCACCGAAACCGATGACTTTACCTCGCCATCGCGTTTAGCGGAGAATTGCATTCGTTACGTAGAGACTCCTTCGCCTTCCCTCGGTTACTTTATGCGAGCTACCGCGCAGGATTCCAGGCCACTTATCGTGCATGAAGGAATCCCTGGACACTACTTTCAACTTTGCCTCTCGTGGAAACACGAGGATCCGATCCGGCGACACTATTATGATTCCGGTGCGAATGAAGGTATCGGCTTCTACGCTGAGGAGATGATGTTGCAGGCCGGCTTGTTCGACGACAGCCCTCACACGCGCGAAATCATCTATAATTTTATGCGCCTGCGCGCGCTTCGAGTGGAAGTGGACGTCAAGCTGGCGCTGGGTCAATTCACGCTCGACCAAGCCGCGAAATACCTTGAGCAGACCGTGCCGATGGATCCAGCCACGGCGCGCCAGGAGGCGATTTCATTTGCGACTGGTCCTGGCCAGGCAATCACCTACCAGATCGGTAAAATCCAAATCACAAAGATGCTGGCGGAAGCGCGAATCCAGCAGCGCGAGAAGTTTTCTCTGCGCGCATTTCACGACTTTGTCTGGAAGAACGGCAACGTCCCAATTTCACTGCAGCGCTGGGAATATCTCGGCGTCAGCGACGAGGAAGCTGAGCAGGTGGGTAATCAGGTTAAGTAGGAATAACCCGAAGCCATTCGAACACTCAGCGCTTCGCTACTCGCGGCTGGCAAAAGCAGGAGCTCGTAATCTGCGTGTCCGCTTTCGCCCAAATCTTCCTGAACTTCGCCTGGGTGGACTGCACTTCCTCCGCATTCTTGTCCTGCATGCGCAAGCTTTCTGCCAGGCCGTAAAGCGACCACCCATTGTCGGGCAGGCGAGTAAGGTCTTCGCGATAAACCTGCTCGGCTTCGGCCGCCCGGCCATTCCGCATAAGCGTCGCGCCTAACGAATGACGGACTGGGATCAACCAAGCCGGCGGTTCATCGTAATGAAGCGCATCTTCAAGTCTGATCGCCTCGCGCAATTCCGCGACCCCAGCGTCCAGCTGGTTTTCGCGCACGAGAATTTCCCCCTCCGTCATGTGACGCAACAAATCGAGCATCGCTTCGGCGCTGTTGTTACCGAAGGTTGCCTCCTTCGAGACCAGCTTTGCGTTATCGAGAAAGGTCGCCTGCTCCCGCCTCGCTTGCTCCGTGTCGCTCTTCGCCGCAAACGCGATAGCGCGGGCCGCATGTTGGAAGGCGCGCGTGGCAGGCATGTAGTTTGGATGCTTCTTCGGTTCCGCCAGAATGGCATCCCACATCCCAAACCGCACCATCACCTCCAACGGCATCACCATAAAGCCTTCGACACCCAGAGCATTCTCCTCGAGGAAACCCTTCGGAAACTCCGCGATCATGGCCCGGATATGTTTCATTGCCAGCGCGCGCTGACCACTCATCATCGCGGCATAAGCAAGCATGTGCCGATTGTGCGCCACGTAGATATTGATGAATCCCTGCGGTGGCCCGACCACTCGCCGGTATTGTTGATCGGCTGCTACCGCCGCGAGGTTCCCTTCGATCGCCTGCTGCCATCGACCGCAACGAACATCGATGTGGGAGGGCATATGAACGTTATGGGCAAGACTAGGCTGTAGTTTTCGCAGACGATCCGCCGCCGCATTCGCGCGCTCAGGATGTGGAGAAGCTTCGAGTGCGTGGATATACAGATGATTAGCGAATGGATGGTTCGGATTCAGTTTCAAGACAGCATCCAACGTAGCAAGCACCTCGTCCGTCCCCGAATTCGGGAAGCCTTCCAGCGACCACTGGTTCCAAGGATGCAAATCCATCAGTGCTTCCGCGAAGAGCACACCCACCTCGGCATCAATAGGATGCTTCTGCCAAACACCACGCATCGCATCAGCATAACTCTGGTCGAGTGCCGCGCGATCCTGCGGTGGTGGATCGGCGTAGCGATAACTGAGCGCGTCGATAAGTTCCTGCTCGGTCGTCGATGCGAGCTCAGAGTATTTCCTGGCGAGCGCGAGTTCTTTCCAGGCTAACTCCGCGGCGGGCGGCGATACCACCGCGAGATTGATATGCGGCCCGCTCGCCAGTGCGATTCCCCAATGCGCCATTGCGCATTTCGGATCGATACGAGCAGCCTCCTGAAATGATCGAATTGCTTCGCCATGATTGAAACCATGATAAAAAGCTAGCCCCTGGTTAAAGTACCGCTGCGTCCGCAACGACTCGGTCGTGACCTTCTGCTTGTAAGAGCCGAGGCCGGCAAAGAATGGCTCCCTGGCGTACAGCATTTTTGAGCTGGATAGTAGAATGAGAAGCAAGAAGCCAAGCCGGCGGGCTCGACCGCGCATACGGAAGCCGGCGAAATCCGGTGACTCGCCCAAATGATTTCCCAAAAGCATGCGCCGTTTTTAACCGGAAGAAAGCGTTCGAACAAGTCGCAAAGCTCCCGGCTAAGGGGCTCCGACAAGGTCGGCTAACGAGAATGATACTATTTCATTGCCGGCCCGGTGATTCGTCCAGAATTTCTTGCCGTCAAAGGTGAGAGAGCGACACGGAAAAGGAATGTGCGCGAGGTCCACCACGTGCGGAATTTCCAGGCGCGGGTCGAGCCGGGCGATATGCCAATGCTCACCATCCTGCTCTGTTCCGCGCAAAACGTAGATGAATTCCCCTCGCCAGACATGACCGCAAATCTCCGCCCCGATATCGATCGTGCGCAGCGCCTTCCCATCTCCATCGAGCTTCAGGATTCGGTGCTTATACCATTGACCCAGGTAGAGATACTGACCGTCAAAGCTAAGATACGAACCGGTGAAATCCGGGCACGCAACGCGGCTCTCTCCAAATCCGGTTGCCGCGACATAAATGCGTAAATATCGATCGTCATCCGGACCTTCGCCCAGGGTAAATCGAAGTGCCGAGCCCGTGGAGACAGCGGCCCACGGAATTCCAGGCGCCTCAGCTTCTATCTCAACGTCCCAGGTCGCAGAGTTTATAGCATAAATCCGACGGAGGTCCCGGGAACCCATCCATAATTTCCCCGCGTGCCAGGCCAAAGCCTGGGGCGTCACTGCCGGCGATGGAAATCGTTGTATATCAGTAATGGACGGTAACTCTTGCTTCATTAAAAAAGCTTACTGCGTTTAGCGGCGGCGGGAGAGCGGATCTGGCTCCAACTCCAAATAGCTATTTAATCTCGATTGCCGAGTTCTCGATCCCGTCGACGGACTTCTTGTTCGAATTGTCCGGGTCCAGCATCCAATCAGTGCCATTAACCAGGAACTTATACCCGTAGGTGCCGGTGTTTAGCGGGACTTTTGCCGTCCACACTCCGTCGTCACCCTTGGCCATCTGCACGGATTTCCAACCGGTACACTCACACATTAACTCGACGCTTTTTGCGTCGGGGGCCTTGAAGCGGAACTGATGGTCGTCAGCCCGGGCTACGTGCTGGGTAACCAGAAAGGTGAGGCACACGGCAATGGTGGAGATTAGTCTTGGACGCATGTGGGAAAATGGCCCGACCCTTCGCCTTTTGTCAATTGCAGGCAGAGCCCGATGTCGCATGTTGGTGAGTCTAAACTGGCCGTCGTCTAATTGTAGGGCTCAATCCACCGGCCAATTGCACTGCGCCTACTCCACTTTCGGCAAGAATTCTTCCCGAGCTATTTTCCCTTCCTTCACGGTGTAAACTCCAACTTCTGAAATTTGGAAGCGTTTCTTTGACTCCTTATCCGTGACGTCAACGTCGAACTGCACCACGAAACGGTCGTGCGCCACGTAGGGCGCGCTTACTTCACAGTTGTGCACTTCCATCGCGTTGATCCACCAATCTACTTTCCCGCGTATTGCTTCAATTCCCCTCGTCTCGGGCGAGCCGCCATCCATGCCCTGAACCTCCACGCTGACGATGTCGCCAGCATAAAGCGTATCGACCGCTTCCCGCCACGCCCGTTTACGGCAAAGCTCCACAACCTTTTTTGCAACTTGTTCAGTAGTCATAACTTTATTCCTGTTTGTTAATTGTTACTTACTGAAACCTTTCTCCAACTTGTCCAGAAAACTTGGTTGGAACGTTGCGAGTCTGAAACTGCTATCGACGACTTTTGTCTTTGCCATCCTCGCAGCCCCAAACGCCACCAGATAAGATTAGCCAAATCATTTCCTCGGACTAGTTGTTTACCCCGCTTAGTTTCCAATCACCTTTATGATCGACGCAAAATCTTACGCCGCCTTTGATCCGAAATCACCGCTCAAGTCCTGGGATTTCGAACGCCGCGATGTCGGCGATGACGATGTCCAGATCGATATTTTATTCTGTGGTGTCTGCCATTCCGATCTGCACTACGCGAAGAGCGAGTGGATGCCGGTAACCTATCCCCAAGTCGTCGGTCACGAAATCGTGGGCAAGGTGGTGCAGGTGGGAAAGAACGTGACGAACCACAAGGCCGGCGACCTGGTCGGCGTCGGTTGTATCGTCGATAG
>JBBQHM010000008.1:0-39164 GCA_038323965.1 Chthoniobacterales bacterium | reverse complement strand
GATTTTTTTGAGCTGCGGCTCGATGCACTTGTGCACCATCTCGACGAAGTTGAACGCTTTGCGCGCAAAACCAGTCGGCCGTTGATCGTGACCGCACGGCACCCGTTGGAAGGCGGTTTCAATACGTTGCATGCAGCTGCGCGTAATCAGTTGATCACGCGTTTTTCGAGTTATGCGCATTACGTTGATATCGAGCTGCGTTCCGTGAAATCGATGCGTCGCAGCATTGCACGCGTCGATCGGCTCATCGTGTCAGTGCACGATTTTCGCGGAACGCCGTCCGTGGCACGCATGACTGCGCAACTGGAAGCGGCGCGACGAGCCAACGCGGATGTCTTCAAGATTGCGACGCGAACGGAAACGCCCGCTGCTTTAACGCGTTTGCTGCAGTTCGCGACCACGACGACAACACCGATTGCCGCCATGGGCATCGGAAAGTACGGAACACTCTCGCGCTTACTTTTCGCGCGCTGCGGTTCGCCGTTCGTTTATGCAGCGATGAGTTCGTCGATCGTCGATGGGCAGCCGACGGTGAAACAGTTACGTTCATTGCTGAGCATCGTTTGACGAAATGCGGTAACTCCGGCTCGATTCCGTGCGTATAGCCAAGTGATGAGGGAGTTAATGGAAGAGCCGGCAGTTTTACCCGATCGCGTCCCCGTGATGCCGTTAGCCGGCGCATTGTTATTCCCGCGCGCCTTGCTGCCGCTCTATATATTTGAACCCCGGTATCGCGAGATGCTGGAGCACGCGCTCACCAACGAACGCGTCTTCTCGGTTGCGCTCGTCAGACCGCCGCGCAGCAATTGGAATTCCGCCGCGGACTTTCATCACGTCGCGACGGTCGGTCTCATCCGCGCGTGCGTCGGCCGCGAAGATGGGACTTCGAATCTGATTTTGCAGGGTTTAAAACGTGTCCGCTTCACCGGCTTCGAGCAGGTTTCACCCTTTCCCATCGCCAGAATCGAACCGCTCAAATCAGGGACCGAGGTGACGGTTCAGACTGAGGCCTTAAGCGCCAAGGTGGTAGAGTCGTACGCAAAACTCAAAAGCACCGGTCGCGAGTTACCGGCCAAGGTTGATCGGTATTTATCGGATCTGGCTGATCCTGAAATGCTGGCGGATCTTGTCGCCGCGACTTTCGTTTCCGATCCAGTTCGTCGCCAGCACGTGCTGGAGGAACTCGATGTCAACGCGCGGTTGCGGCTTGTGATTAAATATCTGGGCGAAGAGCCGGGTCACGCCGCCGCCTAGCGCAACAGTCTACGACGGCGAAGTGCCGTTCGTGATGCGAGCGAATTCCTCGAGCAGATAGCGGTCGGTCATCCCGGCAAGATAATCGCAAACCGTTCGGTGCAGACCCTCCGCTTCGAGACGTTGCGTGGCGGCATCTCCGAGTCTTTCCGGTTCGAGAATGTAGGCCTCAAAAACGCGGCGCAGCATTTCGCAGGCGCGCTGGTTCACCTCCGCCACGCGCGGATGGTAGTATACATTTTTGTAGAGAAAACGCCTTAGCTCGCGATTCGAACGGAGCAATTCTTCACTGTAACTGATCAGGGGCGTCGGCTGGCTGCGAACTTCATCCGCGGTCTTCACGCCGGCCGCATCGATCGCGGCCGAGCTGCTCCTGATGACATCTTCGACCTGGCGATCGATGATGTCGCGGATCACCACTTTGTGCAGCTCAGGTTCGCGCACGGCCGCGAACTTTTGCTGGACCGCTGCCGAACTCCGCTGCCAGACGTGAACCTCCGCCAGCTGCTCCGAGCTTAGGATGTTAAAATCAACCGCGTCATCGAGATCGTGACTATAATAAGTGATCTCGTCCGCCAGGTTCGCGATCTGCGCCTCAAGCGACGGGCAGCGATATTTCTCATCCTCGTCCTCCGGTGGATCGTAGAAGGCCTGGTGTTTCTGCAGACCCTCGCGCACTTCAAAGGTAAGATTTAATCCGGGAAACTCCGGGTAGGCGTTCTCCAGGACTTCGACGACGCGGAGACTCTGTCGATTGTGTTCAAAGCCGCCGTGTTCCCTCATGCATTCGGCCAGCATTTCTTCGCCGGAATGTCCGAAGGGCGAATGCCCAAGATCGTGCGCGAGCGCGATTGCTTCCGCCAGATCTTCATTAAGCCGAAGCGCGCGCGCAATCGTGCGACTGATCGATGCAACCTCGATCGAATGCGTCAAACGCGTGCGCAGATGATCGCCGGTCCCGTTCAGGAAAACCTGCGTCTTATATTCCAGCCGACGAAATGCGCGTGAGTGAATGATGCGCGCGCGATCACGCTGAAATTCCGTGCGGTAGGCGTGACGACCCGCGGCAAATTTCCGGCCGCGCGATTCACCAGAGCGCTGCGCAAACGGCGCCAGCACTCTCGTCTCTTCGTTCTCGAACTCCTCCCGACTTCTCCAGCCGCTCACGGGTCGTCGAGATCGCGCTCCATCGTTTTCCGCAAAGTCCGTGCGTCACGTTTCACGACGAGAATATCGAACAACGCGAGGAGAATGACCGTGAGCGTGATCCATCCGCAGATCGCCCAATACACGACGAACCCGACCGAATGTTCGCGCGGCGAAATGGCGGGCGCCAGCAGCGTTGAGCCGAGGATGATCATCAATAGCGCGAGCCCGATTAGCGCGGTCATTAATCTGCGACGCGTCGCCTGATTCCTGATCAGACCGCGCGTGGCATGCGCGGCAAAAGATGGAATGCGAAGATTCGGATCGTCGGCCACCGCATGATGGTGGCCGAGCGGCTCAGCCGAAGCAATCTCGCAATGCGGTGCTAGAGCAAAAGACGCGTTGGGTTCTCGAGCAGCGCGCGGAGCTCTTTCAGATATTCCGCACCGAGCGCGCCATCGATCACGCGATGATCGCAGCTCATGCAGATGGACATGCGATGACCCGCCGCGATCTGATCGGAGTCGTCGACGACCGCGACTTTTTTCAATGCCCCAATGGCGAGAATGAATCCCTGTGGCGGATTAATGATTGCGCTAAATGAATCGATCCCGTGACCACCGAGATTCGAAACAGTGAACGAGCCGCCCTGGAATTCTTCCGGCTTCATCCGTTTGTGTCGCGCGCGATTTGCCAGGTCCTTCATCGCTTCGCTGAGTTCACGCAGCGACTTCTTTTGGGCAGCGCGGATGATTGGCGTGACCAGCCCGTCTTCAATCGAAACCGCGACCGCGAGATCGACATCCTCGTATTGCACAATGGCATCCCCATCGAACGCCGCGTTGACCTTTGGGACTTTCACGGCGGCATCGACCGATGCTTTAAGGACAAAATCGTTCAGCGTGATTTTTGAAGTGTCGCTTTCTTCGCCAGCGCTTTTCAGCTCGGCGCGCGCCGCCACCAGAGCACCGGCGTTGACGTCGATATTTAAATAGAAATGCGGGACCGGCCCTTTGCTCGCAACAAGGCGCTCGGCAATGACTTTACGCATTCCGCTTAAGTTGATGCGGGAACCGGCGCCCGGTTTTAGCGCTGTCGGTTGGGACCGCGTCGGGCCGCGGCCGGCGACGGCGGCTACAGATTTACTCGCTGCGCGGACGTCGCTCTCTGTCACGCGACCCTCAGGCCCGGTACCCTCAATTTTCGATAGGTCGACGCCAAGCTCGCCCGCGAGTCGTCGTGCGACCGGCGATGCTTTGACCCGCGCATTCTCATCGCCACTTTGGACAGCGATAGGTTCGGACTTCGGAACCTTTGCTGACTCGGGAGGTGCCGATTCTTTCCTGGGGGATTTCGGCGGCGCCGTTTCCTTTTCCTGTTTCTTCGCTGGCGCCGGTTTCTCGGTTTCCGCCTGAGGTTTCTCGTCTGGCTTCGGTGCTTCTTCACCCTCTTCGCCGATGAAGGCGATGCGCTGACCGATCTCTACCTTACCACCTTCCTCGACAAAAATTTCCGTGAGCGTTCCGTCCTCGGGCGATTCCCATTCCATTGTCGCCTTGTCGGTTTCGATCTCCGCCAGCACGTCGCCCGTCGTGACTTTATCGCCCTTCTTTTTCTTCCACGCGACCAGAGTTCCCTCCGTCATGGTGTCGCTGAGTTTGGGCATTTGAATCTCAGGCATACGTCAGGCGTAACAAACTTTGTGCACGGCCGCGATCAGCTTTTCTGCGTTCGGCAGAATCGCCTGCTCCAGCCGTTCGTTGTAAGGCATCGGCACATCTTCCTGTGCCACGCGCAAGACCGGCGCATCGAGTTCATCGAAAATATTCTTCTGGATGCGATAACAAATCTCCGCGCCCACACCGCAGAATGGACGATCCTGCTCGACGATCACCACCCGATGCGTTTTCGCGACAGAGTTGTAAATCGCTTGCTCATCGAGTGGCTTGATTGATCGCAAATCGATTACGTCCGCGCTGATGCCTTCGTCCTCGAGTTGCTGTGCGGCCGCGAGCGCAATCGACACCGTTTGGGCGTAGCAAATAATGGTGACGTCGCTGCCTTCGCGTTTCACTTCCGCTTCGCCGAGCGGAATGAGCAATTCCGTTTCCACCGGCTCGATCATCCCCTTCGAGCTGTAAAGAAGTTCCGATTCCAGAACGAGCACCGGATTATTATCTCGGATCGCCGTTTTCAATAAACCCTTGGCATCGCGAGGAGTCGCCGGCGTGCAAATCTTCAAGCCTGGCACGTTTGCGTACAGACATTCCGTCGCATGCGAATGCGTGGCGCCGAGTTGATGCGCCGGACCGTTCGGTCCGCGGAACGTGATCGGGATATTGAATTGTCCGCCGCTCATCGTGAGCATGTTTGGGGCGTTGTTCACTACCTGGTCGAAGGCGACGAGTGAAAAGCTGAACGTCATAAATTCGATCACCGGTCTTAGCCCGACCATCGCCGCGCCAACGCCCATGCCGGCAAAACCGTTTTCACTGATCGGAGTATCGATGATTCGCTTTGCGCCGAAGCGTTCGAGCAAACCTTGCGAGACTTTGTAGGCACCGTTGTATTCGGCAACTTCCTCGCCCATCAGGAACACGTTTGGATCGCGTTCGAGCTCTTCGGCCAGCGCTTCATTTAGCGCCTGGCGATAGGTGATCTCGCGCATATTAATGACCGTCATCCCGAGCGGAGCGAAGCGGAGTCGAGGGACCCCGCGGCGATACACGTGGCAACGCCACGGAGTTACTCAACTTCGCTCGGAATGACTGCAAGATCATTGCGCGTAGATGTAATCGTAGAGCGCCTCGAGCGGCGGCTCGTCGCTTTCTTCGGCGAATTTCACGCTCTCGAGGGCGGTTTTTTTCGCGCGCTTATCGAGTTCATCGAATTTTTCATTCGTCAATTTTTCCTCGCGGGTGAGCTGGGCGCGCAACCGCGTGATCGGGTCGTCCATTCGAAACTGCTCCAGCTGTTCCTTGGTGCGGTAACTCGCGGGATCCGACATGGAATGGCCGCGATAACGATAAGTCCGCACTTCCACGAATGCCGGATGCGGGTCCTGGCGAATCGAATTCACGACCTCCGTCAGCTTGTCGCGCACATCGCGAAAATTCATTCCGTCCGCGATGACGCCGGGGATGTCGTAACCCTCGGCGCGATCGACGATCTGCTTGAGCGACGTCGAACGTTCGACCGAAGTGCCCATGGCGAAGAGATTGTTTTCGCAGATGAAAATCACAGGTAATTTGTAAAGCGCGGCCAGATTCAACGCTTCGTGGAAGGCGCCCTGATTGATCGCGCCGTCGCCAAAAAAGCAGAGCGTCACGCGATCTTCGCTCCGGTATTTGGAAGCAAATGCCATCCCGGTCGCAACCGGCACGTGGGCTCCGACGATCGCGTGGCCGCCGTACATATGTTTCGCCTTGTCGAAATAATGCATCGACCCGCCGAGGCCGCGCGAGCATCCGGTCGTCTTGCCGTAAAGCTCGGCCATGCAGGCATCCGCCGTCGTCCCGCGCGCGAGCGCATGTGCGTGATCGCGATACGCAGTGATAAGATAATCATCATCGCGCGTCGCGGCGATGGCACCGACGACGACTGCTTCCTGGCCAATGTAAAGATGACAAAATCCGCCGATCTTCTGGGCCTGATATTGTTGACTCGCGCGTTCCTCAAAACGGCGGATCAGCAACATCAGCCAGAGCATGTCGACCTCGTCGCGCTGCTCCGCCGGCTCCATCAAAACTTACGCGGGACGCGGTGTGGTGACGCGAGCGTGCGTGTCGGCGGAAGATTGTCCGAATGACATGCACAGCACGAAGGCTGCGGTGAAGATGAGATCGCTAACGAGTGAGTTGCGGAAGAACATCCAGGTCGGCGTTGAACGGTATTGCGTAAGTCCGACGGTGAGTGACTGGATCAAACCGGCGAAGTTTTTCACGTAACCGGGATCACTGATCCATGAGAAAAGATTGGTGATAAAATAGAAAACGGTGGATCCGATGATTGATGCCGGGATCATCGTCGCAAGTGAGCGACGGCGTTGGAACGCCAACCCGATCAATCCGACGATCGCGAGCGCGAGATAACGGCACAGAATAATCCCGTCGACGATCGGAGCGTGATAGGCCGCGTTGATCACTACATCCGAGAGCAGTAACGCTGCGAATGGAACGGTGAATTTTAAGCGGGCAGGAAAATAGGCTGCGCTACAGAGAGCAAGCGCGGCTAAAGGCGCGAAATTTGAAAGCCAGGTCGATCCCGAGTGGATCATGAGGCCGGTCGCAATGCGATAGGCGACCGCGCAGAGGACAAGGAAAATTGCCGGTATCATTGTACGAGAATCTAGCCTTCCTGCACGATATGCAACGCACAATCCGCGCGTCGCGTCGGGATTACTTCGCGGCGGAAGCTGCGCTACGAGAGCGATTTAATTTCGCCTTGCGGCGCCGCGCCGTATTGCGATGCAGAATCCCGCGCTTCGCTGCCTTATCGATCGCCGAAATCATCGCGTTGATGTTCTCGGCCGATCCATCAGCTGCGCGTTTGCCCATCGAGCGGAGACGGGAAAGAACGCCACGATTACGCGTGGTGCGGGTCGTCGTTTGGCGTGCTCGTTTAGCAGCGGATTTTGTATTGGCCATGCGAAATTCTAGTGGGCGTGGAGGGTCGAGGCGCGGGCCGCGATTGTCAAGGAACGATGGTCACGCCGCCACCGGAATGAGAGACGAGTTTGCCGGCTCCGGTCGCTGGCTTTTCGCCTTTTGTGAGCGCCTCCGTCAATTCGACTTCGCGTGGCATCGGCGGGGCGCTATGCGTCGCAGAAGCGACCAGCACAGGTTTCGAGGGCGCCGGGGTCTCAATCGCCGCCAGCTTCTTGGGATTTGGCAGACGATCTTGCACGATCTGCACGACAGCGCCGACGGGAATCTGGTTGTAGAGCGCGACGACATCGCGTGATTTCATGCGGATGCAGCCGAAGCTCGCGGGCCGCCCGATCAGACGTTCCTCCGCGGTGCCATGGATATAAATGCAACGGCTAAAAGCGTTGGCATTTTCCGCCTGCATTCCGCTCAACCAAAGAATGCGTGAAACGATAGGATCGCGGCCAGGCGCATTCGGACTGATCACTTCGCCGGTAAAGCGCCGGTTGTGAAACACAGCGCCAGTTGGGGCGTTGTCGCCAATTTTTTGCACCACGCGCAGGAATCCAAGCGGAGTCGACATACTCGAACGGCGATCGCCGAGACCGAAACGCGAGGTCGAGATGGGATAAGTCGCGAGCTTTTTTGTGTTATCGACGACCATTAGTTTCTGGTCGCGCACGCTAATGACGACCGAAGGATAAACCGTCGACTGCGCATGCGTTACTTGAGCGCCGCCAACGATCGCGACCGAGCAAATGAGAAAAGAAGCAAGTCTGGGGGAGACCATGATCTCAGGCAGGAATTACGGCGGCGGCTGCCCGCGCCCCGCCAAATTGGAATCGCGGGATCCATTGTGAAAAAGAGGAGAGCGAGACATAGAAAAAACCAAGCTGGAACATCATCAGGAATGGCAGGTTGAGATACTGACCGTGCCGGATCGCGAACCAGACAAAGTAGCTAAAATACAAGGCGAAGGCCATCTCGGCGAAGGGCAGTAATGACTTTAAAGGCATGTAGCGCAGGTTCCGCCACTGCTGGGCTTTGCGCTCGATACCGTATTTCGGAGTGCGCGCAAAGTCGGACTTGTGATTGAAGACAGCTTCGAGCACAGCACGCGCGTTATTCAGCGACAATCCTACGCCGAGGGCAAGCAAGCACGGCAGCAAAAGCATCTCTTTCATCCACGTCCGCGGATAGAGCTCGCGCTGCGCGCAAACGTAAAACACGGCAACGGAAACGGAGGCTGTCAGGAAAATGGGGACATCGAGCAGAAGGGTGCGGACCCACCCGACTTGCGGGCCACCGGCTGATGGATGCAAAAGCACGCATAAACAAGCAAGCAGGAGGTATGCGAAGTTGGACATTAAATGACCAGTCGCCTCTAGTTTAATAAGAAGCGGCAGTTCGCTGCGCCAGATGGTGGGGAGCAGTTTTTTGCAGGTCTGCACGGAGCCTTTCGTCCAGCGATGTTGCTGCGACTTGAATCCGTTCATGTCCACCGGTAACTCAGCGGGAGTCACGACATCAGGGAGAAAGATGAACTTCCAGCCGGCCAGCTGTGCCCGGTAGCTCAGATCGAGGTCTTCGGTGAGCGTGTCATGCTGCCAGCCGCCCGCTTCTACGATGCAAGATTTTCGCCAAAGGCCGGCGGTACCATTGAAGTTAAAAAAACGTCCGCTACGGCTGCGCGCTGTCTGCTCGAGCAGCAGATGCCCATCCAGGAACATCGCCTGCACCCGGGTAAGAAGTGAATAGCCGCGATTCAAGTGTCCCCAGCGCGTCTGGATCATCCCCACCTTCGGGTCCGTGAAAAAGTGGATGGTCTTCTTGATGAGATCGGGCGGCGGAACGAAATCTGAATCGAGAATGCAGACGAAATCTCCGGCAGCGGTGTCCAGTCCCAGCTCCAGCGCGCCCGCTTTGAAGCCGGTGCGATCGGTCCGATGAATTCGCTCAACGTTAAAACCGCGTTGCCGTAATTGCTCGGTCGCGGAGGCGGTTATGTCCCTGGTGTCGTCAGTGGAATCATCGAGCACCTGGATCTGCAGCAGCTCCCGCGGGTAATCCATTTCGCTGACCGAGCGGATCAGCCGTTCAGCGACGTACACTTCATTATAGAGAGGGAGTTGAACGGTCACCATCGGCAGCTGCTCAAAATGAGACAGCGGGATCGAAGCGTGCTTACGATATTTTAGGAACAAGTAGATTATGACGTAACGGTGAATGCCGTACGCGGAGAGCCCCACGAGCACGCTGAGATAGCAGATCGTCCAAACTAGATTACCGGAACTTCCAAGCATAATGGGGAAAGCGAGAGAGAGGCCGCCTTGGGGCGGCAAGGGCGACATGATGCCGTCTCCCGCGCGTCCGTCAACCTTAAAATGGCGTTTTCCCCTCTGGGAACGGAGTCGCGCGCACCCGTCTCGGGCTCTCAACGCATCTTCGAGTTCGCATCCGTTGGGCGAACCATTCGCAGTCGAGCGCTCGCTGATTTGATGTTAACATCCCTGCCCAGACGTCATGCAACCCGCCACCGATAAGCGCCGCAAAGACCGATTCGAGCGGTTCAATATCGTCTTCGCGGTCCTGCTCGCCGGCTGGGTGCCGTCGATCCTGATGCTGGTCGTCAGCTATACCGTTCTTCGGAATACGCTTGAGTCGAATATCCTGCGGGATCGACAGAGCTTCGTGAACCTCATCGCCCACCTGATTGACGATGATTTTGCCCGTACCGGTAACATTATGGAGTTCTACCAGACGGCGCCGGAGATGGAGCGCGTCTTTGCCGGACCGGTGCTGGAAACGAGTGCGCAGCAATGGCTAAATCTGCGTTACTACACTCATCCGCGAATTGACGGGATGTTCCTTGCCGGGGCGGATGGCAAGTTGCTCGCCGCGCTCCCACCCGAGCCGGCGCTGGTCGGCAAGGATTACAATTCCGCGCTCTGGAAAGCCAGCACCGACGCGGCGACGGGCGCTTCCACCTCCCCTGTGTTTGCACGGTCCGTTGATAAACGCATGGCGACGGAAGTGGTGGGCGCGCTGCGCGGTCACGACGGCAAGGTGATCGGATATCTGGGCGCGTCGGTGCTGGTGGAGCGCGTTGGGCGGCGACTGTCGACCATCACGTTTGCCGACCAGGCGGTCTGCCAGATTATAGATCAATCGGGTACTCCACTGTTCGGGCCGAATTTCCGTCCCCGAACCGATCCCGTTAGTGATGCCGAGCGCGGAGTAGTAAACGAAATTTTACGAACGCGCTCAGGTCATTTCACGCGCGATAAAACGATCTACTCCTTCAGCCCGCTGCAGATGACGGGATGGATCGCCCTCGTGCAGCAACCACGTGAGGATGCGTACGCCCCCGTGCACAATCTGCTGAGTAAAACGTCCGTTCTCGCGGGCTGGCTCATCGCCGGCACTGCCATCGCCGCCTGGCTGGCAGGACAATTCTCTCGTCGCCAAACCGAGGCCGCCCGCCGCATCGAGCGCGAAGTGACCTTCAACGAAAAAATACTCGCAAACATGCCAACCGGTATCGCGCTGGTCGATCCGACATCACGCCGCTTCCTGCACGTGAATGATGCCTTCGCGCAAATGGCACGGCAGTTTGGCAATCTCCCGAACGGAGTCGACATCAACAGCGCAACTTACGATCAGGTGAAAATCGCACCCCAGTCCGCGATCGAACCTGTTCTCTCGCTCGGTTCGCCCTTTCAGCTCGTGGAGCAGCCATTTGAAGATCGCAGTGGCAACACCCGATTCGTTAATGTGAACTTGCTGCGCCTGCAAGATTCGCAGCAGACAGTGCAGGGGGTGCTTTATCTCGTCGATGACAAGACCCGCGACATGACGCTGCGGCACGAACTGATCGACGCGAATGCCGCGAAGGATCAATTTCTTGCTCTCTTATCGCACGAATTACGCAACCCGCTGTCACCTGTCATCGCGATGGTAAGTGAACTCGAAGCGACTGCTCCCGAGACGCCGCAAATCCGCCACGCGCTCGAGATTATCCGCCGCAACGTCGAGCTGGAGGCGCGTCTCATCGATGATCTGCTCGACGTGACCCGAATCGCCAAGGGCAAGCTGCAGTTGACGTTCGAGCCGGTGAGTGTGCACGAAGTGCTGGAGCGCGCTTGCGAGATTTGTCGCGAAGAAGCAGTCGCGAAAAAACTCCGGATAGATTTCCACTTGAAGGCGGAGCGCGATTACGTCGATGGAGATCCCGCACGACTGCAGCAGATTTTTTGGAATCTGGTGAAGAACAGCGTAAAATTTACTCCAGCGGGCGGGCGGATCACGATCGCTTCACGCAATCTCGGGCCGGATAAGATTGAGGTGCGCACATCAGATACCGGCATCGGGATCGAGACTGAAAAAATCGAACGCATCTTCAACGCCTTCGAGCAGGGCCAATCATCGATCACGCGTCAATTTGGAGGTCTTGGTCTTGGGCTCGCCATTTCCAAGGCGATGGTTGAAGCGCATGGCGGAACGATTGCGGTGGAAAGCGCCGGCAAAGGCCAAGGCGCAACATTCACCGTTACTCTGCGCGCGATCCCGGTGCCGGCCGAATCCGCTCCTTCGAATGGTCAAAAACTTCTCGCACAGTCCGCCCCCACCTCGCGGCGGTTCAAACCCGCGCACGTCCTTGTGGTCGACGACCATCAGGATACCTGCATCGGGTTGAAGCTGATGCTGGAACGGCGCGGCTACGAAATCACGACTGCGAATTCCGCGGACCAGGCGATCGAAGAAGCGCAGGCGGCGGACTTCGACCTTTTAATCAGCGATATCGGATTACCTGACCGTAGCGGCTACGAATTGATGACTGAACTCCGCGACAGCAAAGGGATCCGAGGGATCGCGTTAAGCGGTTTCGGAATGGAAAACGATGTCGCCCGGGCCCACGAAGCAGGTTTTTCCGAGCATCTCACGAAGCCTATTAATTTCGAACGACTGCACGAAGCCATCGAGTCGCTTCTCGCGGACAAGTCCGCGCCGACCGCGTAAATTCTTTGGAATTCTACGGTGCCGAAGCGTTCCCGGCACCGCGACTGATTTCTGCGGACTGCGCTTTTTCCGCAGCCTCCTTTAGCTCACGGGAAAGTTTTTCGACCCGCTGCCGCATGATTTTGCCCGCTTTGAATTTCACCGTCGCGCGCGGCGGAATAGTGAAACTGCTGCCGGGCTCATTAGGATTTCGCCCAACGCGCGGCTTGGTCAGCCGCGGTTGAAAAACCCCAAAATTTCGCAACTCGACAGCGACGTTATTCGCCAGGCTATCGGTAATGTGATCCAGCGTCCGTTGCACCACATCGAAGACCTGATGCTGGACCATGCCGGTTTGATTACTGATGGCGACGACAATATCCCGTTTTGTCAGCTTCGACATACATCTGGTAATCGCAGCCAACCGTATGACCGCGTGGGCCTTTATGGACGAAACTTACTTCGCGTTAGTCATTCATGGCGAACAACTAAGCTGATGGCAATGCCCTTAATCTGCGGCTTGCCGCCGAAGAATAAGCGTCGCCCAATAAGAAATAAAAGTTTGTTCAGCCAGCGCCTTCCGTCGCGCTTTCAGCTGACCTTGCACTGTTCCGAGCTTGGTGAAGACGCCGTTCCAATCCGCTTCGAGCCGGCGATGTTCATCCGACGTAAACTCCCGCACTGCGCGCAGTGACGAGCCGCGCTGCAACACATTCATGGCACGGCCGGAGAGTTCATTCAGCATGCCGAGTTTGCCGAGCACGTATTCCGTTTCCTGGAGCAGTCCGCTGCGGATTTCGGTAAATATGCGCTCCTGTTCCGCGGAGATGATCGGCTTGGCCTTATCGAGACCGTAAGTGATCAGGTCGTGCAGTTTTTTCCAACTCTCCTGCTGCAAGGAAATAAGCCGCAGCTTTGTTTCGAGGCTTTTATCGGTCATTGGCGGTGGCTTCGGGCTGCGAGATCGAGCGTCTCGTCGAGCTTCTGCAGGTTGTCGATCAAGAGATGTGCCCACGGTCGATCAACCGTCTCAACCTGGCTGATGATTCCTTCTTCGAAATAAAATCGACCTTCGCGCCAGCGGAAAATTTCGGCGACGGCGGCCTCACCCGCGAGTCCATCGTAGATCGCGTGACGGACACATCCATGTTGCAAATAAATCTCGCTGTTGCCGCGTCCGGATTTAAAGGTGAAGCGGCCGCTGCGCTGACTCAGGCAACTCATCTGCAGAATTTCCGCGGCGGAGAACTGATTAAGATTGCCGATTAACGAATGGCACGGATCGATTCCCTCTGCAGCAACGCCAGTCCGCCGATCCAGTTTTCCGACAAACGATTGCAATTCGCGCCGCAGTTTTGTGGTCCGCGTCGTGAACGTGATCTTCTGCTGGGAAGCATTGGCGATCATCTCGCGGGTCGCTTTCGTCCAGGCGATGCATAAAATCGAGAGCGACGGAAAATGCTGGCGCGCGTTCGTCGCCTTATCCAGCGCCGCCGCCGCCTCGCCTTCCACGATCAAACCGTCAAAGTCTTCCGCGATCAGGATCGAAACTGTCTCGCCAAGGTTCCGGACCATTTTCAGCGACACCCCCGGTAATTCCTCGAGTACATCAAGCGTCCGGTCTTCAAAGACCGGGTCAGGGTTGAGAACTAGGACACGAGTTTCCAAGGCAAGACGGAATTCTTCCCCGGCAAATAGAGCAGGAACCTTGCCGTGTTAACGACGAGGTGCGGGTGCCGCAAAAGCCGCCGGCGCGATCTCATGCGCGGTGCGAAAATGGGTCTTGGCAACGGTGCTCAAAATTTCCGGCCCGTGGCTGTCGACCAGTTCCTTCGCCCGGCTTTTCACATCGGCCGAGACGCCTCGCCCGAGCTTTACGCCAAGCTCCTTCCCCTTCCGGTCGAGCCAGTCGATAAATGCGCGACGCGCGAGAATCGACGCGGCCGCGACTGCGATGTCCGACTCAGCTTTTGTTCGCTGGTCGACTACGATCTTTTGCCCATGCTGCATCAGCGCCCGCTGAATCACTCGGACGTCGGCAAATTTGTCGGAGAGCGCTCGCGGACATTCGGGCCGCTTCGTCAGTAGATTTTCGATCACTCGTGCGTGTCCCCATCCCAACAGTGAGTTCAGATTCGCGAACTTCTTGTAGAGCTCGTTATACTTGCTCGGACCGATTACGATGACTTCGAAAGCGCCCCGGACTTCGTTCCGGATGATCTCCGCGAGATCGTAGATCTTTTTGTCGGATCCAATCCGCTTACTGTCCTGCACGCCGGCATCCATTAATCGGCGCGCGATCTCGCGATCAACGTAGGCTCCGGCCACGACGAGCGGACCGAAGAAATCGCCCTTGCCGCTCTCGTCCACGCCGAAATGCGGCTCGAACATTTCCGGCGAATGCACTTCCTCGTAACCCAGTCGCGCTTCGCCCAGTATGTCCGGCTCGAGGTGAAACGCGACGAAATCTTCCACGCCGCGACCCTGCACCAAAACTTTTGGCCCCTTCTCATAGACCGCGACGCTCAGCTTTTCCTTCTGCCCGAAAAAAAGCGTGTAAGGCTTTGGCGAGAAGGTAAAACCGCGCTCCGCCATCAAGGCGCGCAATTTGGCGGCTTGTTCCTGATTGAGTGGAGCGGTGAACGAGTTCACGCTCTAACTATATGCAAGCTGCTCCCGTCGACGCGACGGCTTTTCGTCGCGATCTCATGCGCTGGTTCCGCGCGAACGGACGCGACCTACCCTGGCGCCGGACCCGGGATCCGTACGCCGTCCTCGTTTCGGAGATCATGTTGCAGCAGACGCAGGTCGCCACGGTCCTACCCTTTTATCACCGCTGGCTGCGTAGGTTTCCGACATTCGCGGCTTTGAGCAATGCGAGCCTGGATGATGTCTTGCACGCGTGGCAGGGACTTGGTTACTACCGCCGTGCGCGGAATCTGCATGCTGCGGCGCAGGTCGTTTGTGAACAGTTTGGCGGGAATTTTCCGCGCGACATCGATGCGATGCGATCGCTCCCGGGGATCGGTAAATACACTGCGCACGCAATCGCAACGTTCGCCTTCGGTGCAGCTGTACCGCTAGTCGAAGCCAACACAGCGCGACTAATGGCGCGGCTGCACGACATGCGGTTGCCAATCGATTCAGCGAACGGCAACGCTGCACTTTGGAATGCCGCCGCGTCGCTCGTTCCAAAACACGAAGCACACCATCACAACTCCGCGCTGATGGATTTCGGGGCGCTGATTTGCAATGCGCGAACGCCCAGTTGCATCACGTGCCCGGTGAAAACGCACTGCCGTACGACCGATCCGGCGTCATTGCCGATCAAAAGAGCACGCACGAAAACTCTACTACTGACGGAGACGCATGCCTTCATCCGGCAACAGGATCGCGTGCTACTTCGGCAATCCAGTGATCGATGGAAGGGTATGTGGATTCTACCGCCACACGTCGATCGGCAAAGTGCGCCCCTCCTTCATGAAAGCGCATTTCCATTCACCCACCATCGCGTGACGCTCCGGGTCTTCCCCAGTCGGCGCGCAAATTTCCTTTCCACTGAGCGCTGGGTCCGCATCTCCGATTTGCATTCCGTCGCCATGCCCTCACCGCACCGGCGCGCTATCACGGCATTGCTGGCTAAGCCTTGCGACACAAAACGCGCAGCCTAACTTCGAGCGAGATGGCGCAGCTCGAGACTCTTCCGGACGCACGCGGGCACTTCGGCGCCTACGGCGGGATGTTTGTGCCCGAGACGCTAATGTCTGCGCTCCATGAGTTGGCGCAGGAATACGACCGCGCCAAGAGCGATCCAGAGTTTCAAGCGGAACTCGACGCGCTCCTCCGTGATTTCGCCGGCCGGCCAACACCGTTGTATTTCGCCGAACGCCTCACCGAGAAACTTGGCGGCGCGAAAATTTACCTGAAACGCGAAGATCTGCTCCACACTGGTGCGCACAAAATCAACAACGCGCTCGGCCAGATTCTTCTCGCCCGGCGCATGGGGAAAAAGCGCGTGATCGCGGAGACCGGCGCCGGGCAGCATGGCGTCGCCACTGCCACCGTGGCCGCGCATTTCGGCTGCGAATGCGTGATCTACATGGGCGCGGTCGATATGGAGCGCCAATCGCTCAACGTCGCGCGCATGAAGTTTCTCGGAGCCAAGGTCGTCGCCGTTATAGCCGGACAGGCAACCTTGAAGGAAGCGATCAGCGAAGCGATGCGCGACTGGGTCACGAACGTCCGCAGTACACACTATATATTAGGTAGCGCGCTCGGCTCGCATCCCTACCCGATGATGGTGCGCGATTTTCACCGGGTCATCGGCATCGAAACGCGACGCCAAATGCTCGAGCGCGAAGAACGACTTCCCGATGTGCTGATCGCCTGCGTCGGCGGCGGCAGTAACGCGATCGGGCTTTTTCATCCGTTTTTAAACGACAAATCCGTCCGCATGATTGGCGTCGAAGCCGGCGGCGAAGGAATCCGCGCGGGCAAACACGCGGCGCGTTTCCAAGGCGGCAAACTCGGCGTGCTGCAAGGGACGAAGACATTCGTCCTGACCAATGCCGATGGCCAGATCGAGCTCACGCATTCCGTTTCCGCGGGACTCGATTACGCCGCGGTCGGTCCGGAACATAGTTATCTGCGCGAGATCGGCCGCGTGGAATATGTTTACGCGACCGACGATGAAGCGCTGAGCGCATTCCGCATGCTTGCTGAGACTGAAGGAATCATTCCCGCGCTCGAAACCGCGCATGCTGTCGCTGAAGTCATAAAGATCGCGCCGAAACTTTCTCGCGACCAACTCATCGTGATGAATTGCTCCGGTCGCGGCGACAAGGATGTCGCGACCGCCGCGGCGCACTTCGATTTGTCATCCTGAGCGAAGTCGAAGGACCCCGTGGCGTTACGAAAAGGTGGCAACGGGATTCCTCGACTTCGCTCGGAATGACAGGAAAATAGCGCGATGAGGAGCATGACCGGATATGGGCGCGGCGAAGCGGACCACGCTGGTGCGAAGTTCAGCGTCGAGATCAACACCGTGAATCGCAAGCAAAGCGATCTGAACATCAATCTGCCGCGCGACCTGAGCGAACTTGAACCGCGTATTCGCGAAACCGTAAATGCGCGCATCTCACGCGGACGCACCAACGTGCAGGTGAATTTTCACGCCAGCACCAACGGCCAGCGCGGCCTCGCGCTCGATACGGAACTCGCGCGCTCGTATCACGACGCGATGCGGGCGCTCCAAAAAGAACTCAGCGCGCCGGGCGAAATCACGATCGGCACAATTCTCCAAGCGCCAGGCGTCATGCGCGCGCCCGAGCAGTCGATCGATGCCACCAAAGCCTGGGCCACGGTGGAACGGGCGCTCGAAGACGCTCTCGCCGATCTCATCAAGATGCGGGAACGCGAAGGCAAACATCTCGCGAAGGATCTGATCCATCGGCTGAAAACAATTCGCACCACGATCAAACAGGTGCGCGCGAATCATCCCGACGTAGCGGAGAAGCATCGCGCGGCGTTGCTCGACCGCATTGAGAAAGCCGGTTTGCCGCTCGCCGCGGACGACGAACGCATCGTGAAGGAAGTCGCGCTTTTTGCAGATCGCTCGGATATCTCAGAAGAACTGACGCGACTGGATAGCCACCTTTCACAATTCGCTCATCATCTTCGCAGCAACGAGCCGGTCGGCCGCACCCTGGAATTTATCGCGCAGGAAATCGGGCGCGAATTGAACACCGTCGGCGCGAAAGCGAACGACGCCGAGATCTCGCAACAGATCGTGGCCTGCAAAGCGGAGCTCGAGAAAATTCGAGAACAAATTCAAAACCTTGAGTAACCAATTCACGCGCTTCGGAATTCTGTTCGTAATCTCGGCACCATCGGGCGCGGGCAAGACCACGCTGTGCGATGCGCTGCGGCAAAGTCCCGACTTCGTTTATTCAGTCTCGTGTACGACGCGTCCGCCGCGGCCGAACGAAATCGACGGCGAAGATTATCGGTTCATCAGCGAGAGCGAATTCCAGGCGCGGGTGCAGCGCGGTGAATTTCTCGAGCACGCGAACGTGCATGGGCATTTCTACGGGACGCTCGCCGAGCCGATAATTTCCAACCTCAAAAACGGTGTCGATGTGCTAATCGATATCGACACACAGGGCGCCGAAAATATTCGGAAGGCCAGCGCTGAGTTTGTCCGCAAATCGTTAAGCGATGTTTTTATCATGCCGCCCGATCTTGATGAATTGCGTCGGCGATTAAGTAAACGCGGGAGCGAAACCCCCGAGCAAATCGAACTGCGCCTCAGGAACGCGGCGGGCGAAATGAAATTGTGGCGCGACTATCGCTACACCATTATCAGCAAATCGATGGAGGAAGACCTGCAAAAGTTCCGTCACATCATGGGCGCGGAACGTTACCTCAGCCGGCGATTGGTCCAGACGTGATGTACTCAACTCGTCATCCTGAGCGCAGCGGAGCGAAGTCGAAGGACCCCGTGACAATACTGATCGTTTCGCGGCGGGGTCCCTCGACTTCGCTCGGGATGACAGGTGTTGATGCAGGCATGTGCAGAGCGGCGCGCATCTGCCCCCGATGAAAAATCGAGAATCGAAAATCAAAAATCAAAAGTGCGTCGTCCTCGGCGTAACCGGTTCCATCGCCGCCTACAAATCCGCGGAGCTGGCGAGCCTGCTGGTGAAGCAGGGCCACAAAGTTTTCGTGGTTATGACGAAGGACGCGACGGAATTCATTACGCCGCTGACTCTGCAGACACTTTCAAAAAATCCGGTCGCGACCAGTTTTTACGACGAGAAAGACAACTGGCGGCCCGGACACATCGAGCTCGCCGATCGCGCCGACCTGCTTATCATCGCGCCGGCTACGGCAAATATTCTCGCGGAACTTGCCAACGGTTTCGCGGGACATCCGCTGGCCGCGATTGCACTCGCGACTCGCGCACAGCTTCTCATCGCGCCGGCGATGAATGGAAAGATGTGGGAACACGCGGCGACGCAGCAGAATGTCGCGACGCTTAAATCGCGCGGAGCGGACTTCATCGGGCCCGAAGAAGGCATGCTCGCGTGCGGTTACGAAGGTGTCGGACGTTTATGGAAGGTCGATGACATTGCGTTCCGCGCCGAACTGCTTCTTCGCCAGAACGACAAATTGATCGCGTGAAGGTAGTCGTCACGGCTGGTCCGACGCGCGAGCCGATCGATCCTGTTCGCTTTATCAGCAATCGCTCGTCTGGGAAAATGGGCTTCGCGCTCGCGCAGGCTTTCGCTGAAACAAACAACGACGTCCTGCTAATCGCCGGACCCGTCGCGCTCGATTCGCCTGCGACCATTAAGCGCGAAAACGTGGAAACCGCTGCTGAAATGTATGACGCAGTGATGCGAGCGGCGCCGGACGCTGATGTGCTCGTGATGTGCGCGGCCGTCGCGGATTACCGCCCGAGAAATCCATCAACCGCAAAAGTGAAGAAGAGCGTAAAGGCGTCGTCACTCGAGGTGATTCCCACGCGCGACATTCTTAAAGCGCTGCCGCAGTTGCCGAATTGTTTCGTTGTCGGATTCGCGGCGGAGACGAATGACCTCGAGAGAAACGCGCGCGAAAAACTGCGCGACAAGAACTGCGATATGATTGTGGCGAATGATGTGAGCGCGCGCGAAATCGGAATGGAGAGTGATGAAAATCGCGTCACAATTTTTACGCGCGATGGCGCGCGCGAAGAAATTTCGCGCGCTTCGAAGCAAATCATCGCGCGCCAACTCGTGAAAATAATTTTGCGCGCGCGCGAAAAAAGTTTGACAACAAATTCATAATGCAACACGACTGGTGTCAGTGAACCACATCTCAACTTCGATGTTTCACAAACCCATCCGCGTTAGCGGACTGAAAGGGGGGATTATCTATGGCAGCTAAAAAGAAGGCCGCGAAAAAAGCGCCCGCCAAGAAAAAAGCCGCAAGCAAAAAGAAGAAGCACTAGCGCTTAGTGCAACTCACGACTGCGAAGTCCTCGCGGTCACAACCCCAAAATCAACCCGGGGGAAGAAGCAATTCTTCTCCCGGTTTTTTTGTACGCAGAGCCCGAAAAACTTTTCTGCGGCACTCTGCGCCAATCGAATCTACGATGTCGCCATGACGCATTACCTCGACGCCGCGATGAATGCTGCGCGATCCGCCGGCGAACTTTTGCGTCACGAATTTCAAACGCCGCAACGCGTGAACGAAACGCTGCAGCACGACATCAAGCTGGAGATCGATGTCCGGACGCAGGAGCTGATTACGATTTTGTTGCTGAAGGAATTTCCGAATCACGCGCTTTACGGCGAGGAGGGAATCGTGGGTGATCAGACGAGCGAATATCAATGGGTCGTCGATCCACTCGATGGGACGGTGAATTATTTTTACGGCATCCCGCACTTCTGTGTTTCGATTGCTCTACGTGCGAATGCTGAAATCATCGTCGGCGTGATCTACGATCCGATTCGCGACGAGATGTGGAGTTCGCAGAAAGGCGGCGACTCTAAATTGAACAGCAAGACGATTCGAGTGAGCGACCGCGCTGACATCGCCGAATGCATTGTCTCGGTTGGATTATCGAAAACGGGCGAGACAATCGAAGCCGGCGTTCCGCTCCTCCAGGACATGGTGCATCGCGCGCGCAAATGCCGGCTCATGGGAAGCGCCGCGCTCGACATGGCATACGTGGCCTGCGGGCGTCTCGACGCTTACCTTGAGCAGGGAATCAGTTTGTGGGACATCGCGGCGGGCTGGATCCTGATCGAGAACGCGGGCGGCTCCGTCGAGATGAACCCTCGGCCAGACATGAAAGACAAATACAGGGTTGTAGCTTCCAATGGGCATTTGCTGTTAGCCTCCTGATCTATGATTCGATCTGGAATTGGTTACGACGCTCATCGGTTGGTTGAAGGTAGAAAGCTGGTGCTCGGTGGTGTGGAAATTCCCCATGACCGCGGGCTCGACGGTCATTCCGATGCCGATGTGCTCCTGCACGCGATCGCCGACGCGCTGCTTGGCGCGATGGGCGAAGGCGACATTGGAAAACACTTTCCGAACACTGACGAAAGTATCCGCGGCATCAGCAGCCTGGAGATTTTGCGGACTGTGCGCGGCATGCTGGCGGAAAAGAATGTGCGGGCGGTAAATGTCGATGCCACGGTGGTGGCGGAGGCGCCACTGCTGCGACCTCATATCGAGAGCATGCGGGTAAAGATCGCGGCCGCCCTCGCTTGCGAGGTGGACCGAATCAACGTCAAGGCGACGACCAATGAAGGCATGGGCTCCGTCGGTCGCGGCGAAGGCATCATCGCTTTCGCGACGACGTCAGTGGAAGATCTCTAGGATCGCACTCCGCTAATTGCGGAGGTGCGGCGGCAGATGAATGCCGCTACAAGTTTGCCGGAGATGGCGCTGCGCTTATTCAATACCTACTCGCGCGAGATCGAAGAATTCGCGCCGCTGGAACCGCCCGCGGTCAAGATGTATACCTGCGGACCGACGGTTTATAGTCACGCGCACATCGGAAATTTTCGCGCCTATATTTTCGAAGACCTGCTGCAGCGACATCTCGAGTCCCGCGGTTACAAAGTGCATCGGGTGATGAATCTCACCGACGTGGATGATAAGACGATCCGCGGTTGTCGTGAAGCCGGAGTCCCGCTCGCACAGTTCACTGCGGAATTTAAACGCGCGTTTTTTGAAGACCTTGAAACGCTGCGAATCAAGCGGGCGGATGAATTCCCGGCCGCGACCGACGCGCAATATGTGTCGCGCATGATTGCGATGATCTCGGAATTGATCTCGCGCGACCTGGCCTATCAGGCGGACGACAAGTCGGTTTATTTTCGCATCAAAAACTTTCCCAACTACGGGAAGCTCGCGCACTTTAATCTCGATGAATTGCAATCGACCGGCCGGGTTCGCAACGACGAGTACGACAAGGAGCACGTCGGCGATTTCGCACTTTGGAAAGCGTGGGACGAAGCAGACGGCGATGTCTCATGGGATTCGCCGTGGGGGCGCGGACGACCGGGCTGGCACATCGAGTGCAGCGCGATGGCAACGGCCCTGCTGGGCGATCAAATCGATATTCACTGCGGCGGCGTTGACAATATTTTCCCGCATCACGAGGCGGAGATTGCGCAGACCGAAGGCGTCACGGGAAAGCAATTTGTGCGTTACTGGTCGCACTGCGCGCATCTGCTGGTGGATGGCTTCAAGATGTCGAAGTCGTCCGGCAACTTTTTCACGCTGCGCGATTTGATCGCTCGCGGGCATACCGGGCGCGAGGTGCGTTACGCGCTGCTGCGAGTGCATTACCGCGCTCAACTCAACTTTACCTTCGAAGGTCTGGCCGAGGCGCGCACCTCGCTCGCCCGAATTGACGACTGGGTCCGTCGTCTCCGCGAAACGGCCAGAGATGCGGACGGTTCGGCGGAGCCGATGCCAGACGAATTGCGCGCTGCCCTGGACGACGACTTGAACATTTCGGACGCGCTCAGCGTTTTATTCGAGAACATCCGGGAAACGAATCGTGCGCTGGATCGTGGCGAGATGAATGGCGCGGCCGCAGCGAAGTGGCTCCGATGGTGGGAAGCGGTCGACGCGGTACTTCAGCTTGAGGAAACTGCGGCCAGCGCAATTCCTCCGGAAATCTCGCAACTCGCGGAGGACCGGGTTGCCGCAAGGCTTGCAAAAGAGTGGGGAAGAAGTGATGAATTGCGCGACGAACTTGCGACGCGCGGCTGGGATGTGCGCGATACGAAGGACGGACAACTACTCACTCGACGTGCCGGCATTCAGTCCTGAAGAAATTTTCGCTCCGGCAGAGTTCCTCGCTCTGGAACACACGGCTCACTCGAAGCTTTTCGAAAGCCAGCGCTTTGTCTGGGACGCGCTGAAGCAAATCGAGAGCTACCTCAAGTTCCGTTTAAAACCCGCCGTGCTGGGCCAGCTCGTGGGCAAGCCCTTCATCAGTAACCATGTTTTTGTCGGTGAAGGAACGATCGTCGAACAGGGCGCGATGCTAAAAGGTCCGGCGTGGATTGGCGAGAATTGCCACATTCGCAGCGGTTGTTACGTCCGCGAAAACGTGATCGTCGGCGACGGCGTGGTGATGGGAAATTCCTGCGAATTCAAGAACTGCATTGTGTTCGATGAAGCGCAGATCCCGCACTTTAGTTATGTGGGCGATTCCATCCTCGGTTACCGCGCTCACCTCGGGGCCGGCGTCATTATTTCAAATGTAAAACTCGATCGAGGCGAGATATCGGTGGCAGCTGCGGATGGAATGATCGCGACAGGACTAACGAAATTTGGCGCGATCATCGGCGACCGTACCGAAATCGGATGCAACGCCGTGATCAATCCGGGTTCCGTCATCGGGCGGGATTGCATTATTTATCCGACGGCGAGTTTTCGCGGCGTTCTTCCGCGAGCGAGTATCGTGAAGGTCCGGCAAAACCAGCAGGTCCTGACCAGGCGCGATCAGGCGCAGGATTGATCAACTGTTCGCCAGCGAGTATGCGAGCGGCGGTTTCTTTTTAATCCAACCAAGGTCAAACAACGGGCGCGCGAACCACGCGGTCGCGGCCGGGTCGTAAACCTGGCGAGCTTTCGCGGTCCATTCGTCGCCCGACTTCTGGTCTTTGTGCGCATAAGACCATGCCGCCTGCGCAAAATAATACGCGGCCGATTCAGTCGGAAACTTGATTGAATCGAGCAGGCGTCGCGCGTCGCTGTCGTTTTGCTCGGCGAGAAACGTAATTAGCAGCGCGTAACGCAATCGTTCGTGCGAAATGAGGATGTTCGTTTCGTCGAGAAGCGTTTGGTATTCGCGGCGGGCGTCAGTAAATTTAAACTGTCGGAGAAAGAGATCGCCGCGATGAAGGCGTGGCGCGAAGAGCGCGGGATTCGCCTGATGCGCTTCGTCGAACGCTTGCGCTGCTTCTTCGAACTTCCTTTGCTCCATCAGAACGCACCCGCGAAGATCGAGTGCTTCGGGACCCGGCTTGTCGCTCCTTGCCAAATGCGAAAGCGCGCTCTCGAATTTCGCGTCGTGAAATTCGCGTTTCGCTTGCTCCAAGGCGCTGTTACTTCGACGGGACTCGGATTTCCCGCACGCAATCAGTAGCCCGGCAAAAACAAACGTCAGGCTCAGGGTGACGAAATGGCGGATGGGCAGGGATTCGAACCCTGGGTGCTTTTCAGCACACACGCTTTCCAGGCGTGCACAATAGACCGCTCTGTCACCCATCCTCGCGGCGCTAAAGTTGCAACCGCCGGAACAGTTCGTCGAGCGGGAGTTGGATGCCGATGAAAAACTCACCGAAATCGCCGTAGTCTGCGCTTACCGGATCGAACCGCATCTCATAAACGATCGATTTAATCTGAAAAGTATCGTGCGCGAAAAGCGTGACGCCCCATTCAGCATCGTCGAGACCGGTCGAGCCAGTGATGAGCTGCTTCACTTTGCCAGCGTATTTTCTTCCGACGGTGCCGTGTCCGAGCATCAGCTTGCGCCTTTCCTCGAAGGGCAATGAATACCAATTGCGCTCTTCGCCACGGCGCTTGCTCATATTATAGAAGCTGACGACCGGCCAATCCGGCAGCGTCGGGTAGACGCGATCGTGGCGATAATGTTTCATGCGCTCGTCAAACGAGGCCATTGCGCTCTCAAATTCCGCCGACCCGCGCGCCAGTTTCTGTTCGTTCACGAGGGTCGCGGCATAATCTTCTGAGGTTGTCCGGTATTCACTCTCTTCGGTCAGCGACAAATAACTGTAGACCGGCGCGAGAACGTCTGGGCCGAAAACCGAGCTCAGCCGCTTCTCGAAGGCGTTGGCGCGGTGCAGGTCTGGTGTCACCAGCATGAATGCGAGGTCAGCCTTCGGCGTCACCACGCTCAGGGTGACAAGCTGGGTGTCAGGAGTCGCGCGAATTTCCTGCACCAAGGCCGAGAGTGCGGTTTTCGCGGAACGCTGTTCATCGCTGCTGAGCAACTGCCATTGCCCAAGCTCCACGCGGTAAAACAGATGCAGGCAATGCCAACCCTGCTCGGGAACCAGCGGCGCAGTCTGATCAGGCATTGCCGCCTAGTGTCCGCTCCATCGACCGAGGGTCAAGCTACGTCGCGGAGGGATTTGCGGACCGGGACTGAGCCAAATGCTCGAGGCAATATTCCTCACCGTTGGTGGCGACGCGAAATTCGAGGCTCGGATTGCTCGCTTCCGTTGAACCACAAACCGCGCAGCGATGCAGCGGTTCGTCGGTAACGGTGGCTTGCTCAAAGCCTTCACGGCGTTGTGTGATAACACGCCGGTTACGGATGGAGCGAATCATTTCCGGACCGAAAAAGATCAGGTAATTGCTCAGCGCCGCCATGAGCGCGAGCCGGTAATCATTCGAATTCATGACGAACGCGACGAGAAGAAAGGCAGCTGAGATCCATGCCAGCCACTTCACCTTCACCGGCAGAATAAAAAAAACGTAGATGACTTCGTCAGGATAAAACCGCGCGAAGGCAAAGAAGAGCGCGGCGCTGAGCATGGAATTCGAAAAATTACTTCCGAAGAAAAATGCGGCTGCCGTCGTGCCGATCATTCCGACAAGGAAATACAGTGTCAGCCGGAAAGCTCCCCACGCGCGCTCCAGTCCGTCGCCGATGAACCAGAGAAAGAGGAGCGCGAATGTCACCCAGATGAAGCTCAACGTTTGCGGAACGAATATATAAGTGAAGAGCCGCCAGACCTCGCCGTGCCGGATGCGACCGATATCCAGATCGAGGATGCTGACGAAGTTCGGGTCCAGCCGGGCCAGCACGAACACGAGCGCCGTGAACACCACGACGATGCGCATCAACCCTGGCACTCCGAGGAAGCCAAAACGTTTTTCGAGTTTATCCAGCCAGGTCATTTACGTGCGCGTCCTCCTCATTCATCGAGCGCGCCGCCGCGCGTGGTTGCGTTGACACCCCAGACGCGAAGTCTAGCTTCAGCCCGTGAGCGATTCCCCCTCAAAAACGACATCACTTTACGATGAACACGTGCGGCTGGGGGCGAAGCTGGTGCCTTTTGGCGGGTGGCTCATGCCGGTGCTATACACGGGAATTGTCGATGAACATCATGCCGTAAGGAACGCGGTCGGCATGTTCGACATTTCGCACATGGGGCAGTTTATCGTGGCGGGTGGGCCCGCGGGCAAATGGCTAGACCGCATGCTTACGAACAACATCGCCAAACTGGAGCCGGGCAGCGGGCAATACACTTTTTTGCTGAACGAATCCGGCGGCATTATCGATGATCTTATCGCTTACCGCATCGGCGCTGCAGAGTACCTGCTCGTCGTGAATGCCTCGAAAATCGATGAGGACTTCGCCTGGCTGGAACGGCAACGCCCGGCCGAAGTGACTATGCGAAACCGCAGCGATCAGTTTAGTGCGGTCGCAATTCAAGGCCCGCGCGTGCTCGAGCTTTTCCATGCGCTTCTCGGCGCTGAGGCTCAACCGCCCGCGCGAAATCGGGTCGGCGATTTTCGATTCGAAGATCACACGATCACTTTAGCGCGAACTGGCTACACCGGCGAAGACGGCTTCGAGGTGTTCTTCCCAAGCGAAATTGCCGGCGGCTTTTGGAATCGCGTCCTCCAGGCAGGAGCGCCTCTGGGCATAAAGCCATGCGGTCTCGGCGCTCGCGATACACTCCGGCTCGAGATGTGTTTCCCGCTGAACGGCTCTGATTTATCTCCGGAATCGAATCCGATTGAAGCCGGCCTCGGATTTTTCGTCGATCTCACCAAAGGCGATTTCATTGGCAGAGATGTTCTCGCGGAGACGAAAGCGACCGGCGCGAAAAAGCGGCTCGTAGCTTTCAAGATGAATGGCAAGAGTCCCCCACCGCGCGCTCACTACGGCGTCCTTATGAACGGAGAGCGTATCGGCGAGACCACATCCGGTTCACTCGCTCCGAGCTTGAACATCGGTATCGGCATGGCGTATGTCTCGGCACCCGACGCGAAACCGGGCGCCGCGATCGAAATCGAGATTCGCGGCCAGAAATTTCCCGCAACCATCGAGAAGAAACCGCTCTACAAAAAACCATGAACGTTCCCGACGATTTGCTCTACACCGACAGCCACGAATGGATTAAACGCGAAGGCGAGAATGTGCGCGTCGGCATTACAGATCACGCGCAAGCCGAGCTCACCGACGTTGTTTATGTCGAGCTCCCGAAGCTTGGCGCGTCAGCGGAAGCGCGCGCGCAGATTGCCGTGGTGGAGTCCGTCAAAGCCGCGAGCGATATCTATGCGCCGGTCAAGGGCACGGTGGTGGAGGCGAACAAGGCGCTCGATTCCAACCCGGCACTTATCAATACCGATCCCTTCGGCGAAGGCTGGATCTTCGTCTTGAAGCTGGAAAATAAAGACGACCTGAAGCAGTTGAAGGACGCGGCCGCGTACCGGCAGGCAATCGGCTAGGCGGCCTGATCGGGCCCCGGCTTATCGCCGAAAAGTAGCGACTCGACTCCACGCAGAAGTTCATCGAGTCGAAACGGCGCGGCCAGAAAACTGTAGCCGCTCAGGATTCCACCGGAAACCATTTGCGGACCGGGACTGACGTTACTCAGGGAAAGCACCGGGGTATCGCCGAGATGGCCGGCCTCCTGAAATTGCCGCGTCAAAAGCTCCGCGTCAGGCCCATCCGACATCACATCGAGCAGGATAAGATCTGGCTGGAACCAGCGCGCCGCATGGAGCGCAAAACTGCCATCGCGCTCCGTCCGGATGGTATAGCGGCCGGTCCTCTCCAGCGCCTCCCGCACGATCTTCGTCACGTGCGGTTCATGATCGACCAGCAGAATTTTCTTGAGGAAGGTCATGGCGCGATAACCTCACGAGCATCGCGTATGCCACCGCACGAAGTCCGTAACTCCGCATTGTGACGGAAGGGCACTGTGCTTAACTTTCACATCCGCCATGGCCGCCCATACGAAGCAAGCTGTAGACGAACCGACTTTTGAGACGGCGATGGATCGACTCGAAGCGATCGTCGACGAAATGGAAGACGGCAAAATTCCGCTCGAAACGCTGCTCGTGCGTTACGAGGAAGGAATGAAGCTGGTCAAGGTGTGCCAGGAAAGACTAGCGAAAGCTGAGCAGAAAATTGAAATGATAACGCGAGATAGCGGAGGGAAACGATCGGTCAAACCTTTTGATGAACCGACGCCAGCCGCGACGGAGCAGCCAGTAGAAAAAGAAAGCAAAGATGACGTCCGACTCTTCTAAAACTGTAACCGCTCAGCCGTTGCTGGAGACCGTTCGCTCGCCGGACGACATCAAGGCAGTGCGTGAGCAGGACTTGCCGCAACTTGCCCAGGAAGTGCGCGATGAATTGATCAAGGTGCTTTCGCAAACCGGTGGTCATCTCGGTCCCAACCTTGGCGTCGTGGAATTAACGATCGCACTGCATCGCGTCTTCAGCACCCCGAAGGACAAGTTCGTGTTTGACGTTTCGCATCAGGGTTACGTCCACAAGATGTTCACCGGGCGCCTCGATCGCATTCATACCATGCGCCAATACGAAGGGCTTAACGGTTTTCTGCTTCGCACCGAAAGCGAACATGATTCTTACGGCGCGGGCCATGCTGGAACAGCGATCTCCGCTGGCCTGGGGATGGCGGTTGGCCGCGATCTCAAGGGAAGTGACGAACATGTGGTCGTCGTGGCCGGGGATGCGGCATTTACCTGCGGCATTAGTTACGAGGCTTTAAATAACGCGAAGTCGCAGACCAAGCGTTTCATCGTTGTCCTTAACGATAACGAATGGTCGATCGCGAAGAACGTCGGCGCGATTGCTTCGTATTTTAATACCCTTACCACCAGTCCGTTGTATGCGGGATTGCACGACAAAGCGCGGCGCTTCGTCGAAGCCGTGGCAGGCAAGTCTGCCGTAAACCTGGCGCACAAGGTCGAGGAGGGCGTTAAAAATTTGATCGTGCCGAGCGTGATTTTTGAGGAACTCGGTCTGCGCTATTACGGCCCCATCGATGGTCACGATATTCCGCTGCTGATTAAAACGTTCGAATTCCTCAAGACGCAGGAGGAGCCGGTCCTGCTCCACATCCTGACCAAAAAGGGAAAGGGCTACGACCCGGCGCTGGCCAAGCCGGATAAATTTCACGGGCTTGGGAAGTATAAGATCGAAAGCGGAGAGACGACCGGCACAGCGACGCCGACCTACTCCGAGCTCATTGGCCGAACGCTTGGGAAGTTTGCGGATTCAAACGAGAAAATCGTCGCGATCACCGCGGCCATGCCGAGTGGAACCGGCCTCGGCTTTTTCCAGGCGCGACACCCCGATCGCTACTTCGATGTCGGGATCGCGGAGGAGCATGCCGCGCTCTTCGCCTGCGGCCTGGCGACGCAGGGAATGAAGCCGTTTCTCACGATTTACTCCACCTTTATGCAGCGCGCCTACGACATGATTATTCATGACATCGCCTTGCAGAACCTAAACGTGGCGCTTTGCATGGATCGCGCGGGTCTGAGCGGTGACGATGGTCCTACGCATCACGGCTTGTTCGATATCGGTTATCTGCGTCACGTCCCGAATCTCGTGCACATGCAGCCGCGGAATGAAGACGAATTCGTCGACATGCTCTGGACAATGGCGAACTACAATTCCGGCCCGATTGCAGTTCGTTATCCGCGCGGCGTGGGCACTGGCGTGGCGATCAAAGACACGCCGAAGCTCCTGGAAATAGGTAAAGCGGAAGTGGTGCAACACGGGCGAGACGTCGCGATCTTCGGTCTCGGAAATATGTTCGAGATCGCCGAGGAAGCGGCCAGGATGCTCGAGGCCCAGGGTGTTTCTGTCGCGTTAATCAATCCGCGCTGGATCAAGCCGATGGACACGGGAACGCTCGAATTTTTTGCGAGAAGCGTGCAGGTCGTAGCCACCCTCGAAGACCATGTCCTTTTCAACGGATTCGGTTGCGCCGTGATGGAACATCTCCACTCCAATATGATTAACACCCCGGTGGTGCGAATCGGCTGGCCGGATCAATTCGTTGAGCACGGCACCATTCCTATCCTCCGGAAGAAACATGGGCTCACGGCGGATGCGTTGGTCGAGAAAGTTTTGCCATTGTTGAAATCCAGGAATTCGTCGCAATCGAGCGCGGCGTGAAGTTCTGCGCATGAGCGCGATTGAAGTGCGCGGGCTGACAAAAGTTTACCGCACTTATAAAAAAGAGAGCGGCCTCCGGGGCGCCCTCAAGGGTCTGTTCAAGCGGCACTACGACGAAACCCGCGCCGCGGACGACGTCACCTTCAGGATCGAAGAAGGTGAGTTCGTGGGCTTTCTCGGCCCGAACGGTGCGGGCAAAACGACAGTACTGAAAATGTTGTCGGGCCTGCTCAATCCGACTTCCGGTGAAGCGCGCGTCCTCGGCTTCATTCCATGGGAACGCCGGAATGAGATGAAGCGGCAGTTCAGCCTGCTGATGGGCCAGAAGAATGCGCTCTGGTGGGACTTGCCAGCGCAGGAATCGCTCGAGCTTAATCGTGCGATTTACGCGATCGATCGTCCGCAATTCAACAAAGTTGTCGGCGAACTTACGGAGCTTCTCGAGGTGCGTGACAAGATGAATGTGATGGTGCGCGAGCTCTCGTTAGGTGAACGCATGAAAATGGAACTGATCTCAGCGCTGATCCATCAACCGAAGGTGCTGTTCCTGGATGAGCCGACCATTGGCCTCGATGTCGTAAGCCAGAAACGCGTCCGCGAATTCTTAAGGGTCTACAACGAGCAACATCGCATCGTTACCATGCTCACCAGTCACTACATGCAGGACATCGAGGCGCTCTGCGATCGAGTCATCATCATCGATCACGGGAAGATCTTCTTCGACGGCGCGCTCGATACGATCATCGATCGTTTCTCGGCCGACAAAATCATTAGCCTCACTTTCCAAGGCGAACAGGCGCGTGATTTTGCCGCGTTCGGAGAGGTTATTACTCAGACCGGTGCCTCCGTGCAGCTGAGAGTCCCACGCGCGAAAGTTACGGAGACGGCGCGTCATCTCCTGGAGCGTTGCGACGTGCGGGACATCAATGTGCAGGAGATCCCCGTCGAAGATGTCATCCGACAGCTTTTTGGCGAGCGAACTGCGGAGCGATCGGCGGAACTTGCCGCCGCCGCGGTTTAACGACGATACAAAGCGGCGCGCAATCCCTGTGAGTAAGCAGGATTTATCTCGAATGCGATTGTGGGGAATTCCGCCAGCTCAACTTCTTCGCGATATGGCAAGCTCTCCACGTAACCGGCGGCCAGCAAACCATTGATGGTGTCGTTCACGTCCTCGATATCCATATGCGCCTGGTCCTGCACTTCCGCGCCTAAAACAGGCTCGGTAAAGCCAATGGCGCGGACCACCGCCGATTCACGTCCGGACAGCTTGATGTGACGCATGCCGCGTTTTCAGCAGCTTTTATACCGGCTCATCGCTGCGCTAGCTCGAAGCTGGGCAGGATGCTTCGTTCCATCGCACTGGCGAACGTGGGAAACCGCGGTGTCCAGCCCACCCCGCGCAGACGCGCATTGCTGACTCTCTTGTTTGAATCGCTACGTTTCCGCGTGGCCTCCACCCGTTCCGGCCCGGCCGGCTGAGGCCCGAGTTTCTGGGTCAGCCAGCGGTAGCATTCGCCTCGAAGAATCGGCTCGTCGTCCACAATATTAAAAATAGATCCAGCCGCGCGAATTGCGCGATCGGTCGCGAGCAGAAAAAGCGCGTTCACAATATCGTCACGATGCACCTGGTTCACATATCGGTCCTCGTTCTGTAATTGCGTCCCCGTTAAAAACGAACGCAGCAGAAACGAGCGAGCCGGCCCATGGATTCCTGCGAGGCGCGCGACAATACCTCCGCTCTCAAGGACCAAATCCTCGGCCAGACGCAGTACTTTGCCCGTCTCACGCAAAGGACTCGCCGGACTATTTTCGTTAACCCAACCGCCATCCGCCTGGGCATAAACGCTCGTGCTGCTAACGAAAATCATGAGAGCCGACGGAAAGGCAATGCGGAGGTTCCGCGCTCCTTGCAAATACACTCGTCGATAGTCATCGACATCACCGCCCCGAGTGCTTGCGCATTGAATCACGACATCAAACGCCCGATCTCGCTTGAGCGCAGCGGCATTTGAAATGTCGACGGCAGCGGTTCTGATTCCGGGATACGAAGACGACTGGCGCGACCAGCCTTCGACATCCCAACCGTTGGCGGCGAATAATCCAGCCGTCGGCTGACCGACATAGCCCAACCCAGCGATGAGCACGGAAGGCATCGCGCCGATTAACCCGACATCGAGGCAAGCTCGATCTCAGCAAAGGGCTGGTTCTGAATGGCGCGGATCTGGCGAAGCCGGATGAGCTCGAGCAACGCCAGGAAAGTTACGACGATTTCCACGCGTGACGCCATCTGCGCGAACAACTCCGAAAACCGCACGCCTTTTCCACCGGCAAGGCGCGCCAGTATGAGGTCGATCTTATCGGACACGGTGAAATGCTCGCTAAATATTTCCCGCAAATCTTCGCGTGCATCGACACGCTTTAACACATTCTGAAAGGCATTGATAAGCTGGAATATCCCGACTTCGCCGAGCCGGACCGGCATCGAAATGATATCCGCGTCAGAAAAAGCACGCGTAAAAAGCTTTTCGTTCTCAAGTTGTCGCGACTGCAGATGTTCCGCCGCATCCTTAAATTTCTTGTACTCAACCAGCTGTCTGATTAATTCCCACCGTGGATCATCGTCATCGGCCTCCTCATCCGGGGGCTGCTGATCTGCCGGGAGCAGGCTCCGGCTTTTCATGTAAATGAGATTTGCCGCCATCACGACGAATTCGCCGGCGACATCGATGTTCAGCTCTTTGAAGGCTTGGAGATATTCGAGGTATTGATGCGTGATGCGCTCGATTGAGATATCGTAAATATCCAGCTCGTCTCGCTTCACGAGATAGAGCAGCAGATCGAGCGGGCCTTCGAAAATGTCGAGCTTGACCTTGTAATCTGTGTCCATCGGCACCGGAGAAATTACCGGCCGAGGCGCGGGAAGTAAACGGCTGGCGTCAGATCATCGCAGATTTGCGATGCACCCAGACGCTATTCACGATGCCGAGCCCAAACATGATCATCAGGACGAACGATCCGCTGTAGCTGATCAACGGCAGAGGTACGCCCGTGATCGGCAGCATGGCGATCGTCATCCCGACGTTCTGAAAAATGTGAGTGAAAATGAGTGCGGTAATGCCAACGACGAGCAGGAGTCCGAACTGGTCGCCGGCAAAGAATGCGACGAAGAGCGACGTGAGCAGAAGCAACGCAAACGCCCCCAGCAAAATGACGCCGCCGACGAAGCCCCACTGTTCTCCGATCGCCGAAAAAATGTAATCGTTGTGCACGGCGGTGGACGGGAGAAATCCGAGTTCGATCTGGGTATTAGGCGCTTTGAATCCTTTGCCCGACCAGCCGCCCGAGCCAATGGCAATGAGCGACTGATTTATTGCCCACGACGAGCCCTGCTTATCGACATCAGGATGGATGAACGCGGTGAGCCGTTCCTGCTGATACGGTTTCAACCCGACATTTGCCGCGATTGGAATCATGGCGGCGACGACGAGGACGATACAGAACAGGTAACGCACCGGAATTCCACCGACGAACAAAAGCGCGAGCAAAACTGGACCCCAGATGATGACTTCACCCAGATCGGGCTGCAACAAAATCAGCAGGCAGGGTGCGCCGACGATTGCGCCACATAAAAGCAGTCGCAGCATCGGATGCATCTGCTTGAACTGGCTTAGAAACAACGCGAGCACCATGATCCCCGCAATCACCGCCAGCTGCGCAGGTTGGAAATTGATTGGACCGAGATGAAGCCAACTCCGTGAGCCGTACACTTTTGTGCCGATAAACTTCGTGGCGATCAGGAATACGATGCCGGCCGCATACATTGGAAGCGCACCCCATTTGATCCAATGATAATCGATCAAGCTCACTGCCATGAACGCGCAGAATCCGATAGCGACCCAGTTCGCTTGTTTGCGCCAGAACTCTGACGAAACAGGATCGTCGCGCATATACGTAGCGCTGTAGATTGCGATGACGCCGAAGATTGCCAGCGCGAGCATATTGGCGAGGAGCAGCCAATTGAGACCAAGAAGTTTGCGGAGATACGGCGTCATTTCGGAGAGGTGGAATCAGTATATCGATATTTTGGGAAATGCGAGAGCCGGCAAGTGAGGAAGCGAACTTTTCATCGAATTCTCAGGTTTGAGAACATTGTAACCGGTTGGTTTCCAGTGAGATATATAGGAAAAAATCTTTACCGGCTCTTCTTGTCAGAAGCCGCGGGTGCCTTTAACTTTAGCGAAGGGTGCCGAGAGGCAAAGAAGGCTGTGACAAAAAAAAGAACTAAGCGAAAAGCGGTTCATCCAAAATTGCCGATGCAGCGGCAGCTCAACCTGCGTCACGAAGGTCGTTACTTCGATCTTCAATCAATTTTCGAGAAGCTCAACGCAAGTTATTTTCGGAATCGATTGCGCGGTTACAAAATAGTCTGGGGTCGGAGACGTAAACATCGTCCGAAGGAATACTTCATTTTCGGCACAATCCAGGAACAGGACCGCGTCATTCGGATCAACCCCTGGCTGGATCAACCATTCGTGCCGCATTGGTTCATCCAGTACATCATGTATCACGAGATGCTGCATGCGGTCGTGCCTGACGTAAAACTGTCGGGCGGTCGCAGAATCGTGCACACGGACGAGTTCAACCGCCGGGAACAAAACTTTGCAAATTATCGCCGGGCCCGTCGCTGGGAACAGGATAACCTGGCGCGCTTCCTCCGCTAACGGCGTTGCGCCGCGGTCGGGGGATTGACGTCGTCAGATAGTGACGGGGTGGTCGCTACGTTCTTTTTTATCAAGTACCAGAGCGTCGTCGCGAGCAGGAGCGAGACCAACTTCGCGCGCCAGTTCCTGAGTATTCGTTTTTTCATCGTCATCGCGGGTTTGCAGTAATATCTCACCGAGGCGTTTGCGGAAAGTCTCCGGCGTAAAGCCGCGCTCGATCCGGCGCCGATTGCAGATGGAGATCGCGCCAGTCTCTTCCGACACGACTACGGCCACTCCGTCGGATTCTTCGGTCACGCCAAGCCCGGCGCGATGTCGCAGACCCAGGCTACGATCAAGAGTCTCTCGCTGGCTGACCGGAAAAATACAGGCCGCGGCTGCGATTTGCCCGTTGCGAATGATCACGCCGCCATCGTGCAATGCAGATTTTGGATGGAAGATGGTAAGCATCAATTCGACGGAAAAGGCTGCGTTCAGGATGACCCCAGTCTCTTCGTAGACACGTATCGAAGTATCGCGCTCGATCGCGATCAGGGCGCCGAATTGTTTACTCGCGAGCTGAGTCACGGACTCGACGATCTCGTGAATTGTTTCGCGTTTCTCGCTCGTTAACGAAAAGATCGGATGTCCGCCAAGTTCGGCCAGCCCGCGACGCATTTCAGGCTGAAAGATCACGACGAGCGCGATCGCGAGAAAGACGGAAAAGCTGCGGATCAACCAGCCGATCACGACAAGATTTAGCAGCTGCGAAATTAGGGTCAGCGTCAGGAAAACGATGGCGAGCCCGGTGAGCACTTTCGCACCGCGCGTCCCGCGAAAATAGACGTAGCCGTAGTAGATGCCGACGCTAAGCAGAATGATTTCAAACGCGCTGCGCCAGCTACGAAGGCAGAGCTGTAGAAATTGCTCGATCATGCGCGTGTTAACATCGCATCGGCCACGCGAATTGCCGCGACGTTTTCCTTCACATCGTGGACTCGTAAAACATCCGCTCCACGCGCACGCAAGAGCGAGGTGAATGCAACCGTCGGCGCGAGGCGATCCTTCGCGTGCTCGGATTGAACTAGTTTCGCGAGAAACGATTTGCGGGAAACGCCGACCACCAGCGGACGATCTGCCACGCGCAAGCGATCGAGGTTCGCGAGCAGCTCGAGATTATGATCAAACGTTTTACCAAACCCGATTCCCGGATCAAACGCTATGCGCATGGGGTCAAGACCCGATGCTATGGCGCGCGCATGTTGTTGTCGAAAAAAATCGGCGACCTCTGCGACGACATCCGCGTAATGCGGCGCGGTCTGCATCGTGCGCGGCGTGCCTTGCATATGCATGATGATTAACGCCGCGTTCTCCCGCGCTGCGAGCTCAAACATCGCGGGATCATGCCGACCGCCGCTGACGTCATTGATGATCTTCGCGCCGGCGGAGAGGGCGCGCTGCGCAATCTTTGCTTTCGTGGTGTCGATCGATAGGATCGCGCCAATTTTGCTGAGCGATTCAATCGCAGGGATCACGCGACGCGATTCTTCGGCCGCATCAACCGGCGCAGCGCTTGGGCGGGTTGATTCCCCGCCGACATCAATGATATCTGCGCCCGCTTCGAGCATGCTCAACGCGTGTGCGCGCGCCGTTTCTGCGTCAAAGAAATCGCCGCCATCAGAGAATGAATCCGGCGTGACGTTCAGCACACCCATGATCAGGCCGCGTTGCGAGAGATCGAAGGTCTGCGCGCCAATTTTCCAAAGCGTCGCTCCCACGTTGATCAGACTAACACGGGCACGCGCTTATTCGATGCGCGCTTCGAATTGCGAGTGGCAACTACGTGCGTTGCAAGGCATTGTGAGGCTTCATGCAGCGCAAAGCCGACAGGACAGGAGATTTGCGCGGCAAAATCCTCCAGCTTCTCGCATCGCCAAAATATCAGCCGCTCGATAAAAGCGGCATCGCTGAGGCGCTGCGCGAGCGACAAAATCCAACCGCGGTTCGAGATGCGCTCAAGAATTTGGAGCGCGCCGGCGAAATTGCCTGCATTCGCAAGAATCGTTACGTCCTCCCCTCCACCGCTGACCTCGTCACCGGGAAGCTCAGCGTCCACGAAGCGGGATTCGCTTTCCTCGTTAATGAAAAGGCGACGAACGAGGGCGACCTTTTTATCGCTGCGCAAAACACTGGCACGGCAATGCACGGCGATCGCGTCGTTGCGCGAATTATGCGCGAGCAGGATTCAGGACGCGGCGCGCACTCCAGCAAGCGAGCCGAAGGGCGCGTCATTCGAATCCTCGAGCGCGCGCATGACACTATTGTCGGCACGCTGCAGCATACCCGAAACTTTTATAACGTGGTGCCGGACGATCCGCGCATCGTCCATAATGTTTACGTTGCCGCGCCCTCAAACCGCGACGGAAAAGGCGCGAAAACTGGCGACAAAGTTGTCGTCCGTCTCGATAAATGGGAGTCGCGTCACGTTAACCCGGAGGGATCGATTGTTGAAGTCCTCGGCGCCGCGACCGACCCCGGCATCGACATGCTCTCGATCGTCCGGAAGTTTCATCTTCCGACTGATTTCCCCCGCGCGGTCTTGAGCGAAGCCAATGCCATTCCACAAACCGTTAATCCTGCCAGCTTCCGTGACCGCGAAGATCTGCGGGAGCAATTCATCCTCACCATTGATCCGGACGACGCCAAAGATTTCGACGACGCGATCAACGTCGAGGCTCTGCCCGGTGGCGGCTGGCAGCTCGGGGTGCACATCGCCGATGTCGCCGCCTACGTAACGCCCGGGAGCGCGCTCGATAAGGAGGCGCGGGCGCGCGGCAACAGCGTCTATCTGCCGGACCGCGTCATCCCGATGTTACCCGAGCGTTTGAGCAACGGCGTCTGCAGTTTAAAGCCCGACGTCGAACGCCTGACGCATTCCGTTTTCATCCAGTTCGATCGTAACGGCCGCAGCAAACATACGCGATTCGCGCGCACCGTGATCCGAAGCGCCAGGCGCTTGACGTATCGCGAAGCGTACGCGCTTTTGCAGCAGCCTCCGCGCGATCAGCTGGGCGAACGCATCCACGCTGCCTGGTCGCTCGCTTCGCTCCTCCGCCGCAAGCGTTTCGAAAACGGATCGCTCGATCTCGATTTCCCAGAGGTGAAGGTGCGCGTCGATGAAAACGGACGGCCGATTCGACTCGAGAAAATTGAAAACGACGAATCGCATCAGCTCGTCGAAGAATTCATGCTGGCCGCAAACGAAGCCGTCGGCCGTGAACTTAAGAACGCTTCGATGCCGACCGTTTATCGTGTCCACGAAGATCCAGATCCACAGAAGCTGGCCGATTATCGCGAGATGGTGCTCGGCTATGGCTTGCGCGTCGGCGACCTGACGCAGCGCCCGGAACTGCAGCGCCTGATTGCGATGATGCGCGGGAAATCCGAGGAACAGGCGTTGAAGATTGGACTGCTAAAAAGTCTAAAGCGTGCTCGCTACACGCCGCAGCCGCTCGGACATTACGGACTCGCGAAGACCAACTACCTGCATTTTACGAGCCCCATTCGGCGCTACGCGGACCTGGTGGCGCATCGCACGCTGGCCGATTTCGAATCCACCCGTCGCGCCCGAGCCGACATGTCGGAACTCACGGCCCTCTCCGAGCACATTTCCATTACCGAACGCACCGCGGCCGAGGCTGAAATGGAGGCGGTGAAGCTTAAGAAGCTGCAGTTTTTCCAATATCAAATCGATGCGCGCGATCCGCAGATTTTTCGCGCCATCGTCATCGATGTGCGCAATTACGGTTTGGTCATCGAATTACCGGACGCGCTTCTCACCGGCATGGTCCACGTCTCGTCGCTGAAGGATGACTTTTACACTTTCGACGCCGTCCAGCGCCGCTTTATCGGCCGGAAAACCCGCCGTCGTTTTTCTGTGGGCGATGAGCTGCGGGTCTTTGTCGCGCGGGTGGATCAGTTCAAACGGCAGATCGATTTCGCGATTGCTGATGAAAGGAAGGCGCCCTCTCGCGCTAGAACGGATAAGCGGCGGCGTTGACGGTGGAAAGACCTCTCCGTTTTTGCATAACAAATTGTGCTTCACATTCTTAGCGCCAAAGTTTTAGACTCCGGCGCTTAGGAATGGATACGGTCATTGAAGCGCGGGAATTGCAAATCGAGCGGAAGCATTTCCACGTCGAG
>JBBQHM010000007.1:0-41843 GCA_038323965.1 Chthoniobacterales bacterium | reverse complement strand
CCTCTTTCGGATTTGGAATAACGTCGGGCCGCGCTGGTACGGGCTGGCGTATGTAAGCGCATTCGGTGCGGGCTGGCTGATGATGCGACTGCTGGCACGTCGCGGTTATGCCGACGTGAACGAATCGCAGGCCGGCGACTTCATCACATGGGCTTCACTGTTCGGCGTTTTGTTCGGCGGCCGGCTCGGCTACGCATTGTTCTACAAGCCTGAAATGTTTCGTGAGCCGCTCTCGCTGCTGCGGGTCTGGGAAGGCGGGATGGCGAGTCACGGCGGCATGATCGGCCTGATTCTTTTCACCCTTTATTATGCGCGCCGATATAAAACTTCGTGGACGAATCTCGGTGACAATCTCGTCGTCGCCGCACCGATCGGGCTTTTTCTCGGGCGCATGGCGAATTTTATCAATGGCGAGCTCTACGGACGTGCGACCCAGGTCTCGTGGGCGATGCAATTCCCGAAGGAAATTCTCGATGATCGTGCGATGGAATCGCGCGCACTCGAGCTTTGCGGAAAAATCGACCCGGAGATGACGAGCGCGGATGCGATCATCCAGGGGGCGCGTCACAACCCGCACATCGTTGACGCCCTCCGGTCGATTCTCACCCCGCGTCATCCCTCGCAGCTTTACGAGGCCGCCCTCGAAGGCGTGGTTCTTTTCGCGATCATGTGGTTCGCGCGCACGCGAACCCGGCAGCCGAACGGAGTGTTGACCGGGATATTTTTTATCTGCTACTCGGTCTTTCGCATCATCGCGGAAATCTTCCGGGAACCGGACGCGCCGCTCGTCGGCATTTTCACGCGGGGACAATTCCTTTCATTCTTCCTGGTTGCTGCCGGAATCGGGTTCATCGTGGCTGCGAAATGGCGACCGGTTTACCCGAAGAAACTGGAAGCGCACTGAGAGCTTTCCCTTCGCGGATCGCGCAGACATAATGCCGCAGCTGCGCCGATGATGATTCACCAGATGTTCGCGACCAGCGGGCTGCTTTTTGCATTTGAGCACGCGACCGTCGCCGGTAAGGCCGTACTTTTCGTCCTCGCGGTCGGTTCAATTTTCAGCTGGTCGATCATGATCACGAAAATGCGCGTGGTGCAGTTCGCGCGGAAACAGAGCGCGCGCTTTCACGCTTCGTTCCGGCAGGATCGCCAGCCATTGCGCTTGTTTGAGAAGAACGCGCGCTTTCCTGGCGCACCGATTTTCAATGTGTATCGCGCGGGCTGCCAGGAGCTGGCTTTTCATCTCGTTGGATCGACCGAGGTTGATGAAACATTTAGGTCACGACTCGATACCGCGGAGAAAGTAACGCCGGCCCAAATGCACACGGTTACGGCCGCGATGGAGCGTGCTGTCGGCGAAACCGCGCTCGAACTCGAATCGCAAATGATTCTGCTGGCAACGGCAGTAAGCGGCGCGCCTTTCCTCGGATTGCTCGGCACGGTGTGGGGCGTGATGGACACATTCACCGATGTCGCTGTGGCCGGATCGCCAAATCTGGCGACGATGGCACCGGGTGTTTCCGGCGCGCTAATCACGACGGTGACGGCCCTGTGCGTCGCGATCCCCGCGATGTTTGGCTACAACTTTCTCGTCACCAGCATTCGCGCCATGGTGGTGCAGATGGATAATTTCGCCGCAGAACTCGCGAGCGAATTCGAGCATCGCTTCGTCGATCATAACGCACGTCCCACGGAATTCCGTCGCGGCAGATGAGACGTTATTCCCAGCGCAATAGCCTGACAACGGTCGCGGAGATCAACGTCACCCCGCTGCTCGATCTAGCCTTCGTGCTGCTGATCATTTTCATGATCACGACGCCGCTGCTCGAGAACAGCTCGAACCTCATCATCCCTTCCAGCGGCACACCGAGTTCGCCAGTAACTCAGACGCAAATTCAATCTGTTTCCCTCGATCGAAACGATGTCATCCGATTGAATAGCGACGTCATCGATCCCACGACCTTGACGGCGAAATTGGTCGAGCTGAAGCGCGCGAATCCCGAAGTCGCCATCGTTATTCGAGCCGACAAAGAACTTGCGGTGCAAAAACTGGTGACGCTGATGGACGCGATCCAGCGCGCCGACATCAGCAAGGTGGGTATCGCCACAAAAACCGCGACTGCTCCGTGAAATTGCGGAACTTTCCGTTCTGGCGTAACGCCGTGTTGATCGGCGCATTGCATATCATCGCGATCGTTGCGCTCATTCGCTGGAGTCGAAATTCTGAAGTTCCGGCCGACCGCAAAGTCCTTTGGATGAGCGGCGGTGCAGCGTCCCAGGTCGATGACCAGGGGAATGCGAAACCAACTACTACGCCGACGACGTTGCCGCAGTCTGCGCATGACGCGGAGACTCCTCCCCCGGCGTTAAGCACCCGGAGCGAGATCGAGTTGCCGACTGCGACTCCGACACCAACTCCGACGCCCACTCCGCGCCCAACGCCGGCTCCGACTCCACGCGCGATGCCATCTCCGAAGCCGCCGCCGACACCGAAACCGACGGCCAAGCCTTCACCCAAGCCGACGCCGAAGATTCAGAAGAAAAAGCCGGTTCCTAAAGCAACGCCTAAACCCGTCCCGACCCCCGACAAGGAAATCGATGAACCGGCGGACGAGGTGCCCGCAGCAGCACCTGCTGATTCGCCGTTGCCTTCAGCGTCGCCAACAGTTGGCGCCAGCACGAAGCGTGGGACCGCCGCCGGTTCCGGAACCGGCCGGGGCGCCAGCGGAAGCGGCACTGCGGATTTCGGATGGTACGCCAGCATGTTGCACGATCGTTTTTACAGCGAGTGGAATCAGCCGACGGCCAATGTCCCTCCGGGCGCAAAGCTTTCGGCGGTTGTTCGTCTTCGAATTGAAAGCGACGGACGCGTGACAAAATTCGAGGTTGTTCGTTCGTCGGGGAATTCCGCCGTCGACGAATCGATCTCGGCCGTAGGCAAGCGCGTGACTGAAGTGGACGCGTTACCCAATGGACTCGGCGATGGCGACCATTACGAAGTGAATATCAAATTCGAGCTTAGTTCGGACCGGTGACACGTCTCGACGCCAAACAGTTAGTCGCGGCGTTGCTTTGGGGTGGCTTCGCGCTTTTGACCTATTTTGCGATCACACTGCAGGATCCTCCCGCGCCCGTCGCCGCGACCGCGGCACCGACAGAATTTTCTGCGGAGCGGGCTTTCAAGCACGTTGAGGCGATTGCGAAATCGCCGCGCCCGATCGGTTCGGCGGAGCATGCTGCCGCGCGCGATTACATTCTGGAGCAATTGCGCGCTGTCGGTCTGGAACCGCAAACGCAGAGGACGACGGGAATCAATCCGGTGCAGGAACCTTCATTCCTGGCGGGGGCAGTGGAAAACGTAGTGGCTCGCTCGAAAGGAAGCGGGAACGGACGCGCACTTTTGTTGGTGGCGCATTACGATTCGGTGCCGACCGGTCCGGGCGCGAACGACGACGCCGTCGGCGTCGCAACTTTACTGGAAACCGCGCGCGCACTCGCCGCGAGCGGCAGCCGGCTTTCGAACGATGTCATCTTCCTTTTTACCGACGGCGAAGAGACAGGTTTGCTCGGAGCTCGGGCGTTCGTCGCGGAGCATCCGTGGGCGAAGGATGTCGGGGTTGCGCTAAATTTTGAGGCGCGCGGAAAAGGCGGCCAGGCGGTCATGTTCGAGACCAGCCCCGGCAATGGGAGATTGATCCAGGCGCTGGCCAAAGCTGCTCGCTATCCGGTCTGCAATTCTCTGTCGTACGAAGTTTATAAGCGATTGCCTAACGACACCGACCTGAGCGTGTTCAAGTCGGCCGGATGGCAGGGGATGAACTTCGCTTATATCGGCGGACTCACGCATTATCACACGCAGCTGGATAATCTCGCGAACGTCGATGCGCGGAGCTTGCAGCATCAGGGATCATACGCGCTCGCCTTGAGTCGGCATCTCGGCGATTCCGTCTTGGGCGTTGATCGGGAAGGCGATTCTATTTACTTCAACGTGATTGGTTTCGTGATCGCGCGTTATCCGGCTTGGCTTGCTCTTCCCCTTGCGTTGGCGGTGGTTTTACTGTTTGCGGCGGTGGTATGGATCGGGATGCGGCGGGGAAATTTGACGTTCAACGGCATCGGAGTCGGCGCTCTGGTTTTTCTGGTCAGTCTGCTCGCTTCGCCGGCAGTGGTCGCGGGAGCGTGGTGGATCGTGTTGCGGATTCACCCGCAATACGCGCACATCGCGGAGGGTGATACTTACCAGCATGGCCTCTACGTCCTTGGATTTTCCGCGCTCACCCTGGCGACAAGCGCGGCGATTCTAGGCTCATTCCGGCCGCGAATCAGCGCGCAAAATCTTTTGCTGGGCGCTCTTTTCTGGTGGGCCGTTTTGATGATCGCCACGACCGGATGGGTCGTCGGGGTAACTTATCTCTTCACGTGGCCGCTTCTCTTTGCGCTCGCCGGCCTCGGCTTCGCTCTTATTTATCGGCAGGGAAAGGACGATTCGGTGACGAATCTGATCGTCGCTTCGCTTTGCGCGATCCCCGCGGTAATGCTCATCGCGCCAGCCGCGAACCTCATCTTCATCGCGCTGCCGTTCGCCCTTGCTCCCGCCGTCGCGATTTTATTGGTGCTTTTATGCGCACCGCTGATCTTACTTCTACGCATTCATCTGCTCGAAAAGCGCTGGTTGTTTCCCGGTGCGATGGCAGCGGTCGGGATCGCTTTCTTTGTGGTCGCGGGCATGCATTCGAACTTCGATGAAGATCATCGCCAGACGAATCACATGCTCTACGTGTTGAACGCATCGACGCAGCGCGCGGTCTGGGCCAGCGCTGACGGCGCTCCCGACAAATGGACTGCCCAATTCCTCGACGGAAAATCCAACGCCCGCGCCCTCGCGGAACCTTTCATGTTAAGCCGAAAGCTTTTCCTCCAAAATGACGCGGCGCTCGCCCGTTTAGATGCGCCGGAAGCGCGGGTCGTTGAAGATGCGACTGCGAATGGCGTTCGGCGTTTGCGGATTCATCTCTCTTCGCCGCGCGCCGCGCCGCGAATAAGTCTCCAGACCGATGCGGCGATTCTCAGCGCGTCGGTCGAAGGCAAAATACTGACTGCAACGGGTGGTGCTGCGCGTGCCGGCAGAAGCTGGGGCCTGCTTTATCTCGCGCCGCCGACGGGAGGCATTGATTTACTTCTGGAGACGCCACCTTCTGCGCCGCTCTCGGTCCAAGTAATGGATGAAAGTTATGGATTACCCGAAGTCCCAGCCTTCCCGTTTGAGGCGAGGCCCGCGGACATGATGCCGGCGCCCTACTTCCGAAGCGACTTCACCCTCGTCAGCCGCCAATACACTTTCTGACGAGTGTTCCGCGTCTAGAGCAAAGCGAATGATTTGCCTTCGCGATGTTCGACCTGTTCCATCGTGCATTGCCTCGGCGCTTTGTCCGGACGCCTGCGGATGATTTTGGTGCCATGGCGAAAACGGCCGCCGGTGAAGTGATCGTAGCTCACCTCGACGACCAGCTTTGCCTCCACCGGCTCCCATTCTCCGCTGCGTTCAGTGCTCCATCGGCTCGGCCCTCCCGGCTTGTCTCCCGTGAAACCGGGAGCTTTGCGCAACGACTCAAATTCCTTCGTGAGCTCGCGCTTTTCCAAAGCTTTGAAGGCCGAGGTGAAGCCAACGTGATGAAGTAAGCCGTCGCTGCCGAACAGACCGAGCAGAAGCGAACCAACAACTCTGGCCCCGGAGGCGTAGCGAAATCCGCCGATCACACAATCCGCAGTGCGGATTTGTTTGATCTTCATCATCGCGGTCCTCTCGCCCGAGGCGTAGGGCAGGTCGAGACGCTTGGCGATCACCCCATCGAGGTTGCCGCCCACTTTATCGAACCACTTTTTTGCGACGGCAAGGGAAGTCGTAGCCGGCGATAAGCGAACACGACCTTTGGAATTCAGGTTCGTCTTCGCGAATTTTTCGAGCGCAGCCCTTCGCTCGCTTAACGGTTGATCGAGCACGGAATTTCCGCGCGCGTCTGCCAGAAGATCGAAGGCGACAAATGTCGCAGGATGCGCATCTGCGAGTTTCTTGACGCGACTGGCCGCCGGATGAAGTCGCAGCTGTAGTTCATCGAACGAAAAGCGGCCGTCGATGGGAATCACGATCTCGCCGTCGAGCACGAAGTGTTTGGCGGGAATCGCCGCCAGCGCCTCCACCACATCAGGGAAATAGCGTGCGAGCGGCTGACCTGCTTTCGATTGCAGATAAATTTCGTCGCCGTCCCGAAATGCGACGCAGCGAAAGCCGTCCCACTTTGGCTCATACTGCCACTCATCGCCGACGGGAATTTCCTCCACCGCGCGCGCTTCCATGGGAGGAAGTGGCGGCGTCAGTTTGTTGCGCATTCCTTTGGGTATCGGCGCGACTGTAGTTTGGGTGGACGCCGGCCTTTTCTCACCGCGCCTTGGATCGGAACGTAGTCTAATTCCACTCCATCAGCCGCTGAGCGCAATAACAGTCCGCCACGACTCATATCGCCGCGGCCGACAAAATCTGCCGGGAAAAGAAGACGCGTTCCGAATATTTCCTGTAAACAGGTGACGTATTTTCCCGTGGCGATGCTTCCGAGGAGGACGACGTCGCAATCGCTTGAAAGCTCCTTCCGCAAACGCCCCGCCGCACGCTCCATTAAAATTCGATATCGCGGCTCGCTTTCATTCACATCCACTTCGGCAAATTCGCGCAGGTCGCCAATTCCGATGGCCGTGTCCACGTCGAGCAGGCCGCGCGTTGGCGTAATGACGAGTGCGCCGCCGTTTCCGGGCGGCAGCGAGGCGAAGCGGCGAGCGTAGGCAAGTTTACCGCGAAAATAAAGGCCGCTCAGGAATGCGAAAACGTCTCCCAGCGAAGCTCCGCCCGGGCTGCGCAAGCGCTGCGCGAGCTCGAAGGTCGCTTGCTCGCGCATGATCATTTGCGCCCGTCGACCGCCCGCGAACGCCGGCGAGAGAATGAAGATCCTTTGACGCGACGTCTTCAGTTTCACAAGAGAAGCTTGCGGGCGCGATAAGTCGCATGCAAACATCGGCCGTGCTGCTTATGCGGCTGTGATAAACAGTGAAAATTCTTGTTGTTGGCAGCGGCGGTCGCGAACACGCGCTTGTCTGGAAATTGCGTCAATCGCCGCACGCCGAGCGCCTTTTCGCCGCGCCCGGGAACGCTGGCACTGCCGAGCTGGGCGAAAACGTCGGGATCGCCGCCGCCGATATTGCTGGCCTGACTAAATTCGCGAAGGAGAACAGCATCGACTTCACTGTCGTCGGTCCCGACGACACCCTGGCTGCGGGCATCGTGGACTCGTTCAACGAGAACAAGCTTCGCATTTTCGGGCCGACAAAATCCGCAGCGCAGCTTGAAGCTTCGAAGATTTTCGCGAAGAAATTGATGCGCGAAAAGAAAATTCCCACGGCGAGAGCGGAGGCGTTTCGTTCGAGTGCGGACGCTTTGCGCCACTGCGATACGATCGATTTTCCGACCGTCATTAAGGCGGATGGACTTGCGTTAGGGAAAGGCGTGATCATCGCGCCAGACCGAAAAACGGCGCGAGCCGCGGTACAGGAAATGATGGAGGAACAGCGATTTGGGAACGCTGGGTCCACCATCGTTATCGAAGAATTCCTGGAGGGCCCGGAGTGCTCGCTGCATGCGCTGGTGGGCGGAAGTGACTATAAAATCCTGGCTACAGCGCGCGATCATAAGCGTGCTTTCGATGGTGATTCCGGACCGAACACCGGCGGCATGGGAGCAGTGAGTCCGGCAGAACTCTGGAACCCGGAACTCGAGCACAAGTTTGAGGTCGAGATAATGGAACCGCTATTGAGCGGGCTGAAATCCCGCGGCATTTATTTCCGCGGTTTACTTTTTCCCGGGCTGATGAGCACGAGTGACGGGCTGCGCGTCCTGGAATTTAATTGCCGGTTTGGCGATCCCGAGACTCAGGCCATTCTTCCGCGGTTAGAGAGTGATCTGCTCGAGATGCTGATTGCGACAACGGAAAGCAGGCTTTCCGACATCGAAGTGAAATGGGATGCACGTCCTGCTGTGACCGTCGTGATGGTGTCCGGTGGATATCCCGATAAATACGAAACGGGTAAACCGGTTACCGGATTGACGGATGCAAGCAGGCTGACCGACGTGTATGTATTTCATGCAGGCACGAAAATGATCGGCAATGAAATTGTAACGTCGGGTGGTCGCGTCCTGGCCGTTACTGCCCTGGGAAGCGACATCGCCGATGCTCGACGCAAAGCCTATGCGGCGGTCGAGAAAATATCCTTCGAGGGGAGCCGATACCGCAGCGACATCGCTTCCGCATGACGAAGTTCACCCAGAGTTTCGTTTTGATGTTTGCGGCGATGTCGTTGACGGCCTCAGCCCAAAGCCCAACTCCAGCACCCGAAATTAAGTCGCAGGTCGACTCCCTGTCCGCAGCGGATTTGCAGCAGGCGATAAGCGCATTGCGCAGCAACTTTGTTTCACCTGACGCGCTGAACGATCAGGAAATCACCCGCGCGACGTTGCAGGGATTGATCTCACGCCTCGGGCGCGGTGCGGTTCTCATTGCGCCTGCGGCGGATGGAGCCGCGCAGACTGCGGAGTCGACCGCATTCAGCGAGCTGCTCGACAATCACATCGGTTATCTTCGCGTCGGCTCACTGACGAATACCAATCTGCAAGCCGTCGATAAATTTCTGGCGAACTTCGTCACAAAAAAAGTCGACGCGGTCATCGTCGACCTGCGCGTCGACGTTCCGAGCTCCGATTTTTCGACGGCTGCCGAATTCGCAAAACGCTTTGCCCCGAAGGGTAAAGCGCTCTTCACCATGCGGAAGGCTTCCGCGCGACCAGATCGGACCTTCACTTCCGAACGCGACCCGGTGTTCCAGGGAACCGTTATGGTTCTGGCGGATGGCGAAACTTCCGGGGGAGCCGAAGCGCTAACCGGTGCGCTCCGTTCCAGCAATAAAGCGCTCGTGCTCGGCGCCAATACGGCGGGCCGTGCGGTGGAGTATTCGGACGTCGTGTTATCCGATAATCGCAGTCTCCGGATTGCATCGAGTCAGGTGCTAATGCCGGACGGTCACTCGTTGTTTCCTGACGGCGTAAAGCCGGATATCGCAGTGGAAATGTCGGCTTCCGACAAGCGTCAGATTTTTCAGGCAAGCGCGCAAAAGGGAATGGCGAGCTTCGTCTTTGAAGCCGAACGGCCGCACTTAAACGAGGCCGCGCTGATTGCCGGGACGAATCCCGAGCTGGAAGAAAGTGCGCAGCATCGCGCCCGGAATCGGGAGGCATCTTCGTTGCGCGATTCGGTGTTGCAGCGAGCGGTCGATGTCGTCACGTCGCTCGCCATTTATCAAAAACGATAACGTGACTTCGCTCGAGACCCGCATCGATTACGAGTTCAAAAATGCGCTTTTGTTGCGTGAAGCGCTGACTCATCCAAGCATTGGACACGAAACCCGCGCCCGAGATTTCGATAATCAACGTCTCGAGTTTCTGGGCGACGCCGTCCTGCAGCTGGTGATTACGGAATATCTTTACGGACGACTGAGTGAGCAGAACGAAGGTTGTCTCACGCAATTACGGTCGCGCCTTGTTTCGCGCGATGCGTTGTATGGACGCGCAGTCGCACTCGATCTCGGCCGCCATCTTTTGATGGGCCGCGGTGAGGAAGCGACCGGCGGACGCACGCGAAATTCCACGCTGGCCGATGCGTTCGAAGCGTTAATCGGCGCGATCTACCTGGATAGTGATTTCGCGACCGCGCGGAAGTTTATCCTGCAGGAAATGCGGGAGGAACTCGAGAGCGTCATCGAGGAACCGGTCGATGTGAATCCGAAGGGCCAGCTCCAGGAATTGCTGCAGGGATTATCCGGCAGCAGTCCGATCTACGAGGCAATGTCGGAGGCCGGCCCGGAACACGAGAAGACTTTCATCGTCGAAGTGTCGTGGGAAGGAATTGCCCTGGGACAAGGTGCGGGTCGAAGTAAAAAACAGGCCGAGACGGACGCCGCCGCCGTTGCGCTCGAGGCGAAACTTTGGGAAACGGCGAAGTCTGCGCCGGAAGCTAAGTCGCGTCGCGCGTCGGCGCGTGATTGAGGGCATGCACGTTATGGCCATCACGCTCCCAGGCGAAATGCTGAGCGATGGCGAGCGAGACGTAATCCTTGGCGGCGGCCACGCTTTCTTTGAGCGCCAGCCCATTCGCCAGATTCGCAGCGATCGCAGCGGAATAGGTGCAGCCAGTCCCGTGCGTGCTTACTCCGCGGGTGAACGGGGCCGAGAATTCGTGAACCTCGCCTGCATAGAAAAGCAGATCAGTCGCGCGATCTCCGGCGATGTGTCCGCCCTTGATCAGGACAGCTGTGGAATAGCGCGCGGCTAATTCCTGCCCGGCATCTCGCGCATCAGCAAGCGTCCGGACCGGCCGTCCGATAAGTCGCGCAGCTTCGTCGGCGTTGGGCGTGATCAATGCGGCTCGAGGGAAAAGCTCTCGTTCGTAGGCCTCGATCGCGGCCGGCTCCAGCAATTCGGCGCCGGACGTCGCAATCATTACCGGATCGACGATGAGCGGAATATTCCTGCCGTTCGCGACGTAAGCGGCTGCGACTGCGTGGACATTGTGCGGCGTGCAAAGCAAGCCGGTCTTTAACGCTGCAACCTTAAATCCATCCAGCAGCAGTGTGATTTGCTCGAAGATGAAGTCCGCATCCAGCGGCACGATTCGCGAAACGCGGCCCGGAATTTCAGCGACAACACACGCCACCGCGCTGACTCCGTAAACGCCGTGCGCCGAAAACGTTTTTAGATCCGCCTGGATACCGGCTCCGGCGCTGCTGTCCGAGCCCGCAATCGTCAAGGCCACAGGCGGCGCTCTCATCCGTGAGGGTGCGCGATGGACGCGCGAATTCTAACCGTCTTCGCCAATCGCCTCGACCGGGCAACCTTCCATCGCTTCCTTACAGAGCGCTTCCTCCTCCGGAGATTCGGCCTGCTTATAGACAAAGGAATGGCCGCCGTCGTCGTTGCGCTTGAAATTTGCGGGCGCCGTCTCGCGACAGAGATCGCAATCGATGCACTGGTCATCGACGTAGAATTTTCCTCCTACGTTTTCGGGATATTTGTTTGCCGGATCAGCCATGGGTATTCGTTCGAAAACCGAAAGTCGAACGTAGGGTAAAACATGTACGGTGCAATTTGATATTTGCTACTGCGTAACCTCGGCGCGACCAGTTGCCACCGCAGCGGCGAATTTGGGGGCATCATGTCAAGAAAACCAAAGGAGGCGTTACACGCGCTGCGAGCGTTTTTGATCGAGCTCGTCGTCTATGGCGTGCTGGTCGTCGCCTACTTTTTTGTCGTCCTGCTGTTCCTGCAGGCCCGGCTCTATGAGCTGGCCCAGCATCACATCCGCATTTATGCCGTCGTCGCCATTCTCCTGATTATCGGCCAGGCGGTACTGCTGGAAAGCGTGACGACGGGACTGATGCGACTCATTCGCGGCCGATCGGAATAGCCATGAATTTCCCGATCTCCGGTTCGCACATCAGCCCGATTTATCTCGCGATTGTCGGGTTTGTCATTGGTATTCTTGGCGGATTTTTCGGGGTAGGCGGCAGCTTCATCGCGGGTCCCGCGCTCCGTGCGGTTGGTTTGGATTGGAATTTCGCGGTTGGCACCGATCTCGCGCACATCGTCGGCAAATCGGTCGTAGCCGCGAAGCGCCATCGCGCGCTGGGAAACGTGGACCTTAAGCTTGGCCTGATCATGGCCGTCGGCACGATCGGAGGGGCGGAAGTGGGTGCGCAGTTTATCGAATTACTGAAGCGACGGGGGAATGTGAACCTGGTCGTCAGCATCGTTTCCATTGCGATTTATTTCTCGATCTCATCGTTCATGATCTGGGAAGCGCGTAAAACCATCTTGATGCAGCGAAAAAAGAAAGCAGCGAGCTCGAGGCCTCAGAGTGCTGCAGCGAGGGATCGATCCGCGTTCCATGGCGTGACAAAATCCATTCAGCGTATCCACCTCCCTCCCATGATTTCGCTGCCGGTCTCGGGAGTGAAGTCGATCTCACTTTGGATCATCCTCTTCGTCGCGTTTGTCGGAGGGGTGTTCAGCGGATTTCTTGGCGGCGGGGCGGGTTATATACGGATGCCATCGATGGTCTACGTGCTCGGAATTCCAACGCATCTTGCCGTCGGGACCGACCTATTTGAGATCATTATCTCGGCCAGTTACGGGACTTGGACGCACGCCATGAAAGGCAACGTCGATATTCTCATCGCACTTGTGATGCACACGGGCGCCGCGATTGGCGCTCAAATCGGCGCCATTTCGACTCAATATTTCGCCGGCCCCAAAATCCGTCTCGCCTTTGTGCCGCTCCCGCTTATCGGCGCGGCGATCGTCATTTACACCCTCTTCACCGGGCACAAGCTTTGATGAATCTTTTGATCTGCAGCGACGGGACGCCTTCATCCGACTATGCGGTACAGGTGGCGAGTCTTATCGCTGGTCCCTCGAAAGCGGCAACGTCGCTGCTGGGAATTAGCGAGCGGCCGGCGGACAAAGAATCGCTGCGCCTGGCGCTAATTTCTGAGACGGATTTGCTGCGGAGTGTGGGCGTTGAACCGACCCTGCAAATGCGCGAAGGCGATCCTGTGGCGGAAATCTTCGCCGAAACGCAGGGAAAGAAGTTTGACCTTATCGTCGTTGGAGCGCGTCGCACCACTCCGACGGGATTTTATTGGCGGTCGGAAAAAATGTACGAGCTGGTGAAGGCGCTCGATGCCCCTGTGCTCGCAGCGATCGGGAGGTGCGACAAGCTTCGAAGTTTTGTCGTCTGCACCGGCGGAAAAGCCTACATCGAGCCTGCCGTCATGCTCACCGGGAAACTTGCTGCCGCGCTGGGCGCCTCCGTCACTCTGCTCCATGTCATGGCGGAGCCGCCGGCGATGTATGCTGACCTCGTCGCGATGGAAGAGGACGTGGATCAACTGCTCGAATCTTCTTCTGAGCTCGGCCGTAATCTGCTGCATCAAAAGCAGGAACTCGAGCGACTGGGGGTGAACACCAGCGTCCGCCTCCGGCACGGTCTTGTCGTCGATGAAGTCTTCAAGGAAATCGCGGAAGGTGGACACGATCTCGTCGTCACCGGATCCTCGCGTGTCCGCGGGACATTGCGCCATTACATCATGGGTGACGTCACGCGTCGGATATTGAATCACGCTGAGCTGCCGGTCCTCGTCGCTCGCTCGGACATCACCGCGGGAAATCGCGGTGGTTTTTTTGCGCGCTGGTTCGGCGCGCGATATTAGCGATCCAGCAACAGGTCGATTGTCGTCTCGCCGCGCATTAGCGATTCGCCCACGAGAACCGCGTTTACGCCGCAGGCGCGCATCATCGCCACATCCTGCGCGGTTTTTATCCCGCTCTCGCTTACCAGCGTCAATTCGTCCGGCACTTCTTCGCTTAGGCGCTCGGTCACTGAGAGATCGACCTCGAAAGTCGATAAGTTGCGATTATTGATGCCTATGATCTCAGCGTCTGCGTCCAGCGCGCGGTCGAGCTCTTCCAGGGTGTGCACTTCCACCAAAGCATCGAGTTGGAGCGATTCTGTTCTCGCGAGAAACCGGATGAGTTCCGCCTGCGTCAGCGCTGCCACGATGAGGAGAATGGCATCAGCGCCCGCGGCCGCGGCTTCGACGACCTGGAGTTCATCGATCACGAAATCCTTGCGCAAAACAGGGAGCGCGGTGTGGTCGCGGACAAGCCGGAGGTAATTAAGGTGGCCCTGAAAAAATTGTTCGTCCGTCAAAACAGATAGCGCACTCGCCCCCCCCAATGCGTATCTCCTTGCGATGTCCACCGGATCGAAAAGCTCGGCAATAACGCCCGCGGACGGAGAGGCTTTTTTGATTTCTGCGATCACTGCGACTTCGTCATTCGAAGTGATCGCCGCGCGAAAATCGCGAAAGTCCTCCCGTCGCGCCGCCTGTGCGCGCAGGGCCTTCTCATGCTCGCGCAAGCGTGCGACTTCCGTGCGTTTTACCTCGAGTATCTGGTGCAGACGATCCATGAGATGCGCAGACAATGGCATCGAATTCATCCCGCCGCGATAGCCGTGTCCCGACAGAAATCACGATCGCGCGCTTCGCGTTGGCTTCGCCATCTCTGGCGGGAGTGCACCGTTGAAAACCGTAGGCCAATTGCGATTCCGGCCGCGCGACCCAAGCCCTCGGAATGGGGCAACGACGACGTTACCTGTGCATGGCTTGGTCACGCCATGGTGCTCATCAACTTCTGCGGCATCCATATCATCACTGACCCAGCGTTGTGTCCGCGTATCGGAGTTCGGCTGGCCGGATGCACGCTTGGTCCGAAACGCCTGACCCAGCCACCGCTTTCGTTCGAAGAGTTGCCACGCATCGACCTCGTCCTGCTATCGCACGCGCATTTCGATCACTTCGATTTGCGCACGCTGCGCAAGTTTTCTGCGACGACAAAGGTCATTACTGCGCTCCGGACTTCGGATTTACTGAAATCGACCAGGCTTCGCGACGTCGCCGAGTTGAGATGGAACGAGACCCGAACCTTGCGCTGGACGGCCGGCGAACTCGACGTCACCTCGATCTACGCGCAGCACTGGGGCGCCCGCATGCAGCGCGACAACTATCGCGGTTACAACGGTTACCTGCTCGAGCGTCGGGGGCGCAGGATTTTATTCACGGGCGACACTGCTGTTACTGATCGTTACAGCGAATTACGCAAACGAGGCCCTATCGACCTGGCGATTGTTCCGATCGGCGCCTACGATCCGTGGATTCGTGCGCACTGCACGCCCGAACAAGCGGTCGAGATGATGAATGCGGCCGGCGCAAAGTTCATCATGCCGGTCCATCACCAGACTTTCCGGCTCAGCGTGGAATCATTCCGCGAACCGATCGAACGCTTTGTCTCTGCGCTCCGGGACGAGCCGGATCGGGTCGCGCTGCGCGAAATCGGCGAAACGTTCGTGCTTCCGTAGACGCGTTCGGTCTTGCCCGAAATCTGCCCGGGTGCAATGTTGCGGGCGCTTCCGCGCCGACGTAGCTCAGTTGGTAGAGCAACGGTTTCGTAAACCGTAGGTCACGAGTTCGAATCTCGTCGTCGGCTCCAGCTCCGCGCTATCGCTTCGCCGCGATGAGCGATTTCTCGCGATGCCACGGAGTGCTTTGCTCGTAGGCGTAGGCGATCTGAAAAATCTTCGCTTCGTCGAAGGCGCGACCCAGCAATTGCAAACCGATCGGTAGTTTTTTGCCGTCCACTTCCGCAAAGCCACAGGGCAAACTTACGCCGCAAATACCGGCGAGATTCGCCGCGTTCGTAAAAATATCGGCGAGATACATCTGGAGCGGATCGGAAGTGCGCTCTCCGATCTTGAACGCAGGAACGGGAGAAGTAGGCGAGAGAATCGCATCGACCTTTGCAAAGGCATCCGCGAAATCGCGCCGGATTAGCTCACGAACTTTTTGCGCGCGCAGATAATAGGCGTCGTAATACCCGGAGCTGAGAACGTAAGTTCCGAGAATGATGCGGCGTTTAACCTCGGCGCCGAAGCCTTCCGCACGCGACCGTCCGTAGTGATCGAGAAGATTCCTAGGATCGTGGGTGCGATGGCCGTAACGAACACCATCGAAACGAGCGAGGTTGGCCGATGCTTCAGCCGTCGCCAGAATGTAATACACCGCCAGGGTATAGTCGGTATGCGGCAGCGAGACCTCGACCATTTCTGCACCGAGCGATTCGAGCTGTTTGATGGCGGCATTGACTGCCGATTTCACCTGGGTATCGACGCCTTCGACCCCATATTCTTTCGGTAATCCGATGCGCAAGCCGCGAATATCGCGTCCAAGAAGCGCAGTGTAATCAGGCACGGCCTCGTTCAGGCAGGTCGAGTCGTTCGCGTCGGGCCCCGCCATTGCGTTCAGCAGGAGCGCGCTGTCGCGCACTGTTTTTGTGAGCGGTCCAGCCTGATCGAGCGACGACGCGAAAGCGACAAGCCCGAAGCGAGACACACGGCCGTAGCTTGGTTTCACGCCAACAATTCCAGAGACGGCGGCAGGTTGCCGAATGGAGCCGCCGGTGTCGGTTCCGAGCGCTGCGAAAGCGGAATCGGCTGCGACGGCCGCGGCCGAGCCCCCGCTGGAGCCGCCGGGCACGCGTGATAAATCCCAGGGATTACGAGTCAACTTTGCGCTGGAGTTTTCCGTGGACGAGCCCATCGCAAACTCGTCCATGTTCGTTTTCCCGAACGGAATCGCGCCCGCGGCGCGGAGTCTGGTAATGACCGTTGCGTCGTAAAGCGCACGATAATTGGCTAGAATTTTTGACGCGCAGGTGCAGGGCTGGCCTTTGACGCTGATGACGTCCTTGATCGCGATCGGCACGCCGCCGAGTGGCAGGCTGACATCGGCCTGATCCGCTTCTTTTGCTGCCGCTTCGAAGTCGGATGAAAGGTAAGCTCCGATTTCGCCATCGGTTTCTGCGATTCGATCACGCAGCGATTCGAGCGCTTCTCGCGGTGAAACTTCACGGCCCCGCAATAATTTTTGCAGCTCAGCGACGGACAAGCCGGGCAGATTGGCCGCCGTCATTCCACAACTTTCGTGACGATGAAAAGTCCGTTCGCCTTTTTTGGCGCATTACTCAAAGCCTCGTCCACCGTGAAAAAATCTCGTGGCTCATCCTCGCGGAAGACGTTGAACACCGGCACGGCGTGCGACGACGCTTCCACGCCGTCGACGTTCACCTCGCGCAATTTATCCGCGTAATGCAGCACCTCGCCGAGTTGTTTTTGGAATAGCTCGGTCTCCTCCGGGGTGAGGTTAATGCGCGCCAACTGCGCCACGTAGGCGACGTCGAGATCTTCCTGCGACATTCGCTCTTAGAAATGCAGATGCGTCGCCAGCCAGATCACCGCGCCGCCCAGCGCCAGCGCCAGGACGAGAAATACGATTCGCCCTTCCCGCCGTTCCTTGCGGAGCGAGCCCGGCCGGCGCGTGCTCCAGTCGTCATCCCCGTAGCGCTTATCCTGCAGCGACACCGACGCGTCGAGGCGAGTGCGACCTTCCGAGGCGCGCACGAGAATTTCTTCGCGTTGTCTACGCGATTCGGCCTCGGCGATACGCGGCGCCTCGGTAATCATCTGCTGAAGCTTTTCCATTTTCGCGCGCAGATCGGATTCGGCTTGCGCCAATTCCTGTTGTTTGCGGTCAAGCGAAGTGGGTTTCTTCGGCTGTTTATCGCGCATGTCGACCTACACTTTTGCCGCCAGCCAGATGAAAATAAGAAGGGCGATCAGCCCGAAAGCGATGAGCGGCAGAGTAAAAGCGAATCCCATCTGCATCCAGTGCATGAATGATTGCTGGCCGCCAGCCAGCGGTGCCGCTTCCGGTAAACCGACCTCGCTGTTATCGTCGCTTTCAGCCTGCAAACGGCTGCGCTGCTGACTAAATTCTGCGCGCGCATCATCGACCATGCTCAACGACCGGCTTAGCTCCTTGTGCAAGTCGCCGGGATTCCACGCTTTCGGGTCGATCGACTCGAGGAGCTCAAGATGTTGGCTGAAACTTTCCCGCGTCACCCGGAGTTGCTCGTGTTTATGTTGCGTCTCGTACGCTTCACGCTCGAGCACGACCAATGAACGAGTGAGCTTGTCCGTCATCTCCGCGCGACCGCGTTCAAATTCTTCCTGCCGTCTGCTCAGTTCCTCCAGTTCGCGCTTCTGCTTTTCGATCTGCTCCTGCTGATGTCGCAGGATCGTGAGTTGCTCCTGCGCCTTGCGCACCTGCGAATCGAGCAATTCGGGTGACATCACGTCTTCGTCGCTTAATTCGAGCATTTGTTCGATCGGTCGGATTCGTTCAGCCATGGGAATTGTTAAACGTCGCCACGCTCTTCAAGCCGCGCGCGCTGCAATGGCACAGTATAAAGTGCACTTCGGATTGCGAGAATTTTCGGCACGAAATTCAGCGAGACGCCATCATTTCGAGCAGGACTCCCTTGAAATACTCCGTCTCCGGGATGGTCGGGAGCACAGGATGATCAAGCGATTGCTCAAAACGTCGCAGCCGTCTGGCCGAGCGGCGGGCGTCGACCAGCGCCTCGCTGATCATTTCGTCAAACGCGCTCAGGGGCACATGATGCGAACACGAAAACGTCGCGAGAATCCCATCGCGCGAGAGCAGATTAAAGGCGCGCACATGAAGCTCCTTGTAACCCCGGAGCGCATCGCGCAACCCGCCTTTGGTTTTCGTAAATGATGGCGGATCGAGAATGATCAGGTCGTATTGCGCGCCGGCTTTCTCAGCACTGCGCAGAAATCGAAACACGTCATCATTCATCCATCTGACGTTCAACGCATTTTGCTCCGCGTTTCTCCTCGCCAAAACTAAAGCATCTTCGCTCTCTTCGATCGCTATCACATCCGCCGCGCCGTGTTGCGCGCAGGCCAGCGCAAACGCGCCCTGGTTGGTGAAGCAATCGAGCACCCGTCGGTCGCGCGCGAATTTTGCAACCTCCGAATAATTGGAAAGTTGGTCGAGGTAAAAACCTGTCTTATGCGAATGGAAAAGATCGATCGTGAATTTTAATTCGCCCACCTCCACCCTAATTTCCTGCGGCGGCTCTCCGCGTAAAACGCCGGAGATCAGCTCCAATCCTTCCGCGCGGCGAATCGTAGAGTCGTTGCGCTCAAAGATCTGCGTGGCGCCGAGTTGTTCGGCCATCGCATCCGCAATCAGCGTTTTTCGCTGATCCATCGCCAGCGTCAGCGTTTGCAGAACGAAATGATCGCCATACCGGTCGATGATCACTCCCGGCAATCCGTCGCTCTCACTCCAAACCACGCGTTGCAGCTGCGGATTTACTTCCCGGCGCGCGCGATATTCGGCGGCGCGCGCGAGTCTGCGTCCGAAGAAGTCAGCATCGAGATCCTGGCGCCGATGGGAGAAGCGCCGCGCCACAATCTGCGACTTCGAATTGTAAATCGCGCTGCCCAGCATTCGATCCTTCCCGTCTTTGATCGAGATCACATCACCATCCGCGGGATCGCCGAAGACCTTGAGCACTTCACTGGTGAAGACCCAGTCGTGTCCGTGCAGCATGCGCGCGCGAGGTCGAATGATAATGCCGCCCATGAATGCATTGTAGGGCAGCCGCTCCGGCTGCCAACTCCGCGTCCGAGAAGCGGCGCGCTTGCCCTGCAATTCGTTCAACGTTTAACGTCGCGTTATGCAAACCCTGCGCGATCTCGAACTCCCGGGTATTCCGAAGCTCCGGAGCGGGAAGGTGCGCGAGGTTTTCGATCTCGGCGACGAGTTGCTCTTCGTCGCCACGGACAGGCTCTCTGCGTTCGATGTGATCATGCCTGATCCAATTCCGCATAAAGGCGCCGTGCTGAATCAAATTTCCGCGTTCTGGTTCAAGCGCTTCCGCTTCGTCGCGAATCACCTGATCACGGCCGACTTCACGGATTTCCCGGCGGCCTTGCGCGAATTCTCCGCGCTCATCGCTGGCAGATCCATGATGGTCAAAAAATCCCAGCCGCTTACGATCGAATGCGTTGTGCGCGGATACCTGGCCGGTTCAGGTTGGAAAGATTACCAGGAAAACGGAAGCGTCTGTGGTCATAAATTGCCGGCTGGTTTGCAACTCGCATCGAGGTTGCCGGAGCCGATTTTTACGCCTGCGACCAAGAGTGAATCCGGCCACGACATAAACATCGATTGGTCGCAGGCCTGCGAGATTGCCGGAGAAAAAACGGCGAAACGCGCCCGCGACCTGAGTTTGATGATCTACAAAGCCGGCAGCGAATTCGCGGCCGAGAAAGGGATCATCGTCGCCGACACCAAGTTTGAATTTGGAATTCGCGACGGCGAATTGCTGCTCATCGACGAATGTCTTACGCCCGACTCGTCGCGTTTCTGGCCGGCGGATAGTTACGTTGTTGGCACCAGCCCGCCGAGCTACGACAAGCAATTCGTCCGGGATTATCTGGAGACGCTCGATTGGAACAAGACTTCTCCGGGGCCGAAATTACCCGCGGAAGTTATCGAGAAGACGACCGCCAAGTATCTCGAAGCTTTCGAGCGGCTAACTGGCTCGCCCCTCGAACGATAGGGGCGCCGCGCTGCGGCGCCTAGGACAGCGCAGTGCGCTGTCTCTACCTCAGGAGCGTGCGCGAGCATGATCAATAAAACGTCGGCGAAGTAACTCGAAAAGTATCCGAGCACCTCACCGGCTCTCGTCTGTCATCCTGAGCGGAGCGCAGCGCAGCGAAGGACCTCTCGGTTGGTTATGCGTCATCCGAGTTTGAGAACGGTCGACCGGCTGCGGGGTCCCTCGACTTCGCTCGGGATGACAGCGTTACGCTGGCAACAATTCCTTCACCAGCTCGCGCTCTTCTTTCAGTTCAGCAACCGAAGCGTCGATCTTCGACCGGCTGAAATCGTTTACCGGCACGCCTTGCACGATCTCCCATTTGCTGCCGGTCGCTCGCACTGGAAACGAACTAATCAGGCCCTTTTCGATTCCATAACTTCCATCCGAGCAAACCCCGATGCTGTGCCAGTCTTTCGCGGCGGTGTTCTCGTTGACCGAGCGCACGCTAGCGATGATCGCATTCGCGGCCGAACCGGCTGAGGAAAGTCCGCGCGCCTTGATGATTGCCGCGCCGCGCTGCTGCACCGCGGGGATGAAGGAATCTTTCAGCCACGCCTCGTCACCGATCACTTCGTTGGCGGCGCGTCCATCGATTTTCGCGTTATAGAAATCGGGATATTGCGTCGCCGAATGGTTGCCCCAGATCGTCATGTTCGTGACGCTCGTCACCTCGACCCCAGCGCGGTGCGCCAGTTGCGCCTTCGCGCGATTTTCATCGAGTCGCGTCATCGCAAACCAACGCTCACTCGGAATGTCCCGCGCATTGTTCATGGCAATGAGGCAATTCGTATTACACGGGTTTCCCACCACGAGAACGCGTGTATCCTGCGCGGCATTCTTCTGTATCGCGTTGCCCTGGCCGATGAAAATCTTGCCGTTTATTCCGAGAAGATCCTTCCGTTCCATCCCGGCTTTGCGCGGAACGCTGCCGACCAGCAGCGCCCAGTTCACATCGCGAAATCCTTCGTCGAGATCGGCCGTGGGCGTGATCGATTTCAGTAAAGGGAAAGCGCAATCCTGCAATTCCATCACGACGCCTTCGAGTGCGCCTATGGCGGTTGGGATTTCGATGAGACTCAGCGCAACTGGCTGATCCGGACCAAACATGGCACCGGATGCGATGCGAAAAACAAGTGCGTAACCGATGTTTCCAGCAGCGCCGGTAACGGCAACTTTGATAGGCGATTGCATTCGTTTGTCTTAAACGCTGTTCCCCATTCTGTCATCCCGAGCAAAAGTCGAGAGCCTGCCCTGAGCGAGGCGACGCCGAGTCGAATGGGGACCCCGCAGCCGGCCGACCCTTCCCGAATTCGCGTGACGCATCACCGTCTGAGAGGTCCTTCGACTCCGCTGCGCTCCGCTCAGGATGACAGATCAAGCGCGTCCGGTCTTTTCGAGCATCACACGAATCATCCGCATCCGCTCACGAATCGTTTTGCTCCGCCGTAAGTCAGCCACCGTCGAGTGCATTCGACGCGTCCAGTTTGCCTCATTCGCCATACCGGGAATGTTGAAACGCTCCTTCCGTGCCAATAGGTCGGTGATCATCACGATCGCAAGCCATGAGTTACTGGCGAACAATGCGTCCATCGCTCGCGGATAAAAATCCGTGGCGTAAGTCATGCCTTCATGAAGCGAAGTCATTCCCGAGAAAATCGCGATTTTCCGCAGATCGTCCCGCGCCTGTTCGCGCGTGGAAGATTGTCGCTCAAACGCTTCCTCCCATAACGCGCGCACCGGTTTGTGATCGTGCGTCGCGAACGTGGCAACCGACACCCGCTCGTATTCAGCGCCGGGCGTCACGCGATCATGATAAACTTCCCACTGCGGGATTTTGAAACCGGCGATCCCCAGCGATTGCAGGTTGGGTCGTACATACGGCGGTACCGTCCCCAGGTCTTCGCCCACGACTCGTGTCCTGCCGGATTCCTCGAGGACCACGCGCAGGTACTCCTCGCCCTCACGGCGGTTCGCTTCGCAGTGGTCATGCGAGTCATCGTCACGGGGTGCGAAGTGCGGAGCTCGACCGTTGGTTTTCTCGAGCATCGCGTTCCATTCGAGCTCGAGGTATTCCTTGTTCTCGGCTGGGCGCCACGGGAAGGAATAAATCCGGTAAAATCCAAGAATATGATCGATGCGATAGACGTGGAAAAAACGGCCCACACCGCGAGTCCGCTGTCGCCACCAATCGAAATTGCGGCGGCGCATTTGCGGCCAGTTATAGACCGGAATTCCCCAATTCTGACCCCACTTCATCGTGAAGAAATCGTCCTTGAAGTACGGCTCCGGCGGAGCCCCGCCCGACCAATCGAGATGAAATTCATCAGGACGCGCGAAGACGTCGGCGCTGTAGTAACTAACGCCGAACGGAATATCTCCCATGAGCGCCACGCCGCGGGCAGCCGCAAACTCGCTCACTTCGCGCCATTGCAGGTCAGCGATCCACTGAATGTAGGAAAAAAACTTTCGGCGTTGGTGAAAGGTTGATTGTTGTTCGTCTGGTTGTGCCTCAATCCAGGCATGCGCACCTGCACGACTCTGGACTTCGGGTTGCCAGGAATCCCATGCTTCGGATTCGCCGTGCCTTTCCATCAGCGCGCGGAAAAAAGTGTAATCGTCGAGCCAGCTTTGTTCGCGCGCGCAGAATTCGTCAAATTCCCTGGTGCTTTGATCGCTCGGCGCGCGGCGCATGAATCGTTCGAAAGCGGATTCAAGGAGCGCGCGCTTCAGGCGCTTAACGGACTCGTAAGGCACCAGCCCGTGCCGCCAAGCCGTGAGATCGTAATTGCGAACGATGTGCGCATAATCATCGTTAGTCAGGTCTGCGGGCGTGCCCGGAGCCAGCACCAGGGTGGTGGGTTCGAGGGCCATCGAACTGATGGCATTGTAGGGACTGTTGTCGCCGCCGACCTCATTGATCGGCAGCAGTTGCACGAGCTTGAAACCAATCTCCGCCGACCACTCGATGAATTCCCGGAGAGCCGCGATGTCGCCAATCCCGAGATCACCTTCGCGTCGCAGCGCGAACAGCGGGGCGAGGATGCCCGCGATTTTGTTGTCGTAACTCAGATTCATTCAGCCACGGATAGACACGGATGAAACACGGATCAGAAAATGAGGCGTTTATGCGCGACTTTCGTTCGACCGAAATTCAAGAGCATGCCGGGTTTTAGTCCCGTCGCCTTGAGCTCGTTCAGTAAATGCGCTTGGTCACGTTTATCGTACTCCGCCGCGACCTTAATTTCTACGATCACGCAATCGTCAACGATCATATCGGCGTCGTAATCGCCCACGACTACACCCTTGTAGAGCACTTGGATGCGCTTCTCTAGCTCGGGGCGCGCGCCGCGTCGGGCGAGTTCCACTTGTAGCGCACGTTGATACACGCGCTCCAGAAAACCGTATCCAAGTTGCTGATGCACCTCGAACGCAGCTCCAATGATTTTTTCGGTAATCTCCCGGTGCAGAAGATGAACCGGATGGGTCTCTTTTGCTTCTAATCCGTGTTCCATCCGTGTTGATCCGTGGCCGAAATCAGCTTCGACGAATTTGCCAGTCCTCGACGAGCTCGTTCGGGATCTCCTTCAGGAAGCGTGACGGCCTTTGAAACATGTCGCCGTAACCGGCATTCATTCGCATGTGCGGATAGCTGAGATAAAGCTCGTCACGCGCGCGCGTAATGGCCACGTAGAACAGACGGCGTTCTTCTTCGAGCGCCGCGGCCGTATCGAGCGAGCGTGCGCTCGGGAACATTCCGTCGGTGAGGTAGATGACGAAGACGGTATGAAACTCCAGACCTTTCGCCTGATGAACGGATGAGAGGTTAACGGCCTCGTTGTCCCCGGAAGCGTTTGGCGCTGCTTCGGCGTCGACGTTGCTGATGAGTGCGAGCTGCGACAAAAATTCGTGCACATCCTTGAACTGCCGCGCGAAGGCCGCGAGCTGATTCAAGTCTTCGCGCCGTAGTTCGTAATTCGTGAAATTCGCCTTCGCGTAATCGTCATACATCGCTTCGACGACGGATGTAATCATCTCGCTCGGCGGATTCGGTACTCCTGCTGGAGCCATTTCTTCAATAGTGAAGGCGAGCTGCTCCCACGATTTTTTCGACTTCGCGCCGACGCTCAACGCCCGGATTTTTTCGCCGAAGCTGAAGTTGTAGCCGCGGTCGCTGAACGCGGTTTCCGAGGCTGCTGCGTCACCCTCACCGCGGTCGGCGACCGCGACTACAGGAAGAGCTTTTTCCCACGTATTCCAAAGGTTGTCCGCGCTCTTGTTTCCGATGCCGGGCAGAAGTTTCACCATGCGCTTGAAAGCAACTTCATCGCGCGGATTGGCGATGACGCGCACGAAGGCAGCAACGTCCTTGATATGCGCCTGCTCGAAAAAGCGGATACCACTCGTGATCTGGTAGGGGATTCCGCGGCGCGAGAGTTCGAGCTGCAGTTCGACGGCATGGAAATGCGCGCGGTACAAAACGGCAACGTCGTTCAGATCGATGCCTTCATCGCGCAATTCGAGGATGCGTTGTGCGACAAACTGCGCCTGCTCGCCGCCATCATTGAGCGCGACGACGGCGGGTTTCACCGCGTTGCTTTGGCGTGTCGCCGCCAGACTTTTGCGAAATTGCTGCACGTTGGCCGCGATGGATGAATTCGCGACGCTCAGAATCTCCGGCACGCTGCGATAGTTCAGCTCAATCTTGAAGACGCGCGCGTCGGGATAACGCTTTGGAAACTCGAGGATGTTTTGAAAGTTAGCCCCGCGCCATGAGTAGATTGATTGCGCGTCGTCGCCGACCACCATCACATTGCGGTGTTCGGTCGCGAGCACATCGATGAAATCCGCCTGGATCTTGTTCGTGTCCTGATACTCGTCTACGAGAATGAATTGAAATTGGCGCTGATACACGGAGGCGACTTCGGCATGGTCTTTGAGCAGGCGTAGCGGCTTCTCGAGCAGATCGTCGAAGTCCATCGAGTTGGTCGATTTCTTCTTCCGCTCATAGCGTGCTTGGACATCTTTGATCTGGTCGAGCAGCGGCAGGAAATAGGGGAATTTCTCCGCCAGTAACGCTTCGATGGGCGATTCCGTGTTGATGACGAAGCTGAAAATTTCCGCGAGCACGTCGCCCTTCGGAAAGCGAATTTCCTTCGGATCGATCCCCGCCGCGCTGACCACGGAATTAATTAAATCTTTCTGGTCCTCGCGGTCCATGATCGTGAATCCGTTCGTGTAGCCGAGTACACTGCCGTGGCGGCGCAGCATTCGATTTCCGATCGAGTGAAAAGTTCCACCCCAGATGCCACTGGCATCGACGGGCATCAATCCGGCAACGCGATCGAGCATTTGTCGCGCAGCCTTGTTGGTGAATGTGAGCAGCAGGATGTTGCGAGGATCGACGCCGTTCTCGAGCAGGTAGGCGACGCGATAAGTCAGCGTCCGCGTTTTTCCCGAGCCGGCGCCCGCGATGATGAGCTGCGGCCCGGGCGGGGCCGTCACGGCTGCAAATTGTTGCTCGTTAAGTTCAGCCGCGTAGTTGATGCCGGGACCCGTGGCAGGGGCGCGCTGCAACGTGTATTCGCGGGACATAAGGGCAGAACGCTCCGGTCAGTGACGCGGCACAGCAACGGATATTTCGAGCGCGCGAATCGCATCTTGAACGGTGGACGGGCAACCCTAAGATTGCCCGCATGGAAGAAGCCGAAGTTCCATTGGAACATCTGCACGAACACACGCAGCACGCCGCGGAGCATGGCGGCGCGCCCTGGATTTCAGGGGTCGCATTGACGACTGCAATCCTCGCGGTTCTCGCGGCGATCGCCGGGTTACACTCGGGGAAACACGCGAACGAAGCGATTAGGAGCCAGATCGAGGCGGCAAATCACAGGAATAACTACCGGGCGAAAAGCATCAAGGCTTCCGTGCTCGACGTGAAGCTAAGCATCACTCCCGCCCCGGCGGAATCTGATCGCGAAAAAGCGAAGCGCTACGAAGAAGAGCAAGCGGAAATTCGCAAGGAGGCCGAGGCTAAGTCGAGCGTAGCGAAGTCGTTCTTTCATCAGCACGAAGTCTTCGCGCGTGCCGTGACGATGTTTCAAATCTCGATCGCGGTGGCGGCCATTTCGGCGCTCACCAAACGCAGGCGTTATTGGTTTGTCAGCATGGCGCTCGGAGCAGCGGGATGCGTTTTCCTGGTGCTAGGTTTGATCGCGCGCTGACCAATGCGAGTCCTTGGGATTGATGCTTCGCTTCGCAGCACCGGCGTCGCGATCGTCGATTCCGAGCGTGGCCAGCATCGCACTCTTTATTTCGGGACGATAAAAAACCCGCCCAAGGTTCCGTGCTCGCGCTGCCTCGTCGCGATTCGCGATCGCCTCGTAGACCTCATCCGTGAACACGAGCCTGATAGTTGCGCGATGGAAGCGGTGATTTTTGTCCAAAGCCACAAGACCGCTATTTTGCTCGGGGCGGCGCGAGGCGCGGCGATGTTGGCCGCCGCGGAAAATGGTCTCGAGATTTTCGAGTATTCCCCTACGCGCATCAAACAATCCACCGTCGGCCGCGGAAACGCGGATAAGTCGCAGGTCGCATTCATGATTCGCGCGATGCTGGGATTAACGGCGACGCCGCAAGCGGACGAGGCGGATGCATTGGCGATTGCGTTGACGCACGTGCGAGCGGCGGAAGCAGCGCGGCTCGGCGTCACGGGTGGCGTGCAGATATGAGCGGAGCGGGGATTAGCCGGAGGGACGCGCTTCCGCGTGTCCTGGACGTGCGGAAGCACGTCCCTCCGATGAAATTGCGCTGGCTCGGCCGATTGAGTTACGCAGACGGGCTCGCGATGCAGGACGAAATCGTCGCGAACAAATCGCGCGATCCAGCTGCGCCCGATGAACTTCTGCTGCTTGAACACGAGCCCGTTTACACGATTGGGCGCACGCCCGACCAATCCAGTTTGCGCGATGCCACGCATCTGCCGCATCCATTATTCCAGATTAATCGTGGCGGGCAGGCGACCTATCACGGACCTGGCCAGCTTGTCGGTTATCCGCTGATCGATCTCCATCATTACGTCCGGGATTTGCACCTCTACTTGCGCTGGATCGAGGAGGTCCTCATCGAGCTCGTCGCCCTTTACGGAATCACCGGAACACGCCGCCAGGGACTTACGGGCGTATGGGTTCAACAGCGAAAAATCGCATCCATTGGCGTGGGTGTCCGGCGCTGGATCACGATGCATGGCTTCGCCCTGAATGTTGGTGGCGATCTTTCGCCCTTTGGCGCGATCACGCCCTGCGGAATTTCGGACGTCACGATGACGTCCATCGAGCATGAAACCGGCACCCCGCGGTCTGTGATTGACGTGGCGGGTGATGCTGAGCGTATCATCACGGCCCGCCTCGCGGATTTGCGCGCTGGTTCGCGCGAAATTGCGTTGACGTAAAACCGTATGATTCCACTCGAAGACACGATCGCTGATATTGTCGGCAAGGCGCAGCGCGGCCTTGGAATTTCTGATGGGCAACTCACTGAGCAGGCCCGGATTAATGCCGAAGAACTGAAAAAGTTGCGCCGGGGTCATTACGAAGAACTCGTGCTTTGGCGGGTGGCGCCCGTGTTGCAGCTGGCAGGGCGCGCACTGGTTGATCTCGCCGACCCCCACTACACGACCTCTGCCAAAGAGATCGACGGCCTCGCGATGTTCAATACGCCGTTCGGCGACGTAACAGTGAACGCGTTTTTGGTCTGGGATCCGCGATCGCGCGACGCCGTCGTGTTCGATACCGGGTCGGATTGCACTTCAATTTTAAAGAAAATTGCAGACGAGAAATTAACCGTCCGCCTGATCCTTTTAACCCACGGGCACGCGGATCACGTCGCGGACCTGAAACGTCTTCGTGAGACGACACGTGCGCCAATTTACATCTCAAGTCGTGAGAAGACCGTCGGCGTCGAAGCGATCGATGAAGGTCATAAATTTGATGTCGGTAAATTGCGGATCGATTCACGACTGACCTGGGGACATTCGGCAGGGGGGATGACTTTTGTCGTGCATGGATTGAAGCGCACGGTTGCGGTCGTGGGAGACTCGATCTTCGCCGGTTCGATGGGCGGAGGGAACGCTTCGTACAAGGACGCGCTGCAAAATAACCTGGAGAAAATTCTCACGCTGCCGGACGACACCATCATCTGTCCGGGTCACGGTCCGCTCACTACCGTCGGCGATGAGAAATCGCACAATCCGTTCTTCGCCCACCGATTTTCTGAGTGACGTAACTCATCGTCATCCCGAGCGGAGCGAAGCGCAGTCGAGGGACCCCGTGGCGTTAGCCGCACGTTGCGCAACGGGGTTCCTCGACTGCGCTCGGAATGACCGTGAGCCAAACGTCAACGTTTAAACCTCAAACATGAATATCGGTTTTGTCGGCATCGGCCGAATGGGCGCGAACATGGCGCGACGTCTCGTTGATTGCGGCTTCCACGTCACCTCTGTTTACGATCGGAATCGCGCCCATGCGACGGAGCTCGCGCATGAAATTGGGTGCGCCGCAAGTCAGGATCTTTCCGACGTCACAGCGGGCTCGGATGTCATCATCACCGTCGTGAGCGACGATGCGGCGATGCGCGCGATCTTCGCGACGGAAGGCGACAATCTGCTCGTGCACGCGCGCGGAAAATTGTTCATCAACTGCGCGACCGTCTCGCCGGATGTGCATGTAGAGGTGGAGCAACTTGCAAAGCGCGCCGGTGCGCAAACGATCGAGGCTTGCATGGCGTCGAGCATCACCCAGGCGCGTGACGGTTCGCTTTACCTGATGTGCGGCGGAACTAAAGAAGCCTTCGAGACTGCCAGGCCAATCCTCGAGAAGTTGGGATCGACCGTTCGATTCGTCGGGAAAACGGGCGAAGCGGCGAAGGTCAAGGCGCTGGTGAATATGGTGATGAACATCAACACCGCGGGCCTGGCCGAGGGCCTGGGACTTGGAGCTGCGCTTGGTCTCGACCTGACGACGTTGCGCGAAATCTTTTCGCAGACCGGGGCAGCGTCACGCGTGCTGCAAACGGACGGCGAAGATATGCAGAAGCGCGATCACGCCTGTTTCTTCTCTGCGGCGCATGCGGCAAAAGACAGCGGCATTGCGGTTTCCCTGGCCGAGGAGATCGGTCTCGATGTGCCGCTGGCGCGCGCGACGCGGAAGCAGTACGAGTTGATGATCGCCGAAGGCCTGGGCGAGCTGGATAAATCGGGAATCGCCGAGCTGACTTTTAAAGATCGGCACAAGCGTCGCGGGGATCACGTCTAGAGATCTACGCGTCCGCGTTCATCCAGTAGCTTGACTCAACGGGGCTGCCGTTGAGTTTGAAAAACGATGCCAACGACGATGCGCGTTTTCGCTTATCTCAGGCGCTATCCATGGATGGCGGCGATGATGCTACTTTGCGCCGTAATCAGTACCGCGATGGTGATCGTTTTCCCGGCGATCACTAAACGCGTCGTCGATGAAGTCTTAAAGCAGCATCATCCCGAACGCTTGATGCCGCTGGTCTGGCTCGCGGCGCTGGCGTTTTTGGTGCAGCACGGATTTAACGGCCTGCGCATTATCCTGAACAATACGTTTGAACAACGGGTCATCTTCGATCTGCGCAGCGATCTCTATTCTCACATCCAATTGCTGCCGCTGCGTTGGTTCGATAATCGCGCGACGGGCGATTTGATGACGCGCGTCCTGGAGGATGTGAATTCCGTGGAGCGCATGCTGATCGATGGCGTGGAGCAGGGTCTGGTCGCCGTGCTGCAGATCGTCATCGTTCTCACGGTCATGTTTTACATGAACGCGCAACTCGCGTTCCTGGCGCTCTCGCCGCTGCCGTTTCTCGTCGGCGGCACGCTTTGGTATACGCTCACCGCGCATCGCCGCTATCGCATTCAGCGTCGTGCTTCCTCGGCGATGAATTCGCTGCTGCATGATAATCTTGCGGGCATTCGCCAGATCAAAAGTTTCGTGCGCGAGAAAGAAGAGCATGCGCGCTTCAATGCCACCAGCGATCAACTCCGGCGCGCGACGTTACTGGTGATGCGGGTATGGGCGATCTATCACCCGTCGATGTATTTGTTCGGTTCGCTCGGGATTGTTTTCGTCGTCGCCTTTGGAGCGAAGGCAGTGCTCGGCGGCGTGATGGAACTGGGCGATCTGGTGGCGTTCCTGCTGCTGACCGGCTTTCTGTATGAACCGATCGGCAAGCTGCACCAGCTCAACCAATTGGTGCAGGCGGGCCGTGCGGCCGGCGAACGCGTTTTCGAGATCATCGACGAGCCGATCGAAGCGGGATGGAACAGGGGGCACGCCGATGCGCGCTTTCTCGGGGATATCCGCTATGACGACGTCAGTTTTCGATACGCGGAAGAGTTGCCAGCGTTAAGTCACGTTACATTTCATGCCGCACCGGGACAGACGATTGCGCTGGTCGGGACCACCGGCGCCGGCAAATCGACCCTGGTGAATTTGCTGGCGCGTTTTTATGAGCACGTTTCCGGCGAGATCATGATCGATGGAAAATCGATCCGCGAATTCGGTTTGCGTGCGCTCCGCGAAAACATCGGGATGGTCACACAGGAAAGTTTTTTGTTTAACGGATCGATTCGAGAAAACCTCGCGATGGGCAAACCAAGTGCCACCGATGATGAACTCTGGCAGGCGATCGACGCCGCCAATGCCCGGGCCTTTATTGATCGCCTACCGGAGAAACTGGAGAGCGTTGTCGGCGAACGCGGTGTGAAATTAAGCGTGGGAGAAAAGCAGCGCTTGTCCATCGCGCGCGCCATTCTTAAGGATCCGCCGATCCTGATTCTGGATGAAGCAACCGCGAGCGTTGATACCGCGACCGAGCGGCTGATTCAGGAAGCGCTGGAACATCTGATGTCGCATCGGACATCGATCGTCATCGCTCATCGGCTGTCTACGGTGGTTCGCGCAGATCAGATTCTCGTCCTGGAACGCGGTCGCATCGTCGAGCGCGGCACTCATGCGGAATTGCTGGCGCTCGATGGAAAATACGCCCGTCTTTGCGAGGAGAGCCTGCTGGCGCAAACGGATGTCACCGGCAACGCGCCCGAACTCGCCGCCACGTTGTAAGTTTAGCGCAGCGTGCCGTCAGAAGCCGTCTGCTCCAGCAATTCGCGGTAACGAATTTCGAGCATTCGATAACGCTCTTCGCTCTCGCGTAACGCCCGGCGTTCTTCCGCGAGACTTTGTTCGAGATCGCGAATTCGATCGGCGAGATCAATCGCGATCGGCGACGGTGAGGGCATCGCATCGGTCATTTCGTAAACGAGCGGTGGAATCGTTTCCGGCTCGAGTGCGGCAACTTTGTGGCGCGTTCCGTCACAAGTATTGATGAGAGTGGTGTCCGCCGTGATTTCGCCCAGACGCACAAATTCATGAACGGCGCCCACCGTGGTCGGTCCGTAGTAGCGCTCACTCGTAATTTCAACGAGCCAGTCCATGCCCAGTTCCGGTAGCATCGGTGCTTTGCTCCACGTGATTTGATCGGCGGAAATAGAATCAGCGGGCGCCACGCGCGCCGTTGCGGCCCAGTCTGATAGTTGCTCGAAAGCGAGTGGACCGAAGACTGAACCGTCTTCGTGTTTACGCAGAAACCATGGCTGGCCTGTCGCCGTGTCCATCAGTCATTACGGCTGCGGCGTGGCCGCTGCCGCGGGCGTAGCGGATGGCGGAATTTGAACCGTTTGACCGGCCTGAAGTTTTCTGCCGTCCTCGATGTGATTGAATTTCTGCAATTCTTCCACGGTCACTTTGTATTGCTTGGCAATGGCGGTAAGCGTTTCGCCACGGGCCACGGTATGGGCATTCGCACTTCCTGGCGCGGGCGTTGCCGGGCTGGAAGCCGCGGGAAGCGGCATCGTCGCGGGCGCAGGCGGAGCTTCCTTTTCGCCGATCATCACGCCGGGCCGTTGATTGGCGAGGTGCTGCTCAATTTTTAAAATCTGCTGCGAGAGCGCATCGAGCTTCGCATTCATCTCGTCCAGCCGCTTGGAAAGCGGGTCGGATGGCACCGGGGTTGCGCCGTCGGGAGCAGGAGGCGTCTGCGCGAACGCGAGAGTACCGGCGAGCAGGAGCGAGATCACGATGCGGCGCGCGGTTCTGTTCATCAGGCAACTGTAGGCGCTACCGGTTCGTCGTGGCAAGCTTCCCAGACAGTTTGCCTTTGTACCGTTTCATCATAATTTTTGTTAAATGCCGGAGCGAATCGAGAAACCTTTGGAGCCGGCGCCATGGGCTCCAAAACGCGACGAAGGCGAGGGGCCGCGCTCGCCCGATGTGTCGCGTCCCGACACAAAGGATCTGCTCGATAAAATGCGGCGGGTCGATCCCAATCAGTCAAAGCGCTACCGCCAACGGACGGGCGAATAAATGCAATCGCCCAACTTCGGGCACGACCAGGGCCAGGCCGCTGGCCATGATTTCGTCAGCGTCCTGCGCCGACAGGGTTTGATGTCGCCGGTAGCATCGCTGCCGCCCTCGAATGTAGCGCGGGACTGGACGCCGACCGAGGCAACCACCATCCTCGCGTTTAAGTATTCGGCTGGCGTGCTCGTCGTCGGCGATCGACGCGCCACGGCTGGAAATACCGTCGTTTACGATCGCGCCGATAAAGTGCTCGAAGTCGATCGTCATTCGATCATGGCAATCGCAGGTGTGCCGGCGACGGCGTGGGAAATGGCCCGGGTGTTGGAGCATTCGTTTCAATACTTTCGGCGCACGCAATTGCAGGAGATGAGTGTGGACGGCAAGGTGCGCGCGCTCTCAAAGCTACTGCGCGATAACTTCGGGTTTGTGATGCAGGGAGTCGGCGTCGTGGTTCCGATTTTCGCCACCTACGACGCGCGCAGTGACGGCGGCGCTCGACTTTATTTTTACGACGCAATGGGGGCACAGTTTGAAGCGGCCGAGTATGCCGCAACCGGTTCGGGCTCGCCCGCAGTGCGCGGGATTTTATATTATGAAAATCGCTGGGGGGCCAGGCCGCTGCGTGAGTTGGATGAAGATTCCGCGCTGAAACTTTCGCTGCGCGCTCTCGACACCGCCGCCGAATCGGATACCGCCACCGGCGGAGTCGACCGCACCAGCCGCATATTTCCGATGATGAAGATCGTGACACGAGATGGAATTCGCACGGTCGCAGAAGAAAAACTTTCGGAACTCTTCGACGCGCAATGATTGAAGAACCGTATCGATGGGTGGAGGCGATCGCGAACCGCCGCGAGTACGTGGAATCGCAACTGGCCGGCGGGAGCCCGGTCGTCGCGGTGAGCTGCGTCGAGGGGATTCTCTTCGTCACGGTCGGCGCTGCGCGACAGAAGATCTTCGAGATTTACGATCGGATCGCGATGGGGGCGATCGGACATCCGGGAGACATCGAGCGTTTACGGATGGCCGCGATTGAGCTCGCTAGCACCGAGGGATTCACCCGATCCGCTGCCGACGTCTCGCTGCGACGCCTCGTATATTATTCGTTAAGTGCTGCGCTCAAGGCTGCGTTCGAGCAAATTTACGGGGCACCTTATCTCGCGCGCATGTTATTCGCGGAAGTGGGAGATTCCGCAGCGGAGGATCTTTTCCTGCGTGTGGAATACGACGGTGCAATCGCGGGCGAGCGCAAAGGCTACGGATTGCTGGCAGGCAACAATGTGGCCGATGCGGCAATGCAGCGGTCTCTCGCCGCGCCGCCCGAGGCAGCGCTCGATTTGCGACAGGCCATGCAAGCGGCCCTTACTGCCTGGGCGGCGGGCGATCTGGCGAACAACGATCCCACGCCGAAAGACAACGCCGCGCTTCGCCAACATCTTGAGTCACGCCTCCTCGCCGGGGAAGTGGAGGCGGCGTTGCTGGAGCGAAATTCGCGATCGGCCATCGCTTTCCGCTCCATCGGCACGGTGCAAGCCAGAGCCATGCTTTCGTAATTCCCGTGCGCAAATACATCGGACGACCCGCTGCAGCTTTCGGACTTCTCCTGTTCGTAAGTTCTCTCTGCTGGCTCTTCGTCAATCCGGCGCCGGATTCGCGCCGGACGCAACTTGACCCCGTTGTCCGGCCGCAACCGGCATTCAGTCTCGTCGTGCTCGATCCGGGTCACGGCGGGCAGGATTCCGGGGCGATGTGCGGTGGGGTCACGGAAAAAGATCTCACCTTCGATGTCGCGCAGCGCGTGGGGCGGCTGCTAGAGGCGCACGGCCTGGGCACGTGGCTGACTCGCAGCGGCGACGCCTACGTCTCGCTCCAGGATCGAGCTGCGCTCGCGAATCGTGCGACCGATTGCATCTTCGTGAGCATTCATTTTAACGATACCAAACGGCAGGGAGCCAACGGCGTGGAGACTTATTTTGCGATGCATCAACAGGAGGTCGCGCCGGCACTTGCGGCGTGGCTGCCGTTTTTAAAACGCGCTTCGAATGAAGAGGCGACGCTGGAAAGTCAGAGTCTTGCCGGGTTTATTCAGCAAGCAGTTGTGGAGCGAACGAAGGCTGTGAATCGCGGGACCAAGGCGGAGCAATTTTATGTGATTGCCAACGTGCGGCATCCGGCTGTGCTGGTGGAGGGCGGATTCATGACGAACAAGGAAGAGATCGTAAAGCTGGGGAACGGCGAATATCGCGAGAGCATGGCAGCCGCGATCGCCGCAGGGATCGATAAATACCGTCAGCTTTTTATCCAACGGGCCGCGGCGGCCGCGCCGCATAGCTGAATATGAAATTATTGGCAGCGTCAAATTACCCAGTCATGAAGCCGCTCCTGCTGTCTGCGTTATTTATCCTGGCGAGCGTACTCGTTGTTCGTGCCGACCAGGCGGTAGAGGAAGCGCAACGCGTTCTGAAGGACCAGGGATTCTATTATGGTGAAGTTAATGGCGTAAAAGATTCCGACACCGGTGCAGCCATCCGCCGGTACCAAATCCGGAGCGGACTTCAGGTCGATGGGGAATTGAACGCCGAGACGATCCGCGCACTGCGCGCTGCCCGGACCTCGTCGGCGAGTTCTACTCCGCCGCCCCGCGAGGTGACACAGGATGAGCAGAGCGCGACTTCATCGCAAAACTACGCGCAGCCTGACCCACGCAGTTATGAACAGAGTCCTACGACTCCGCCGGTCACAGCACCTGCGATTACGCCTAACGGGTCAGGTATTTTCGCAGGCACGCCCTACGAAACTGCGCCTCCGCCCATCCAGCGCAGCGTCATCAGCGGAGCGCAGGATATCCTGCTGCAGCGCGGGTATTATCGCGGATCGATTGATGGGGCGTACGGCCCTGCCACCGAGTTCGCGCTGCGTGCTTATCAAGCGCAGGCAGACCTTCAGCCAACCGGCGTTTTCGACATGGATACGCTGGCCGCGATGCAACTTCTGCCGGGTCAACATGTGCCACGGCACCTGCTTCCGCGCCGGGCGTATCCGCAGCCGCCGGTGCGCGGCGAATGGATTCGCGAATAGCTACGGCGTCGGCTTGGTCGCAGCTGCTCCGTCGAATGTGATCGATTGCAGCTCAGCCGTCACCGTTCCGACAAAAACCGCGGCGTCGATCCGTAACGGCACCCGGTCCTGATCGTCCGAGAGCCAGACGGTCGCGCGCTTGAATTTCCGATGCGCCTCCAGCTCCAGATTCTTCGCGACATGGTTCAGCTGCACATCAACTTTGATGGCATTGAACGAACCGGCATGCACCCGCATCTTCTCGCGTCCGATGACGGTGACCGTTGTCAGGTAGGCAGAGGTCGCGGGGAAAACTGCGATTCGGTAGACGTTTCCGTCGGCCAAGGGCTGGCTGCGTAAATAGAGGAGCGCCGCACTGAGATCGTACAGATCAGGAAGGGCCAGGCGTTTTGTTTTGGGCGGCTTTCTAGGATCGCGTTTGGAGTCGCTCTTCAACGATGACGCGCCCTCCCGGGTGAACGTTGCCGCCGTGGTGATTTTCTTGCCCCGATCGTCTTCGATCTGCTTCATCTCGATCGGGCGCAGCGAATTGCCGTCGGTCGCCGCGTGATGCGTCATGTCATATTTCCAGAGCGCCCGCGCCAGACCCTGGGTGCGACCCTGCGCTTCGGCCTGATACTGGGCGGAGGAGTCGCGGGTGTAGCGCACTTCGCCCGACGCTGCGACGATGCCGCCCCAGCTAAAAGTGTAGGAGGCGTGACAGGCGCGCAGCGGCACAAACGAACCGGCTGGGTCGTGCGTGAGCGTGGATTGCCAGTCCGCAGAAAAATTCGCCAGGGCGCAAAGGACGAACGCGCCGACCTGCAACGTTATCGATTTAGTGCGCGCCATGCCGGTTAACAAAAAACACACGAGAGCACGAAGCCCGCGTGTGTTTTTCGAAAGAAACTGGAATGAAAATTACGGGGTGGCGGTCGCTCTCGCGCTGGAAGCTGGCGAAGCGGTGGCACGAGCCGAAGTCGTCCGGGATGGGCTGGCGCTGCTCGAAGCTGCCGGTGCATCCAGCGATACGCTCGATTGGCGGCCTGGCTTGTTGAGCACCGCGACTACGTCGGCGGTAAAATCAACGTTGTCCTTCGAATACATCAGAAGAGGAACGCCGTTGAGACTCATGCCCGATTTGTCGAAGACGAGGTCCATGCTGCTGGATTTCACCTTCTCCATCACGATCCCAGTGATCTCTTCGACGATGCCTTTGCGCATGCGCAACGCCTGCTCCTGCAGCTGACGCTCGCGGGTCTGGCGGAAGTCGTTAATCTCACGCTCCATCGTCTTGATGTTGCCGATTTTTTCGTCACGCTCTTTGGCCTTTTGCGCTTTCGCATCAGCGCTCAAGGCTGGGGCATCGAGCTGCTTGGTTATGGCATTGAGATCTTCCAGCGCCTTCTTGTAGGCGTCCGCGCGATCGTCATATTCTTTCTTGGCAGCGTCGCGGGCTTCGTTGATTTTCTTCTCCGCTTCCTTGGTCTTGGAATATTCCTGGAAGGCCTTGTTCATATCGACAGTGCCGATTTTGAGGGTGCCTTGCGCGAAAGCGGCGGTGGGTAAAGCAATCGCTAGGGCGAGTGCGGTAGTGACGAACTTCTTCATAAAAACAGGGTGTTTGGGATGACCTTAGACTTGAACGGACATCTTCCGTTCAAAATTGATAACCGACATTGAAATTGAACTTACCGCTGCCGTGATTGCCATCACGATCGATCGGGATGCCGTAATCGACGCGAAGTGGGCCAATTGGCAAGTCCAAACGCAAACCGAAGCCGACGTCGGACGCGTAGTGGTCGGTGCCGAACTTGAACGCACCCGTATCCAGTATGCCGGTATCGTAGAAGAAGGCGCCGCGCGCTTTCACCACGATCGGGAAGGTGACTTCGACCGTGGCGCGGGCCATCGATAGTCCGCCAAGCGGTTCACCGTTTACATCCTTCGGACCTACATCGCGGAAATTAAATCCGCGCAGGTTGTTCGATCCACCAAGGAAAAGCCGATCGGAAATACGCACCCGGTCACCACTTCCCCAGGAATCGACGGATGCCGCTTCGCCGTTAAGCAGGAGAATGAAATCCCATGGCAGATGGAAATATTGTGAACCTTCCAGGTCGAATCCGTAGATCTGCTCGGTCCCACCGAGCGGTCCGCCCGCGACATAGCCAGTGAGCGAAACACGCTGACCGCGCCGCGACAGGAATGGATTATCACGGTGATCGTAGACCCAGCCGGCCGTGACCTGGCTCTTGGTGTACTGCCCCGCCTCAGCTCTGAGCTCATCGGAGACACCGGAGCTAAGGTCAAAGATATTGATCGATTCCAGGCGATAACCGAGCGACGCCGACATCCAGTTGCCCAGCGGTTTTCGCGCTTCGATCGAGAATCCGAGGTTGCTCTGGTTATAGACGGAACTCAGATAGCTCGCTTCGTGGTAAAACGCCTGTCCGCCTAAAGAGAGGCGCCGGTCAAGAAACCACGGCTCCGTCAGACCCAGCTCAATATCCTGTCTGCTCGCGCCGTACTGAATGCGCGCGCGGAACTTCTCTCCGCCACCGGTGAAGTAGGGCCAGTTTAGGATATCGAAATTTCCCTGCGTGAGCTCAACGAACCCAACAATGCTATCGACCGTGCTGAAGCCGGCGCCGAAATTGAGCGACCCGGTCCGCTTCTCTTCGACCTGAATCGTCAGATCCTTCCGTCCGTCGGTCGTGGTGTCTTCGGGGTAAGTCTCGACCTTCGAGAAAAAGCCGAGATTTTCGAGACGCTTTTTCGTGACGTCCACGCGCACAGTGTTAAAGACATCGCCCGGCGCCACCAGCACTTCGCGGCGGAGCACCTTGTCCTTGGTGCGGGTGTTGCCGACGATATTGATGCGCTGCACGAAAGAGCGCCCGCCTTCCTCGATTTGGTAGTGAACATCGATGCGGCCAGCGCCCGCTGGTTTGTTCTGCGGCAGGACGTTGAGATCGACGTAACCACCGGTCCCGTAGTTATCCGCGATCGCCTTCGCGTCATCGTGAATGCCTTTCGGCGAATAAACGTCACCTTCCTTCAGCTTCATGATGGCGCGGAGTTTCTCGATCGTCGTCGCCTTGTAGCCGGCCGCCGTGATCCGGCCGACGTGATACTGCGGCCCTTCGTTCACCCCGATGACGATCTGCAGCGGCCCGTTTTTTTCGCGCTCTTTCCGCGCATCGCTCAGCTGCACATCCATGTATCCGTGGTTCTGGTAGAACTCGCGGATTGAAGTCATATCCAGCTGCAACTGCGCCTCGTCGAGCCGACCGGATTTATCGATGAACGAAAAAATCCACTTGCCCTTCGTCTTCATCTGTTTGCGCAGAGTCTTATCGGAGAAATGTTCGTTGCCGTCGAAACGCACCGCCTCGATCGCGCCGCGCACTCCCTCCGTCACGGTGTAGACCACGCGCGATGTCCCGCGCTTTTCGTCGATCGGCTCGATGCGGAATTTCACATCCACGTCCGTAAATCCGTGCGCCTGATAACGCTCGAGGATTTTTTGCCGGCCTTTCTCCAAGTCATCTTCTTTTGCCGGCTGATTAATTTTGACCGCGATATCCTTGCGCAGCGCTTTCGCCTTGATTCGTTCCGCCCCGTCGATCTGAATTTCGTTAACGATCGGGCGGGTCTGGACGACGACCGTCACCTTGATGCCGTCACCCTCGGGCGCCCCGAAAATGCGGACGTTCTGCACCGAACCAGTGCTGTAAAGACTGCGGATATCCTGTTCCGCGATGACGTCGGAATAAGGCTGGCCAATCGCGGTGCGCATCTGTGCCAGGATGCGTTCCTTGCTGATTGTCACTGGTCCCGAATATTGGACATCGATCGACTTGATCCGAGGCGCGCCCGGTCGTTCCGCCTGCCCTTGCGCGAACGCGACAGAAGTTGCCGCGAGAAGAAAAATTGCTGCGAAGGCCGTAGCGAAGCGACGGCACAGCAAAGATGTAAAGTGTTCCATAATCAGAGATTCAGTCCCGTTTCTCGGAAACAGGGGTCGGGACAAGGCGTATTAGTTCCGTAGGAATAAGGGTATCGTCAAGGCGCATTTGCAGGCGGCATGAATCCCCTTGCTCCGTGGCGTCGCGCCGCCTCCCGGCTAATTCGGCGGCGTGAGACCGAAATCGGCGTGCAGTTTCGCCCAAAACCAATCCGTAAACGCGCTCGGTCCCTGCGCTTTCGCGTACAACGCGGCCGTTCCGTCCGCCTTGGCCACTTCGCCCGCGAGACAATACGCGTACGTCAGGAGCACGAGTTGATCCGGCCCGGCACTGCCTTCGCTCTGCAGCTTTTCGAGAAGGCTGATGGCGCGGCGAAAATCACGCCGCGCAAAAGCTCCGGCCACCAGATCTGGAACGATTTCAGTCGCCGGTTCCGGCGTTGCCGCAGCGATTTTCTCCGCCGTCGCCACGCGCATTGGATCGCTCCGCAGGACCTCTTCCACCGGCGTCTGCAGGCGTGAGCCGCGCACATAAAAATCCAGCTCTGCGAACATGTTGGTCTTTTGATTGGCGGACTGGTAGCGCGTTTCCCGGATGAGGAAGAGGCCATCAAGCCCGCGCACGGCCGCGGCCGGCCAGATCCTCGACATCAGGGGCGAATCGCGAAAACGTCGTGCCGCCGCCTTCGCGTCCATATATTCAGAAGCGAACGCGTGGATGCCATCTGTATCCGGCGGCCCGTCGCCGAGCCGCTTCGGATAAAAGTCAGTCAGCGGTTTCGCGTTCGCCGTGATTCTCTCCACCTCGTCGCCATCCATCAGGAAAAGCGCAGGGAGTTGCTGCGGCACTTCAATCCCGATTGCTTTGAAGCGTTCCGCCGTAGTCGAATTCTCGAACACCGACCGCAGATTCGCGCTCGTGAGTCCATCCGGTTCGCCGTTGAATCCCATCATGATCCATTCTTCATCTGCGCTTCCCCACATCGCCATCGTCGGAAAGGCGTTATGAAACGCGCGCAGGATCGATTTCATCTCCGGAACATCGAGCTGGTAAATAGGAAGCCAGAAAGTAGCGATCCCTCCTTGCTTCAGCCGGCTTCGTAGCAGTTTGAAAAATTCCTCGCTATAAAGCGCGACCGTCCCTGCCACCTTCGGCGGCGGCGGCTCACCGGTGATGACGTCGTATCGCCGCTCCGTAGCTTGCAGGAAAAACCGGCCATCCTGCACATGACTGGTGACCTTGGGATCGTGCAGCGGGTTGCTGTGAGCAGGGCTGACATCGATGTCCGCGAACTGGAAGACTTCCCGGGAGATATCGACAATGTCCACGTGCGACAGCGTGGAATTCGTCACCAGGGCGTCGGCCGTTGCCCCTACTCCGTAGCAGATGAGCAGACCGTCCGTCGCGTGGGGCAGAAGAGTTAACGGCAAATAGGCAAAGAGCCGCATGTAGCGCTGGCCAAAGTAGGTCGAGCCCGACATCGAGAAGTCGTTAAACAGCAGGCGATAGTAGAGTGGCTCCTTCTCGTAGTCACAGCGCAGCAGTTGCAGAGTGTCGGAAGTTCCTTCGCGCCTCGCAATGAGATGTTCCCCACCAGATTCGAAGGTCGAACGGGCCGCCGCGAAATGTGTTTCGTCGCGTCCGTATGGAAAAAAAACGAAGGTCGCGACAAAGGCGACGCCAAGTCCAACGCAGCTCCACCTTGTGATTGAGGAAACAGCGAGTTTCCGGGATGGAAGTAGTAGAACAGCCACTACCAGATAAGTGATTGCGCACGCCAGGAGTGTCTTTTGGAATCCTATCGTCGGAAGTAGAATAAAAGTTGCCAGCAGGGGTCCAACCGCAGCGCCGACCGTATTGCACAAAGTGACCAGGCCCGTGCTCTTGATTCTACTGTTGCGTCCTTCCTGCACGGCGCTCGCGATGGAGGGAAATAATAGTCCCGAGAAAAAAGATGCCGGGAACATCAGGGCGAGCGACAGCGCGGCTATTTCCCACCAGCGATCAAGGTAGATATCGTGCTGCGCCCCCTGCATCCGTGCGACTGGAACGAGCACATAGGACCAGATCGTTACCAGCCCTGCGAGTAGTGCAATGCCCGGCAGCAGAGTTCGCAAAGACCGGCCATTTCTG
>JBBQHM010000006.1:0-45443 GCA_038323965.1 Chthoniobacterales bacterium | reverse complement strand
TTGGGACGGCGGAACAATGCGCGGCGCTGGCGCCGGCACGGAAGCGAGAGCCGGCGGTGAAGTGAAAGTGGGCGGTCGAACAACGGTGGCTGAAGGCGCCGGGATCGGCGGCCGTGCCATCGGTGGGCGGGGAGCAGGAGCCCCGCCGCTCACCTGAGGTGGAGGCGGGACGAGTCGACGGGGCGGTTCCGCGCCATTCGGAGCGGGACGCGCCGGGAGATTGATGCGGACGGTATCGCGGGAAGCGCCCACGGGATTCGCTGCCGGACGCGGCGGCAGAGTGATGCGGACGGTTTCTTTCTTCGGCTCGTTTACGTCAGGCATTGTGTTCGCGAGGAGGGCGAGACAATCTGTGCGAAACCGGAATTTTTGTCACTGAATTTAAGCGCCGAGCGCGCGATTTTTTTCTTACGCGAGCAGATCGTAACCGCGCGCGCCGATGATCTGGCGTTCCACGAACTCCCCGACTTTGGCGGCCTCCGCTAAAATGACGCGGGCATCGACGTCGGGCGCATCGGCTTCCGTGCGCGCGATGAGCGAATCGTCCACGAGCAAACGCAGCCTGCGGCCGACCTGCTGGCGCGCGCTGTCGTGCGCGATCTGTTGCTGCAGCTTCATCGCGCGGCGGTAGCGCTCGTTCTTCACTTTGCCCGGGAGATGGTCCGGCATCTTCGCGGCCCGCGAACCTTCTTCGCGGGAATATTTGAAAATGCCGAGGCGTTCAAATCGAACGCGTCCGATAAACTCGAGCAACGACTGGAACTCCGCTTCCGTTTCGCCCGGAAATCCCACGATGAAAGTCGTGCGGATCGCGACGCCAGGAATCCCAGCGCGGATGCGCGTGATCAAATTCTCAATGTGTGCGCGACTCGTTTCGCGTCGCATGCGCACCAGCATGGCCTCGTCGATGTGTTGCAGTGGCATGTCGATGTAGCGCGCCACTTTATTACACGAAGCGATGGTCGAGATCAGCTCGTCACTCCAATGCGCCGGGTGCGTGTAAAGGAGGCGGACCCAAAAGTCGCCCTCGATCTTTTGGATGTCGCGCAGCAGCGCGGCCAGAGTCAGCCCTCGGGATGAATCGACCTGCTGGCGCGGCCCGGCTTTCTCGTTCCATAAATCCATCCCGTAATAAGTGGTGTCCTGGCTGATGAGATTGATCTCGCGTACCCCCTCGGCCACGAGGCCGCGAATTTCCGCGAGGACGGATTGCGGCGCGCGACTGCGATGACGACCGCGCATCTGCGGAATCACACAAAAACTGCACGGGTGATTGCAACCCTCCGCAATTTTCACATAAGCGGAGTGCGAAGGGGTAAGGCGAAAGCGTGGCGTGTCGTAATCCGGGATGTAACGCGGGCGCGGCGTAACGAGATCGAGCTCATCGTCGTTGGTCATGACGCGCTCCACGATTTCTCCAAGTTCGCGCACCTGATCGAGCCCGATGAAGGCGTCGACTTCGGGTAGTTGTTCGCGCAGTTCCTTCGAGAAACGTTGCGACATGCAGCCGCTCACGATCAGCTTTTGGTTGGCGCGGCGGCTAAGCCCTCGTTCCTGGTGCGCCTCGAGAATGGCGTCGATCGATTCCGTCTTGGCCGAGTCGATGAACGCGCAGGTATTTACCACCAGCACGTCGGCGTCGTTGGCGTCCGAGGTGATTTGCATCCCGCGCTCGATCACACTGCCGAGCATGATCTCCGCATCGACGAGATTCTTCGCGCAGCCGAGGCTGATCATGCCCACTTTGGTTGCCATCGAATTTAATGCGGAGCGTTCCGCCTAGTCCTCGATCGTGACGTCAGAGTCGTTGGAATCGACCCGCACACCATCTTTCGATACGCGCACGGCTTCACGATCGAGCACGCGGATATTTATGCGGTGGCCGCTAAACTGGAGCGGCGAGTCGGAGGGCGAAACCCAGCGCTCAAATGCGGGCGTTACAGATTCGTTGTCGACCACGACCTTAAGATAAGTTTTGCGCGTCGGTTTCACCTCGACTCGATGGGCGGGGCCGGCGGGACGTTGGCCAAGCTCTTCCGGCGCGACCGGTTCGGCCCGGCGCACTTCCGGCTGTGTCGCAGCGGGCGGTGCGGAAGGGACGCTTGGCGCGACGGCGGTGGTTGGTGCGGGGTTCACATTCGCCGCTGGGGGATTTTCAACCGGCATTGCGCGCGGCGCCACGATGTTGCCGGACGGAACCGGCGTCGCCACAGCGGTAGCTTCTGGCTTCGGCGCGAGACGTCCGATATCCAGCATCAGCTTAACGAACCAAAGCCCGACCAGAAGCACGATGATGCCGATAACGAGTGGCCAGATTGACGTGCGGTTTCCGCTATCGCGTCGAACCACGGACGTGCGCGTCGGCTTGGGCGCCGGCGCATCCTGCAAATAAGAATAGCCATCGACCGTGATCGCGCCCGAGGTCTCGAACGCCTCGAGGTACGGCGTAACATCGATATCGAGAAACTTCCCGTAAATCTGCAGGAAGCCCTTGGCGTAGGCGAGACTCGGGAAGTTCGCATAATCGTCCTCTTCGATCTCGGAAAGGCGCGATGGCCTAATCTTCGTTAGACGCGCCGCTTCCTCCAGCGTCAGACCCTTTGCGATCCTCGCGTCACGAAATTTCTCGCCTAAGCCTTCTACAGTCATCGAGTCCATGCGGGGTTTTAAACCGCGGCGTCGAGATCGACCAGAATCTCGCGCGGCTTCGCGCCTTCGCCGGGTCCCAATATGCCGCGCTGCTCAAGAATATCAACGATGCGCGCGGCCCTCGTGTAACCAAGTCGCAAACGACGTTGCAGAAGCGAGGTCGAGGCCCGCTTTTCCTGCCGGATAATCTCGAGGCATTTCTCGACCAGCTCCTCATCTTCCTCGGTCACATCATCGGCCGGGGTCGCGGTCGATTCGAGTTTTGCCTGGATCGCGAGGTCAAAGGCGGGCGGCGTTTGGGCCGACACGAAATCCACCAGCCGCCGGATTTCATCGTCCGTAACGAGAACGCCCTGCGCCCGGATCAGCCGCGAAGTACTAGGCGGCAGGTAAAGCATGTCGCCCTGGCCGAGAAGCCGATCGGCGCCGTTTTCATCAAGGATCACGCGGCTGTCGATTTTCGACGCGACCTGGAACGCGATGCGGCTCGGGATATTCGCCTTGATCACGCCCGTCACGACGTCGGCGCGCGGAGTCTGCGTTGCTACGATAAGATGAATTCCCGCAGCGCGTGCCATCTGCGTAATGCGCGCGATCGCACTCTCCACATCGGCCGGAGCGGTCTGCATCAAATCCGCGAGTTCGTCGATGATGACGACGATATACGACATGCGGTCCGGAATGATCAGATCGTCATCGCGAGGGACTTTGATCTCTGTAGCGGCGGTCGCCGGCCGCGGCTGAGAGTTGACAGCGTTGTCCGATCCGCGGCCAGCGACCGCGGCTACAGATTCAGCTTCCTCATCCAATTCCTTCTGCGTTTTCTTTTTCGGACGACCGTTGAAACTGGTGATATTTCGCGCCCCGACCGCCGCGAAAATCTTGTAACGCTTTTCCATTTCATCGATGAGCCAGCGCAGCGCGAGCAGCACCTTTCTTGGATCGGTCACGACCGGCATAATGAGATGCGGCAACGCGTTGTAGACCTGCATTTCGACCACTTTGGGGTCGATCATGATGAAGCGCAGTTCTTCCGGGGTGAAACGGAAGAGCATGCTCGCCACCAGCGCGTTAATACAGACGCTTTTGCCGCTGCCCGTTGTGCCGGCGACGAGCAAATGCGGCATCGCCGCGAGATCCGCGATGATCACTTTACCGTAAACATCTTTGCCGAGGGCGAGCGGCACTTTCCCGCGCACTTTTGCTTCTTCCCAATCCGCTGATTGCAGAAGTTCGCGCAGCGTCACCTTCACTTTGCGCGTATTCGCGATCTCGATGCCGACGGTATCCTTGCCCGGAATTGGCGCGAGAATGTTGATGCGTTCGGCGCGGGTGGCGCGGGCGATGTCGCGCTCGAGACTTACGATCTTGTCTACGCGCACGCCTTTCGCCGGGTAGACTTCATAGCGCGTGATCGTGGGACCTTTAGTGATGTCGCCAGCGGCAACGGCGATGCCAAAATGAGCAAGCGTTTCAATCACCGTTTGCTGCACGCGCTCGAGTTCCGCTGGATCCACCGCCGCTCTTCCTTCCTGGTCGTGCTCGTCTAGGAGATCGAGTCCCGGCAGCACATACTTTTCCGGATCGAACGCTCGCTTGACTGTCGCAACGCCGCCGACTTCCGGCTTTTCCGTTCCGCTGCGTAACTCCGCCAGTGACGGTTTGCGGCGTGGTGCGGTTTCGGTCGGAAAGGCGGTGGTGTCGACAACTTTAGGCTTCGGGCGACTCGCCAGCTCCTCCGCCGACATGAGCGAACCCGTGGGCTGTTCGGGTGTCGGAGCACCGCGTTTCCTTAATTGTTTTTCTATCGAACGCCGTTGCTTCAGCAGTTCGCGCTGACTGATCTCAAGCTGACCTTTGATGTCGGCTTTCCGCATTTCGCGGCTGAGCCGCCACTCGCGGAATCGCACTGCTCCACGACGAGTCGCCGTCACGGTCTGGCGCACAATATAAATCGGCCGCAGGCCGGTCATGAGAATAAGGCTCGAAAGATAAACGCCGACCAGCAGAACAATCGAGCCGACGTCTCCGAGCGCGGTTTGCAGAAGCTTCTTGCCGAAGAAATAGCCGACCGAACCGCCGGGTCCCTGAATGTTGAACGCGCTATGCCAGGTGCGCAGTCCGTAATTCTGGAGGTGAAGCAGGCAGGCGCCCGACATGATAAAAAGCGTGATCCAAAGTGCGCGCCGCGTGACGCTCAGCGTCGGATGAAATAATTTCGCCGCGCCGAAACCGAGCAGCACCGCCGCGAACAAATAGGATGCGGCTCCAATGAGCAGATAAAAGACGCTCGCGAAAATCGCGCCGAACGGGCCAATGAAATTCTGCGCTGGCCGATTTGGCGGCGAGAGATAGCTCCAAGGCACCCATGAGGGCAAATCCTTTGGGTTGTAAGAGATCAGCGCCAGGAAAAGGAGGGTGCCAAAACCGAGGAGAATCAGCGCAAAGACTTCATTCCATGCGCCATTTTTTGCTGAGCGAGACACTGGGCGATAGTAATGCGAGGGGAGCGCCTTTCAATTTAAACCGGGAGGAACGTCACTTCTGGTCATCCCCGAGCTAAAGTCGAGGGACCCCGTCGTGTTACCGGACGCGGTTAGCCGCCAACTATCGGTACCGCGCTGCGATATCAGCTTTGCCCCACCGTTCGTATAGAGTTGCGATGCGTTTGCGTGCTTCAATCGTACGCGGGTCGGGTGCGCCCAAGAGGCCTTTGAGCCGTTCGTATGCTTCGGTTTGCAATGGTTCGGCCTCAGCGAAGCGTTGTTGCACGGCGAGGCACTCCCCTAATGCACTCTGGGTGTTGTATATTGCCGCCCCCACTTTTGGACGAATCTTTTGCCGGCTTGCGAGCGCCTCACGCAAGTAGGGCTCGCCTTCGCTGGCCCTGTTTGTCCGGGTTAGCGTTAAGCCGAGGCCATACTTCGCGTCGGCCGGTATGTAATGGTCAGCCGGCAAGTATCTCGGAAGCACCTCGAGCGCTTTTCGAAATTCAATTTCGGCTCGCGCATAATCGCTCTGCACGAGGTAAAGCGATCCAAGCCACGCCTGAATCATTGGGACGCTCGAATCAGCCCCAACTTCGCGATAAACCTGTTCGCTCTCACGCAGCGCAACTTCGGCATCTGCGTAACCTCCCCGGTTGATCAGCATTGCTCCGAGATAACCCGAGGCCTGAGCCAGGTAAATGCGGTAGCGCCGTTCAACGTGGCGCCCAAGAGCGATGGACCGTCGGTACAAAGCTTCAGCGCCGGAAGCGTCTCCGGATTTTTCATCAGCGACTGCCAGCGCGGTCAGAGTCGCCAAGAAATAACCGTGATTCTGGCTAAGATGTTTTTCAATTAGCGCACTGGATTCTTCTAAAAGCGGAATGGCACTCCGTGCCTCGCCATTCGCGACCCGATTTAGGCCCAGGCTGTAAAGTGCGACGCCGAGGTCGGCATTGCCCTCGGGATGGAGTTGCCGTTGGAGAAGAACTGCTTTGCGAGAAACCGACTCGCCTTCTTCCGACTGAGCGAGGTCGCCCAAGGCCAACCCGAGCCAACCCAGGCTCGTTGCCGTCGTTGAATTTAGTTCGCCGTTAGCCTTCAAACTTGCGTCCGCGGCGGCACGGAGATTATCCGCTGCAGGCTCGAACAGACCGAGTGAAATGTATGTCCTGCCGAGTGTCATAAGCACATCGGCCATCACGTCTGGTTGAGAAGCGGCGTCCGCTTTTGCACGCCGCGACGCCTCGCTCAAGAGTTCAACAACTTTGACATCGACGCCTTTTATTTCGGGTGCAGCGGCGCCAAGCATTTCCTGGAGGAAGCTGTTGATGCGCTGCGCTTTTAATCTTTCTCGCTGCGCGACATCCCGCTCTTGGCGCGCGCTTTTCGCCTGAGCCAAAGAGACCACCAGGCCGGAAATGATCGCCAACAAAATCAAGGCAGCGGCGAAAACGGCGACCTTGTTGCGCGCCACAAATTTCGACGCGCGATAAGCGACCGTATCTTTGCGTGCCATGACGGGCTGGCCTTCGAGATGCCGGCGAATGTCATCCGAAAATTGCGCAACCGATGCGTAGCGCCGTTCCGGTTCTTTGCGCAAAGCCTTCAGTACGATGTTGTCGAGATCGCCACGGAGTGACTGCGATTTGGCGAACGGTAACGCATTCTTAGTAAGCGCTGTGCTCGGACGCGCCGGCTGCCCCTCAGTAATGGCGCGCGCGATATTTGCGGGGGTGCGACTGTCGATTCGGTAAGGCTTTTGCTCGGTGAGTAATTCGTAGAGAACGACTCCGAGGCTGTACACGTCACTGGCGGTCGTCATGTTTTCCCCACGCACCTGCTCGGGACTGGAGTATTCAGGCGTCATGACCGATGCCAGCGTCATCGTTTGTGCGCCAATGCTCGCTGTTTGGGGATCCAGTAGTTTCGCAATCCCAAAATCAAGGAGCTTTGGCTCGCCCTCAGCAGTCATTCGAATGTTCCCCGGCTTGATGTCGCGATGAATGATGAGGTGCTGGTGCGCGTAAGAAACGGCCGAGCAAATCTTTCGGAAGAGGTTGAGCCGCGCGGTAATGGGCAACTGTTCGTCGCGGCAATAATCGTCGAGGCGGTCGCCATCGACGTATTCCATCACAAAGTACGGGACTCCATCCGGGGTAACGCTTCCGCGATAGAGCCGCGCGATGTTTGGATGGGTCAGGCTCGCGAGAATCTGTTCTTCCTTGCGAAAGTGACGGACGATATTCGAATTTCCGAATCCGCTCTTCACAAATTTGATAGCGACCTGTCGGCCGAGCGCAGTGTCTTCTGCGAGGTAAACTTCACCCATCCCACCTTCACCGAGCAGAGAGACGATTTTGTAATCACCAAGTATTTGTTCGGTTCGAAGATCCGCGACCGCATCAACGACAGATTGCGCGACAGCCTCATACGCCGGCGCTTCAATAAAACCGTGCGCTTCCTCTTCGAAATTCAAAAGTGACTCGGCCTCCCGTTGAAGCTCGGCGTCGCCCTCGCAAAGATGCACGATCAGCTTCGCACGTTCGCTGCCCTGGAGTTCGAGGCTGCGCTCCACGATACCAGCGATGCGTTCGGCGCGATCAGCCTGCATCGGGTGTCAACTCACGGTAGAGCCAGAGTTTCGCGAAGCTCCAATCCCGCATCACCGTCTTCTCCGATACCTGCAATACTTCGGAAATTTCGCGGGTGTCGAGCCCGCCGAAGAATTTCAGCTCCACCACTTCGCTCTTGCGCGGATAGGACTGCGCGAACGCTTGCAACGCACTATCCAGCGCTACCAGCTCCACCGGTCCGCCCGCGCTAACGTCGCGCGCTTCGTCGAGCGAGAGTTTTTGTTGCAGTCCGCCACGTTTCGCGGCGTTGTGAGCACGCGCGTATTCCACCAGCACCCGCCGCATCAAGCGCGCGGAGATGCCGTAAAAGTGCGCGCGATTTTTCCAGCTGACCCGTCCGTCGTCGACGAGGCGGATGTACGCTTCGTGGACTAGTGCGGTGGCCTGTAGGGTGTGGTCGACTTTTTCGCGGCTAAGATAAGCGCGGGCAAGCCGGCGCAGTTCCTCATACACCAGCGGCATGAGCTGGGCAGACGCATCGGGATCGCCCTCCTGCCAGTCTTGGAGGAGCTGCGTTACGTCCGGTGTTGATTCACTCACAGTGGCTCCGCATTTCAAAAAGCGACCCTACCGATAAAACCGGCGGACGGGGAGAAACTATTTCGCAAATAGATGTCCGTTTTGGTGGGTCATTTTTCGCATTCCCTCTAAAGCAAAACTACCCAGCCGTATGAAAATTAAATCTACCGTTCCCCGACTCTCCTGGCTTGTAACCATCATGATCGCCGCGCTTGCGCTCAATTCTCTGGCAACTGCCGCGACATTTACAGCCACCTACACCAATGGTTTCGGCGATGGAATTTGGGAGCGCGACCAGCATATTGGTAACCTCGGCAACCCCGCCGACTTCAGCACTGCCGGCAATTGGAGCACGGGAGCGTATCCTTCCAATGGGCACGCAATTTCCGATCCCAACACGAGCGCCGTCATTCCCGGGTCGAACCCGTCTTATGACGCATCGATTACTCTTGCCTCTCCCTGCACGTTGGGGATCAGCGTGACGGTTCTGAGTTTAAATGTCTCCAGCATCTCGACGCTAAATATCGCTCCTAACGGGAATTTGTTTCTCAACGGTTCCAGCGGGGTCACTAACAACGGCGCGATAGTTGTGAACACGACTGACCCGGTCAACAGCACCAGCGCTCTCGAGTTCGACCAGACCGCCACTCTCAGTGGAACCGGCAGCGTGAGACTCAACGGTATCGGCTTTAACCGGGCGAACCTGAAATTTGGTGGCGGCAGCACGCTCACCATCGGGGCAAATCAAACGGTGCAGGGACGCGGCACTATTCTTGGAGACGGCCTCTTCGTGAATAACGGCACCATCATTGGCGACGACGCTGCCGGGAACAGCCTGCAGATCGATTTCATTTACAATGATAGCGTTCTTCACCAGAACAACGGATTGATCAAAGCGATTGGCGGCGGCGTGGTTGGATTGTATTCCGGCACCATGGATCAAACGGGTGGAGGTTCGTTCCTGGCGGATGGCGCCGGTAGCAAACTACAGATCGGCGGCAACAACAATGGTGGTATCGTGGGTGCCACTTTGATTGGCGGCACGCTGAACACTACTAATGGCGGAGTGACCGAGATCGTGGGAGGAAACGGCACTCTCATGAAAGGCGTGACGAACAATGGCGCGGTTCAGATTCCCGGAAGTCGCGTACTCTATGTTAGGGGCACGGGGCTAACGAATAATGGCACGATGCTGGTCAACTCCACTGATCCGGTAGCTGATACGGGCAACCTCGAGTTCGATGAGAGCGGGGCTCTGGATGGGAACGGCACCGTCACGCTGAACGGTATTGGTTATAACCGGGCAAATCTGAAATTTGGTGGCGGCAGCACGCTCACCATCGGGGCAAATCAAACAGTGAAGGGACGCGGCACTATTCTTGGCGATGGTCTCTTCGTAAACAACGGCACCATCATTGGCGACGACGCTGCCGGGAACAGCATGCAACTGGATTTCATCTACAACGACGGCCTGTTGCATAAGAACAACAGTGTCATTAAAGCGATTGGCGGCGGCGTGGTTGGATTGTATTCCGGCATCCTGGATCAGAGTGGCGGCGGGTCCTTCACAGCTGATGGCGCCGGTAGCAAACTACAGATCGGCGGCAACAACAATGGTGGAATCGTAGGTGCCACTTTGATTGGCGGTACGCTGAACACCACTAATGGCGGAGTGATCGAAATCGTGGGAGGAAACAATGCGCTGTTTAAAGGAGTGACCAATAACGGCGCGATTAAAATTCCCGCGAGTCATACACTCTACGTTAGAGGAACTGGACTCACGGACAACGGGACAATCCTCGTCAACTCTACCGATCCCGTAAATGCGAATGGCCTACTCGAATTTGACGAAGCTGGTACGCTGGGCGGCAGTGGCCTTCTCAGGCTGGATGGCGCTTCGTCTGGTCGCGCCGCGCTGTTTATCAACAATGTCGCAGTCACCCACGGTTCCGGTCATACGATAGGCGGGAACGGCGATCTATTTATCGATGGCGCAGGCGCATCTCTGCTCAATAACGGCACGATTGCGCCGGGATCCTCCGCGGGGAATCTCAATTACCGAGGAGATCTGCAACTCGGATCTACGTCGAAGCTTGCGTTCGAGGTGGGAGGAACTACGCAGGTAACGCAATACGATCTTTTAAATAAGACTGACGGCGGTGTCCTGACATTGAACGGGAATCTGAGCGTGACTCTGATCAATGGATTCACGCCCGCGCCTGGTGATGTTTTTACGATCGTCACCACCCAGAACATCTTGGCAGGCGCATTCAGTAACGTCGCCAACGGCGCACGATTGAACACCACCGATGGCGGAGGCTCGTTCACGGTCACTTACACTGTCGTGAATAACGCGCTGCTTTCTCGAAACGTCACGTTATCGGATTTCCAAGTTCCGGTCTCGACAGACACGACGCCACCCGTGATCACGGTTCCCGCGAACATCACGGTCTTGAAGCAGAAACATCGTCCGTGCACCACCGTAACGTTTTCGGTGAGTGCCACCGATGATGTCGACGGTCCGGTCGCTGCCACGGCCAGTCCACCATCGGGCAGCTGTTTTCCAAAGGGTGTGACTACCGTCACAGTCACGGCCAGTGACCGGGCTGGCAATACAGCGACCAAACAATTTCTCGTGACCGTGAACAAGAAGAAGCATCGTTGAGAGGTCGGACAGGGTTCACGAGGACCGTTCCGACGTTTTAGTTGCGCGCGCGGAATACGTGCCGTTAAGATGTGCCTCCGCATGTCCTCCGGTTTTTTGCGCATCGCGTCATCTCTCGTCTGTGCCGGCACTTTCGTTTTTCTTTCCTGCGAAGAACATCACGTCGGCGAGCTGCCCGAAGTGCAACGTGAACGCGGTGCGGAAAAACCAGCGCGCGCCGAAGAGCACGCGAACGCCGATACGCGCACGGAAGCGGCCGCGCCCACCGCGTCGCCCATCGGGACACCGGTCGATCTTTTCCCAGAAAAGAAACCCTAGTAACTGGAGTTAATTCCTATGGCCAAACACCAATACGTAACGTCGCCACCAAACATGACGACGATGCCGCCGGGCGTTCCGTACATCATCGGCAACGAAGCGGCCGAGCGCTTCAGCTTCTACGGGATGCGTTCCATCCTCATCGTTTTCATGACGACTTATATCGTCAACAAGTTGGGTGCGTTGGATAAAATGGGCGACGCCGAAGCGCGACAGAACTTCGCTCTTTTTGTCTCCGCGGTTTACTTCCTCCCGATTTTCGGCGCGATCCTCGCGGAAGGTTTCATCGGCAAATACCAGACCATTTTCTGGCTCTCAATCGTCTACTGCCTGGGCCATCTGACCCTCGCCTTCATGGACACCAAATTTGGTATCGGTGTCGGCCAACGCTGGGTCCTCTTTGCCGGCCTCGGCCTGATTTCGATTGGCTCCGGTGGCATCAAGCCATGCGTCTCGGCGAACGTTGGCGACCAGTTCGGCGAGTCGAATAAGCATCTGCTTTCGAAGATTTTCGGCTGGTTTTATTTCTCGATTAACGCCGGTTCCTTTATCTCGACTATCGCCTGCCCATTCCTGCTGGCTGATCCACGGTTTGGTCCGCGCTGGGCCTTCGGTATTCCCGGCGTCGCCATGGTGATCGCGACGATTTTCTTTTGGGCGGGTCGCAAGAAATTCGTTCATATTCCGCCTGCCGGGCTCGGCTTTGTGAAACAGGTTTTCAGCAAGGAAGGCTTGGGGGCGCTTGGTCGGCTGGCGATCGTTTATGTCTTTGTCGCGATGTTCTGGTCGCTCTGGGACCAAAGTAGCGGCGGCTCGTGGACGTTACAGGCGCAGAAGATGGATCTGCACTGGATGGGTATGGACCTGATCGCGTCGCAGGTGCAGACCGCGAATCCGATTCTCATTCTGCTTTTCATCCCGCTGGTGAATTACGTCATCTATCCATTGATGGATCGCCTCTTCACCCTCACGCCGTTGCGCAAGATCGGCATCGGACTCTTCCTCACCGCGGGCAGTTATCTGGTCATCTGGCATATCCAGCGAATGATCGACGGCGGCGCCAAACCGAGCGTGAATTGGCAGTTCCTCGCCTACGTCATCCTCACTTTGGGCGAAGCAATGGTGTCGATCACCGGCCTTGAGTTTTCCTACACGCAAGCTCCGAACAAAATGAAGAGCGCGGTCATGGCGCTATGGCTCTTCACCGTATCGATGGGCAACCTTTTCACCGCGGGCGTGAACTATTTCATCCGTAACGCCGACGGCACCGTGAAGATGAACGACACCCAGTATTTCATGTTCTTCGCCGTCCTGATGTTTGTGGCCGCGATCCTCTTCGTGTTCGTCGCGATGTTTTATCGCGGGAAAACCTATCTGCAATCGCAGGAGAATTACGAAGGCGGAGCAACTGAGCCTATCCTCGCCGGTGGCACGCCGACTTAGCATTCGGGTAGGGCGAGACTCCGTCGAGCCGGCGCACAATCTCGCTCTTCAAGCTCGACGGAGTCTCGCTCTACCTCCAGCACGCAACCAACTATGAAACACACCGTCACTCTCGCCGCGTCATTCCTCGGCCTTCTCAGCCTCACCGCATCCGCCACTCCGCAGGACGATCAATTCCAGAAAGTCGCCCAGGATTACATCGAAGGATTGCTCCAGACGCATCCGGAATACGCCACCGAACTCGGTGACCATCGCTTTGACGATCGGCTTACGGATTATTCCGACGGCGCGGTCGCGAAGGAGCTCGCCCGTTCGAAACAATTCCGCCAGCAACTCGAGGCGTTCAATGATCTCACTCAACTGACTGGGCCGAACAAGGTCGACGTCCGCCTCCTCAAAGACAGCATCGATAACGAGATCTTCGGCATTGAAGAGCTGAAAGAACGCGAATGGAACCCGCTCGTTTATAATCAAAGTCTCGCCAACAGTTTGTATCTGCTGGTCGCGCGCGATTTCGGCACGCCGGACCAGCGCGTCGCAGCGTTGCGCAAACGCATGGAAGGAATCCCGGCGGTCATCGCGCAGACGAAGGCGAACCTGAAAAACCCGCCCAAGGTTTACACCGAGACGGCGATCGAGCAGACGGCTGGCACGATTTCGTTGATCAAGGAAGGGCTCGCGCCGCTGCTCGACAGCGCGCCGAAAGCAAAGGCCGATATCGCGTCGTTACAGGAGAAGACGATCGCTGCATTGACTGATTACAAGACGTGGCTCGAGAAGGATTTGATGCCCCGATCAACCGGCGAGTTCCGTATCGGCGCCGATAAATTTCGCAAGAAATTGCGCTTCGCCTTGTCGTCCGATATGTCGATGGAAGATCTGATGAAAGCCGCGCGAGCGGACCTCGATAAAACGCAGAAAGCGATCTACGAAACGGCGTTGCCCCTTTACAAAAAGTATTTCCCCAACGCCGACGAAGCGACATTGGCCGACCGAAAGAAGGTGACGAGCGGCGTCCTCGACAAGCTTGCACAGCAGCATCCGACCGACACCACGATCGTTGCCGACGCGAAAAAGATCGTGGTCGAAGCGACGGAGTTCGTGAAATCGAAAGATCTCATGAGCGTTCCGACCACGCCGCTCGACGTAATCGTGATGCCGGAGTTCAAGCGCGGCCAGGCGATTGCGTATTGCGATTCGCCGGGGCCGCTCGAACACAATGGCAAAACATTCTTCGCCGTGGCGCCCACGCCGAATGACTGGAACCAGCAGCGCAAGGATTCGTTCTTTCGCGAGTATAACAACTTCATGCTGCGCAATCTCAGCGTGCACGAGGCGATGCCCGGCCATTATCTTCAACTCGCGCATGCGAACGAATTCCACGGGCCAACACTCGTACGCGCAATTTTCCAGAGCGGAACGTTCGTCGAAGGCTGGGCCGTTTATACCGAGCAGCTGATGGCGGAAGCCGGCTACGGCGGACCGGAAGTGAAAATGCAGCAACTGAAAATGCGACTGCGCGTCATTTGCAACGCGATCATCGACCAGAGCATTCACGCCGGAAACATGAGCGAGCAGGAAGCGCTCGACGTGATGATGAAGGAGGGATTTCAACAGGAAGGCGAAGCGGTCGCGAAATGGAAACGCGCACGTTTGTCCTCGTCGCAGCTCTCCACTTATTTCGTCGGCGTGACGGAACATCTGGCGATGCGCGAGCAGGCCAAGGCGCGCGACGGCGCGAATTTCAATCTCAAAAAGTATAACGACGCGGTGCTGTCCTACGGCAGTCCGCCGGTAAAATACGTCCGCGAAATGCTCGGATTGTAGGGCGGCGATTCCTCGCCGCCATCGGCTACGCACGAAGATGGCGGCCAGAAATGGCCCTCCCTACAAGCGCTTCTCGTAGTCCTCCTTAGGTAGGGGGCGGTTCACCGAACCGCCCGGCGGATAACGCATTGATTTACCCGGCGCACAACGCGCTCACCGCCGGGCGATTGAGGTCAATCGCCCCTACCTGAGACTCGTCATCCCGAGCGAAGTCGAGGGACCCCGTGGCGTCCGGCGCACTTCTGCAACGCGATTCCTCGACTTCGCTCGGAATGACGGCAAGGTTCGGCCCATGCCAAACCTCGTGACATGGATGCGGGCAAAAGACGAGCCGCACTTCGCGCCATTTTTTGCGCGTGCTCCAGCGCTCACAATTTTGAATGCTGCGCGCGGCGATGGATTGATGGCAGAAGCTGGCGGTTTGCTGTTAACCGGGGGCGCAGATATCGCGCCGGACTTTTTGAAACAGGCAGTTCCAGTTCCGCAGATATTACAGACTGACACCGATCCGGAACGTGATCGCTGGGAATTCGCGGCGGTGCACGATGCGCTTGAACGCGGGCTGCCGATCTTTGCGATTTGCAAAGGCATGCAGCTCTTGAATGTGGCGCTCGGCGGAACGCTGCATCTCGACATTCCCGGCCACAACGTGCCGGAAATGAAAACGCACGATGTGCAATCTCTCCGGACGGAAGCAGGCGCCTCGCACCGCTACGAAAAGGTCAACAGCTCGCATCATCAGGCTGTCGATCAGCTCGGTGACGGCCTGGAGGTCGAAGCATGGTGTGCGAGCGACGACATCATCGAACAGATCCGGCGGCGCGATTCGCCGTTCGTTCTCGGCGTGCAATATCACCCGGAACGCGGCACGATTTATAACGCGCTCTTCGACGACTTCTTCGCGCGGGTCGTCGAATTTCGAAAAGCTCGACAGGATTAACAGGATTTTCAGGATGCTTTTATCCTCTTGATCCCGTGAATCCCGTCTAGTTCCTTCCGATGTCCATGCCGCAAACACCATCGCGATTGATTACGATGAACAGGAGCGACCCGATTTTCTGCACTCCATTCCTGTTAATCTTGTAAATCCTGTCTAGTCCTCTCCGATGTCCACGCCACAAAACACGATCGCGATCGTTTACGATTACGACCAGACGCTCAGCCCAAGTTATATGCAGGACGAAACGGTCTTTCCTGCGTTCGGGATCGACGGCCCGAAATTTTGGAGCCGCTGTTCCGAGCTGGTTCGTGATCACGGCTACGACAACGAGCTGGCCTACATGAAAGTGTTGCTCGACACGCTCGGGATGGATCGGCCAACGAACGAGGAACTCCGCGCGCTGGGCGCAAAACTCAATTTTTACAAGGGGCTGCCGGAAATGTTCGAGCAATTCCAGGAAGGTTTGCTCACCGAGGAGCACATCGCCCACGGCATTACGGTTGAGCATTACATCATCTCGTCGGGCTTGAAGGAGTTGATTGATGGTAGCCGGCTTCGGCAATATGTGCGCGCGGCGTTCGGCTGCGAATTCGATGAGGACGAGCAGGGAAGGATCACTTTCCCGAAGCGCGTCATCAGTCACACCCAGAAGACGCAGTACCTCTTCCGGATTAACAAAGGACTGCTCGATATGTCACAGGATGTGAACGATCACATGGAAGCCGACATCCGGCCCATACCCTTCGCGAACATGATTTATGTCGGCGACGGCCCGACCGACGTCCCTTGCTTCACGGTGATGAACAAGAACGGTGGCCAGGCGATTGCGGTCTATAATCCGGACGATCCCGCGCGCGCGGGATTTAAGAAGTGCTACCAGCTTTCAACGCATGCTGGGCGTGTGAAACACATCGCGCCCGCTGATTATCGGCGCGGCACGCATTTGCGAATGCTCCTGGATCAGATGGTCGAGGAAACAGCGACGCGCATGGTCGCGGATCGCCGCGAAGCTGTGGAAGTGGGAACGGTGCGCGCGCCGAAGCACTGAGCGACGCGTTTCGGCGTTCTCTCCTCGAAGCGCCGAGCATTTCGCTGGACGCGTTGCGCGTGCTAACTTTCTGTCACCCCGAGCGAAGTCGAGGGACCTCTCCAAACATCGCAGCGTTGCGCGAGTTCAACGCGACATGCAACGCGTGTTCTGCCGACGTTTTGGCAACTTAGTTCGTGTGGCATCTGACCGGCTGCGGGGTCCTTCGACTTCGCTCAGGATGACAGCAGAGCGCGTCGCGCGCGTTCAGACGCCGCGCCGCTGCGGCGGCCAGATGAACTTGTGCATCTGCAGCTGGAAGCGCACCGGCAGTTCGTCGGCCAAAATCGAGTCGACGATTTTCTGCGGCTCGATTTTCCCGAACACGGGCGAAAATAAAACAGCACGGCACCTTTCGGCGAGCCGATGTTCTCGCACCTGCGCACGCGCCCATTCGTAGTCTTCGTGTGATCCGATTACAAACTTCACTTCGTCGCGAGCGGTCAAATGTTCGATGTTCGTCCATAAATTTCGCGCGCATTCGCCACTGGACGGCGTCTTCAAATCCATGATGCGGTGAACTCTCGCATCCACCGCGCTGATGTCGTGTGCCCCGCTCGTCTCCAGCAACAAAGTCTTGCCCGCATCGCACAACATGCGCATCAGCGGCAGCACATTTTTTTGCAGCAGGGGTTCGCCACCGGTGATTTCGACCAGCGGACAGGAGTAGGCTTTCACGCTCGCGGCGATTTCATCCAGCGTTTGCTTCCTTCCTTCGTAGAACGCGTATTCCGTGTCGCAATAAGTGCAGCGCAAATCGCAGAAGGTGAGCCTCACGAAAATGCAGGGCAAACCTGCCCAGGTGCTCTCGCCTTGCACTGATTGATAGATCTCATTCACCGTCAGCGTGGGTGAACGCGGAGGCGCGATCTTGGTTTCGGCTGAAATAGTGCTGTTCAACCCTTCAGATGTAACAACATTCGTCCCGGATGCCGAATCGAATCGATGAAACATTTGCCCGGCTGAGATCGGAAGATCGCGCCGCCTTCATCCCGTATATCTGCGCCGGTGATCCGACGCTGGTCGACACTGAGCGCATCGCTTCGGCGCTGATCAAAGCCGGCGCCGATGTGCTTGAGCTCGGTGTGCCATTTTCCGATCCGCTCGCCGACGGCGTCGTGAATCAGCGTGCCTCCCAGCGGGCGCTGGAGGGTGGTGCAGATGTGCGCGGCGTTCTGCAAACCGTTCGCGCGATCCGGAAAGGAACCGAGACGCCGATCGTTCTCTACACCTACATGAATCCCATCTTCCAGTTTGGCTGGGGTAAATTTCACGAAGAGTCCTCCAAGTCCGGAGTCGACGCCCTGTTGATTCTCGATTTACCGCCCGAGGAAGAGGTCGAACCGCATGCCGAAGTTTATCACATAAGGCTCGTCGCGCCGACGACCTCCCCTGATCGCCTCCGCAAGATCGTAAAGAACGCGCGCGGATTTCTCTACTACGTGTCGCGTGAAGGTGTCACAGGAGTCGGCGGCATTGCGCCATCCAATGTCGGAGAGAAAGTCGCGGTCATTCGGAGCCAAACTGAGCTGCCGATTGCGGTGGGGTTTGGCATCGCCACCGCTGCACAGGCTCGGGCGACCGCACAGTTCGCCGACGGCGTAGTGGTGGGAAGCGCTCTTGTCGCGCAAATTGAGCAAAATTTGTCGGCTCCCGACATTTCAACTCGTTTGGGCGGGTTCGCTGTGGAACTGGCATCCGCGGTGCATTCACCGCGCTCTGGCGCTCCTAAAAACTTGACCACTTAGGCGATACCTGACATAGCTTGTAGGGCTTGAACCTACACCCGAAATACTTCGGTATCGGCCTGAGCCGGACCGGGACGAAAAGCCTTACGCTCGCGCTCGAGCAACTTGGGCTGCACGTGGTGCATTACCCTCGTGACGCGACGACGCTCAAGGAACTCACCGAAGGGACTTATGAGTTTTCGGTTTTGAAGGATTGCGACGGCATTACCGACATTACCGTCTCGCCGTTTTATCCTCAGCTCGATGCACTTTATCCCGGCAGCAAATTCATTCTTACTGTCCGCGATAAGGAATCATGGCTCCGGTCGATGAGTGCGTTTTTCTCGAAACCGGTGCCACCGCATAAGGCAGCGAACCAGACGGTCATGCAAATGCGCCAGGTGATGCGATTCGCCGTCTACGGAAGCTATTCGTTTAATTACGACCGATTCTCGTATGTCTACGATCTTCATCTAAAGAACGTCCGCGAATATTTTCGCAGTCGTCCTGAGTCGCTGCTGACGATCGATATCTGTGGCGGTGAAGGATGGGAAAAGCTTTGTCCCTTTGTCGGGAAGGATGTCCCGGGAGCGGCGTTTCCATCGATCCGTGGGACTTCGGATTTGAAACGAAAAGAGTTCGCGACGGCAGCTTAGCTACGCCGCTGTAAACCTTTCGCCGGTTGGCTTTCCACGGCCGGCTGTGCTACACGAATCGCATGCTGCGTTTCACCAAAATGAATGGCGCGGGCAACGATTTTGTCTTGATCGATAATCGTGCTCGGGATTTGCAGCTAAGTCGCGAGCAGATCGCGCGGGTTTGCGATCGTCATCAAGGCGTGGGCGCGGATGGAATCCTGCTGCTCGAGCCGGCGACGAACGGAGCGGATTTCCGAATGCGTTATTACAACGCTGATGGTGGTGAAGCCGAGATGTGCGGTAATGGAGCTCGTTGCTTTGCGCGGTTTGCGCATCGCGTGGCCGGCGCGAAGAGCGCAATCAAGTTTGAAACCCCGGCCGGAGTCATCGGGGCCGAATTGATCGGGGAACTGGTGACGCTGCAGATGAGCGATCCGCAGGATTTACGGATGAACCTGCAAATCGTGCTGCCGGGCGAGACGGTCGCGGCTCACTTCGTCAACAGCGGCGTTCCGCACGTGGTGGTTCCGGTCGAGAAAATCGCCAAGGTGGAGGTGAAGCAACTCGGTTCCGCCATCCGGCAGCACGCAATGTTTTCGCCTGCGGGCACCAACGTAAATTTCATGGAGATTCGCGCAGAAGATAAAATCGCGATCCGGACCTACGAGCGCGGAGTGGAAGACGAAACGCTGGCCTGTGGCACCGGCGTGGTGGCGAGCGCATTGATCCACGCCGCGACGAGTGTGGCGAAATCGCCGATTACGATTTCGGTTCGTGGCGGCAGCGATCTCCAGGTCGGTTTCGAGCGAACTGCCGCAAATTTCCGCGGCGTCACGCTCACCGGACCTGCTGAGTTCGTCTTCGAGGGTTCAATCGAAGTCTGACGCTGATGTTTCGCGGTACTTTCACGGCTCTCGTCACGCCATTTCGTGACGACAGCGTCGATTTCACTGCACTCAAAAATTTAATCGACTCGCAGGTCGCTGCTGGCGTCGACGGCGTTGTCGCGGTCGGCACGACCGGGGAATCACCGACGCTCACTCACGACGAGCGCGAGAGCGTTATTCGATTTGCGGTCGAAGCAGGCCGAGGTCGCTGTCTTGTCCTCGCGGGAACCGGTTCCTACTCTACGCGTGAAGCAATTGCTGCGACCCGGACGGCGGAAAAGCTTGGCGTAGATGGCGCACTCATCGTCGCGCCTTATTACAACAAGCCGAGCCAGGAAGGTTTGTTCCGTCACTTCGAGGCGATCGCCAAATCGACGAAGTTGAAGATCATGCTCTACAATATCCCTGGCCGCTGCGGCGTGGATATTTCCGCCGACACCGTGGTGCGACTCGCGGCCGCATGTCCGAACATCGTTTCGATCAAGGAAGCGAGTGGAAGCGTCGAGCGGGTGGGCGAATTGCGTGGGCGATTACCAGACGTATTCACGATTTTAAGTGGCGACGATGGGTTAACGCTACCGTTCATGGCGGTAGGCGCCGTCGGGGTCGTGAGCGTGGCTTCGAATTTCATCCCGCAGGAAGTGGCCGATCTCGTTCGAGCATTTGCCAAAGGCGAAATCAAGCAGGCGGAGGAAATGCATCGTCGACTCCATCCGCTCTATAAAGATTTGTTCATCGAGCCGAATCCGGTACCGGTGAAAACAGCGCTCTCGTGGCGCGGCGACATGTCCGCCGATGTCCGTTTGCCTCTCTGCGAAATGGGAAATGCGACGCGTGATCGCTTGCAGCGAACTTTGGACGCGCTCGGTTTATTGAAATGAAAACGGAGCTACGCGCGCTGCTGGTGGGTGCAGCCGGGCGGATGGGGGAGGCGATCACCGCCTCGGCCGGGGAGGTTCTAATCATTCCGTGCGAACTCGGCGACGATATCTCAGCGGCAATGCGCGGCTGCGATGTGGCGATCGATTTCAGTCATGCCGACGTTACGGAATCGCTTTGCGCCGCGGCGACGGAATGCCAAAAGCCGCTCGTTATCGGGACGACCGGGCATTCACAAAAACAGCTCGAAGTGATCAACTCTGCGGCGTCGAAGATTCCGATCGTGTTCGCGTCAAATTTCAGTGTGGGGGTTAACGCGCTTTTCGCGCTGACGCAGCGGGCGGCCGGACTGCTCGGTGAAGATTTCGACATCGAAGTGACGGAAGCGCATCACCGCATGAAAAAGGATGCCCCGAGCGGAACCGCAAAAACGTTGCTGCAGATTCTCAAAGAATCGCGGAAGGATGCAGAATTGATTCACGGTCGGGAAGGAAACGTGGGCGCTCGTGCCCAAAACGAGATCGGTGTGCACTCCATTCGCGGCGGCGATACCGTGGGTGACCATACGGTGATTTTTGCCGGCAGCGGGGAGCGGCTGGAGTTGACGCACAAGGCGAGCAGCCGTGAAACGTTTGCGCGCGGCGCACTGCGCGCGGCGCATTGGGTCATCGATCGCGATCCTGGTCTGTACGACATGCGCGATGTGCTTGGTCTGAAATGAAAACGCAGCGTGCCGGCATTGCGTTCGGCTCGAATCTCGGAGATCGCCTCGCGAATTTTTGCACCGCACGTAAAGGGCTCGTCGCCCTCGATGGAATCTCAGCTCCGATTCTGGCGTCGAGTATTTTTGAAACTGAGCCCGTGGATTGTGAACCGGGCGCGCCCGCTTTTTACAATGCCGTGATGGAAGTCGGGTATGCGGGCACCGCTCACGAGTTGCTCGCTTCGATTCGTGGGATCGAGCGGGAACTTGGTCGCGACGATAATCATCCTCGGAATGAATCGCGCGCGATCGATCTCGATTTGCTCTACTTTGACGGGAGGTCGAGCGACGCCGGCGATCTTCGTCTCCCTCATCCACGCATGCACCTGCGACGATTTGTGCTCGAACCCCTGGCTGAGATCCGGATCGATCTACATTTGCCGAACCAAACTGTTTCGGTGGGTGAGCTGCTCGAGAAGCTGCAGGATCCCGCAGTCGTAAACCGGATTCTTGAAAAATGGTGACGCCAGATCTGGTGCAGAAATTTCGCGACCAGAAAAGTCGCGGTGAACGCATCACGGCGCTGACGGCTTACGATTATCCAACCGCCCGCCTGCTGGATGAAAGCGGGATCGATATTATTCTGGTCGGCGATTCAGTTGGCATGGTGGTGCTCGGTTACGAAGACACCACCAGCGTGACCCTCGAGGAAATCATTCATCACACTCGCGCTGTGGCGCGCGGAGTGACGCGCGCGTTGCTGGTGAGCGATCTTCCGATTCACACTTACGACAATCCCGATGACGCCGTGGCGGCATCACGCAAGCTGATCGACGCCGGGGCGCATGCGGTAAAACTTGAAGGCGGAGTGAGTCACGTCGCGCAGATTGAAGCGATCGTTGCGGCGGGCATTCCGTTTCTTGGACATATTGGAATGCTGCCGCAGAGCGTACGCGAAGAGGGCGGCTACAAAGTGAAGGGCCGCACGCAAGAGCAAGCCGAGGCTTTGTTACGTGACGCCAAGGCGGTGGAAGCAGCCGGCGCGTTTGCGGTAGTGCTCGAGATAGTTGCGTCTGAAACTGCCGGGATGATCAGCCGGGCGATCGGCATTCCAACCATCGGCATCGGTTCCGGCAATGATTGTGATGGCGAAATTCTGGTAACGCACGATCTCATCGGGATGTTTCCGTGGTTCACACCGAAATTTGTCGCGCCCGCTGCAAACGTGGCGGAACAGATCAGGCAGGCGGCTCACGTTTTCATTGAACGAACTCGAAATGGCCAACGTCTGAATTAAGGCATGCGCAGATCTGACTTCGAAGACATCGGCTATGAAGCGCTCGTGAGCGCGAATCAGCAGCGCAATTGGCTCTTCCTCGCGTTGGTGCTCTCGTTGCTCCTGCATCTCGCGCTCTGCGCCTACTTCTATCGCACCCGCTTCGCGCCCGCGGACACGTCCAGCGCCGAGCTTCAGACGCCGATGTTCAAGGTGACAACGCTGAATGCCAACCAGCAGCTGGATAAGGCCAGTTCGGATCCGGTGGCGCCTGCGGCCAAGCCTGAACCCGACCAGACGGACGCGCAGCAGCCCGACGAGAAAAAATCTTTCGACAAACTTTTACAGGACGTGCAGGCGACAACTCAGATGCCGGACGACACGCGCGACGTGCTGCCGGATAAACCGCAGGTCGACCAGGCGCCCACGACTTCGGTGATGGATGAGATCGAGCGAACGACGGCGCAGACGCTCTCGACCAGTCCCAATGCCACCCGCGAACAATCGCTACTGAATGATTCTGCCGTGTCGGGTCGGCCGCAGCCGGCCCTGAGCGGAACGGAACTCGCGACCAGCACGACGATTAAAAAACCGAATTCGTTTACCAGCAAAATGCCGGGCGATAGCGCCGGTCCCAACAAGGGCCGGACACTTGGGTTTAGCGATTTGGATTCGTTGCTCGCCCAGAAAGGTCCGCTCGGCTCCGGCACGAAGTTAAGAATGCCGGACGATCAACTTTTCGGCTACGACAGCGCGGACCTCGCGGAGAGCGCTGCGAGTCAGCTGCAAAAACTCGGCCGGCTGATACAGCGTAACCCTAAGGCAACGTTCACCGTTGAGGGTTACACCGACTCGTTAGGCTCGCCCGATTACAACTTTGAGCTGAGTCAGCGACGCGCTGATAACGTGAAGGCATATCTCGTCAATGTGATGGGAATCAATCCCGCGCAGATCGAGACCCACGGCTACGGCGCCTCGAAATTTTTGGTTCAGCCGCGATTCGTGCCACCGAATTCTCCCGAAGAACAGATGGAGATCGAACGCCAAAAGCCAAACCGACGCGTCGTCATCGTCGTGAACACCGGCGACGCCCCTGCGACTGAACCGAAGGTAAGGAAGGCGACACCAAACGCGGATGACGTGCCGCCGCGAAGCCGAAAGTTAAGCGCGCCATTCCGAACGACGACTAACACCGGCGGGTAGGTGCGATTGACCCAATCGCCCGGGTGCGCGATATCGCGAAATTAGGCGTCCGGTAGGCTTCGAGTTGCGATCCTTTCACCGCCGGACGGTTCGGTGAACCGCCCCTACCCGCGCCTGCGCCAATGCGCCGCCTACCAATTCTTGATCCACTTCGCGGTGTCGGTCGTCGTTGATCCTCCGGTGCTCCACAGATCAAACGTCGGATTGTAACCACCCGAACCTGTCGCCGACTGCTTAGTCGAATATCCGTAGCTATTACCGAATGGGTCCCGAATTGCTTGGATGTCACTCTTGCCGTCCGCAGGACTGAGCTGGTTCGGCTTAAATGCAAAGTACGATTTCGCGCCGGCGATAGGTGCACGTTTTTCATCGCTACCACTAAGAGTTTTGTAGAGATAAAGACTCGCTGTCGCGTAACTGTTAAAGTCGGGTTTTGTAGTTGGGTCGAGAGCTTGGGTTGAAGGGTCAGTGGGGTAGATCCCGTTATCCGCCTTGTAGCTTTCAAGCGCCGCGGACATCGCTGCGATCTCGGCTTCGGCGCGGGAACGCGCCCCTTTTTCGTGGGCGTATCCCGAAATTCCGAGCACTAGTCCCGCGAGGATGATGATGATCGCCATCACGATCAGCAACTCGATGATCGTGAACGCGTCGCCTGCCGATCCGGGGAGCGCACGCGCCTCGCGTGCTGGTTTTGGCGCCTCGCCGAAACCATCTTTACGTCCAAGTTTAAAATCCGAAATCAAAGTCCGCGATGGCGAGGGCGCCATCGCCAGCTCGCCATGGGACGAGTCCGTCCGACTGGCGGACACGCGAGGCGCGTGCGCTCCCCGGAAAATTCTCGAGTTCATCGCGCGGCGTTCTTCACGTTTGTTGTTGCAAGCCGCTGATGATGCTGATGAGCGGGAGGAACAATGCGATGACGATGGTTCCCACGATCACGGCGAGAAGGATAATCATGACGGGCTCGAGCAGCGAAGTCAGGGCAGCGACCGAGTTATCGACTTCGTCGTCGTAAACGTCGGCGATTTTCAAGAGCATCTCGGGCAGTTGTCCGGTCTCTTCACCGACGTCGATCATGCTGATGACCATGGGTGGGAAAGCGCCGCTGGTTTCGAGCGGTTGCACGATCGACTCGCCCTCTTTCACGCGGTCGTGCACTTCCGAAATCGCGTTCGCGATCACGGTGTTACCGGCGGTCTCACGCGTGATCGTTAACGCCTGCAGAATCGAAACACCGCTGGTGACAAGCGTTCCGAGCGTGCGCGAGAAGCGCGAGATCGCGGTCTTGCGGATGAGGTCGCCGAATAACGGCACACGCAGCTTGAGGCGATCGAGAGCGACGCGACCTCCACGACTGCGCGAAATGACTTTGTAGCCGATTACGATCACAACGATCGATCCAACAATGATGGCCCAGTGATTCTGCACGAATCGGCTAAAGCCAATGACAATGAGCGTGATCGTGGGCAGCGGCCGATCGCCCAGCATGTCGTGAAAAATCGCTTCGAATCGCGGGACAATGAAAACGAGCAAAAACGCGAGGATCGCGACCGCCATGAACATGACGATCACCGGATAGACCATGGCGGCGAGCACCTTGTTTTTGATCTTCTGCGCTTTTTCCTGGAACTCCGCGAGTCGTGTTAACACCACCTCCAGCACGCCGCCGAGTTCACCGGCCTTTACCATGCTGACGTAGAGCTCGTTAAAAATCCGAGGGTGCTGCGCCAGCGCATCGGAGAATGTGCTGCCGCCTTGCACTGATTCCGCGAGACCGTCCGCAGTGCTCTTCAGAACTGAGTCGCGCTCCTGTTTTCCGAGAACACTCAATCCCCGCAGGAGCGGAAGGCCAGCATCGATGAGAGTTGCGAGCTGGCGCGTGAAAATCATGAGCGCCTTGGGTTTGATCGTCTTACGTTTAAATAACGTGATGCTGGAGCGGCTCCGCGGCGTCGCCGTAGTGCCTATGACCGCACGGGAAGTTTTCCGCGCAGTGGCGCCGCCTTTGCCTTCCTCGACAACGCTGGTTGGGAAATATCCCGCCTGCCGCAGCTGTCCGATGGCTTCATTGCTCGAGTTGGCATCGAGCACGCCCGTCGATTCCTGACCGCGTGAATCGAGGGCGACATAGGTGAAGCGCGGCATGGTTAGAAATTCATCGCGAAACTGCGGTCATGTCGAGCTAAGTCGAGACACCCCGTTGCGCGACTGGTGGTAAGCTTTCACGGGGTCCCTCGACTGCGTTCGGGATGACAACTGCGTTCACGTGTACTTCAGCACTTCTTCAACGGTCGTGTCGCCGTCAAAAATGCTGCGCAGACCATCCTGGCGCAACGTCACCATCCCGAGCTCGATTGCTTTTTGTTTTAACGTCACGCTCGGCGCGCGCTCGTTGATCAATTCGCGAATTGGGTCGGTTATGCGCATGAGCTCGTAAATCCCTTTGCGGCCCTTGTAGCCGGTGTGATTGCAGGCATCACATCCTTTCCCGTAGAAAAACTTTCGCGCGCCGATCTCGTGACGTGCGAGCCCGAGCTGATCGAGAATCGTGGCGGCCGGATCGTATTCCGAGCGACACTGAGGACAGATCGTGCGCAGCAAACGCTGACCGAGCACAGCTTCCAGCGTCGACGAAATCAGGAATGGCTCAACGCCCATGTCGATCAGGCGGGTGACGGCGCCCGGCGCGTCGTTCGTATGCAGCGTGGTGAAGACAAGATGCCCGGTGAGTGAAGCCTGAATCGCGATCTGCGCGGTTTCCAGGTCCCGCGTCTCACCGACCATGATACGATCCGGATCCTGCCGCAGAAAAGCGCGAAGAACGCGCGCGAAGGTCAGGCCGATGCTCTCATTCACGGGGACCTGCATGATTCCTTCGAGGTCGTATTCGACCGGTTCTTCCGCGGTGAGCAACTTCGAATCGATCGTGTTGATCTTGCGCAGGCACGAATACAGCGTTGTCGTTTTTCCGCTGCCGGTTGGGCCGGTGACGATGAAGATTCCATTCGGCCGCTCGATCACTTCGAGAATGTATTGATGGATGTAATCGGGCAGGCCGAGCATCTCGAGGTCGAGATTCACCGTCGATCGATCAAGCACGCGCAGGACGACGCTTTCGCCGAACTGTGTCGGTAAGGTCGAGACGCGGAGATCAATGCTGCGGCCCGCGATATTTTTCTGGATACGTCCGTCCTGCGGCAGACGTCGCTCGGCGATGTTCATGTTCGCCATCACTTTGACGCGCGAAATAATCGGCAGCGCGAGATGACGCGGCGGAGGTGAAATTTCGTAAAGTGCGCCGTCGACCCGATAACGAATTTTGAACTCGTGCTCGAATGGTTCGAAGTGAATGTCGCTCGCCCGATCCTGGATCGCCTGGAAGAGGATCAAATCCACAAATCGAATGATCGGCGTCGCGTTGGCTTCGGCCTCGACCTGCGCGGCGGCGGCGTCGTCGCCACGTAATTGCAGCAGCTCGCCCGCTTCGCCGAGTTGTTTGAGCACTTCCTCCATGCTCGAAGTGTCGGAGCCGTAAAAGCTCGCGATCCGTTGCTCGATCTGGTCGGTCTGGGCGACGACTACTTCAATCTCGCGACCGAGCGCGAAGCGCAGATCTTCCGCCGCGCGATCGTCCAGCGGATCGACGAGCGCGATTTGCAAAGTGCCGTTGTGGGCCGCGATCGGCAAAGCGCGATGCAGACGGGCGAGGCCGCTTGGAATCAATTTCACAACTTCCGGTGGAATCTCGCGGGCACTGAGATCGACGAACTGCGTGCCCAACGAATCTGCGATCGTCTGATAAAATCCCTGCTCGTCGATGAAGCCGCCGTCGACCATCGCCTGCACAATCGTTTTCCCGTTCTGCTGCGCTTCGGTCAGCACGTCCTCGGCCTGCGACGGCAGCAGAACGCGCTGCTCAACGAACAAATCGATGACTTGTTTGTTATTCATCGGGTAGGCGCGAATGCCCTTAATCGCGCCGTAGCGCGGCGTCGCAGCGGCTGGGGAGCGCACGCCGCTGGCGTGCTGTGTTCGGCGGCTCGCCGAACGCGGGAATCGCGGCGAGCCGCCGCGATCGGCACGCGGGCCTCGTGCGCTCCCAAAGCCGAAGAGTTTGCGTCAACTCGCATCGGCGACGGTTACCGAAATCACTTCTTCCGCGGAGGTGAGGCCCGCCAGAACTTTGCGCACACCATCTTCACGCAGCGTGCGCATGCCGAGCTCGCGTGCTTTCTGGCGAATGACGACGGTGGAGCTCCGTTTGTTAATCATATGGCGCACTTCGTCGTCGATCAGGAACATCTCGAAAATTCCCATGCGTCCCTTGAAACCGGTGCGCCGGCATTGATCGCAGCCCGTCGCGCGCATCACCTGAGCGCCCGATGCCTGGGAGCGCTCGATGCGCAGGGCACGCATTTCCGTTTCGCTCAATTCCGACGGCGTCTTGCAGTGATTGCATAAACGGCGGACGAGCCGTTGCGCCAGGATTGCGCGCACCGAGGAGGCGACGAGAAACGGTTGCATGCCGATATCAACCAGTCGGGCCACCGCAGACGGCGCGTCGTTGGTATGCAGGGTGCTGAAAACCAGATGGCCGGTGAGGCTGGCGTTAGTGGCGATGGAAGCGGTCTCCAAGTCGCGAATTTCGCCGATCATGATGACGTTTGGCGCCTGCCGCAAAATCGAACGCAGGACGGTTGCGAACGAGAGACCAATCTCTGGGTTCACCTGCACCTGATTGATTCCCGTCATCTGATACTCAATTGGTTCCTCGACTGTGATGATCTTGCGATCGGGCTTGTTGATGTGATTCAGACACGCGTAAAGCGTGCTCGTTTTTCCGGAGCCAGTGGGACCCGTGACCAACAGAATGCCGTCCGGTAAGCGCAGGAGGCGCTCGAAAGTCTCCTGGTCGTCGCTAAAAAATCCGAGCTCCGGGAGTCCCAGCATGAGGCTCGATTTATCGAGCACACGCATCACGACGCTTTCGCCGTGATTCGTCGGAATCGTCGAGACGCGCAGGTCGATCGGTTTCTTGCGAATCTTGACCTGAATGCGCCCATCCTGCGGCAAACGTTTCTCGGCGATACTCATGGAGCCGGTCATGATTTTCAGCCGGCTGATGATCGCTGACTGAAGACGCTTTGGCGGCGCCTGCATTTCCTGCAGCACACCGTCGACGCGAAACCGCACGCGAAATTCCTTATCCAGCGGCTCGAGGTGGATGTCGCTGGCTCCGAGTTTATGCGCCTCGATGATCAACATTGACACGAGACGGATGATCGGCGCGTCGGTTTCATCCACATCGGATGTGTCCGCGGTATCACCGATCTCCAGACCGAAGTCGGCGTCTCCCATTCGTTGCTCCAGAACGTCGACTGCTTCCTCAGCCGTTCCGTAATACTTGATCAACGCCTCGCGGATTTTCTCGGGCGAAGTGCAAACAACCTCGATCTCTCGTTGCAGTAAAAAACTGAGGCTGTCGATCGTGTCGATATCCAGCGGATCGCTGACGGCGACGATTAAGCCGCTGTCGCTAAATCCGACGGGCACGACTTTGAAGCGTCGCGCATCCGACGCAGAAATTTGCGCGATGACCTCCGGCGGCACCAGCATCGAAGCCAGGTCGATCCATTGCATATGGGCCTGCGCAGCGAGCGAGCGGGAGACGTCATCCACGGAAAGAACGCCGTCTCGGACAAGGACATCAACGACGCTCGGGGCGCCATTTAACCGCGCTCGTGCCTTCTCTATCTGCGGGCGTGAAACGAGGCCGATGTCTTCGAGCACTCGCAAGACATAATCGTCGTTAGCGTGCACGGAACAACCGACTATTCGACGGTGACGCTTTTCGCGAGATTGCGCGGTTTATCGACATCGCGGCCGAGTTCCACGGCGAGATGATAAGATAACAATTGCAGCGGAATCACACTCAGGATCGGGGTGACAGGATAGGGAGAGCTCGGAATTTCGATGATGTCGTCGGCGATGCCTTTCAGCTTGGCTGGACCGTTGCCGCTAGTGACACAGATCACCGGACCTTTCCGCGCTTTTACCTGCTCGATATTGTTCAGGTTCTTCGAGAAAACCGCGTCATCCGGGGCGATGAACAGCGATGGCAACTCCGGGCTGATCAGTGCAATGATGCCATGCTTAAGCTCAGCGCTGGGATGGCCTTCCGCGTAGAGATAAGTGATCTCTTTCATTTTCAATGCTCCCTCGAGCGCAATCGGAAAATTGAATTGACGCCCGAAGAAAAGCATCCCTTTGGCGTGAACATACTTTTGAGCGATCGAGCGGATGTGATCGTTCAATTTTAGCACTTTTTCGATCTGTTCCGGAAGCGCTTCGAGCGCTTCGATCAGGCGCGTGCCTTCCGATGTCGAGAGATGGCGCATGCGACCGACCAGCAAACCGATCAGAGTCATGATCACGAGCTGTGAAGTAAAAGATTTGGTGGCGGCAACGCCGATCTCCGGGCCCGCGTGCATGTAAACACCGCCATCGCTTTCGCGTGCGATGGTGCTGGCGACGTTGTTACAAACACCGAGCGCCCGATACCCTTTGCGCTGCGCTTCTCGCAATCCGCCAAGCGTGTCGGCGGTCTCGCCGCTCTGGCTGAGGGCGAAGACGAGCGTGTTACCGCTCATCGGGGTATTGCGATGGCGAAACTCACTCGCGTATTCCACTTCCACCGGAATGTTCGCGAGTTGCTCGATGAGATATTCGCCCACCATCGCCGCGTGCAGTGCGGTCCCGCATCCGGTCAGCACCAGGCGATCGACCTGGCGCAACTCAGTGGGCGTCATGTTAAGACCACCAAGCTTTGCGGTGCATTCCTCGGTACTCAATCTTCCGCGCATGGCGTCGCGCACGGTGTTCGGTTGCTCAAAGATTTCCTTGAGCATGTAGTGCGGGTAATCGCCTTTGCTCACTTCGTCCGCGCTGAAGTCGACCTTGCTCACTTCGTAGCCGCCAGACGCACCGGCGACGGAGCTGATCTCAAATTTATCGCGTTCCACCGCAACGATATCGAAGTCGTTGAGGTAGACGGCGTCCCGGGTGTAAGCGACGATCGCGCTCACATCGCTCGCCAGAAAATTCTCGTCCTTGCCCACGCCGAGAACGAGCGGTGAGCCTCGTCGGGCGCCGATCATGAAATCCGGCACATCGGCGTGCAGGAGTGCGATGCCGTAGGTTCCAATCACCTGTTTGAGGGCGGCGCGTGTCGCGTTCACCAGTCGTGCCTTGGAATCTTTCCCGTCGAGTTTCGCGTAAATGCTCCCGATCAGGTGCGCGAGAACCTCGGTGTCCGTCTCCGATTTAAACGTCTCGCCGTGTTCGCGCACGAGCTGCTCTTTTAGCAGTGCGTAATTCTCGATGACGCCGTTATGCACGAGCGCGAGTTTGCCGCTCTGGTCGAAATGCGGGTGCGCATTGTCGTCGGTGACTTTCCCGTGCGTGGCCCAGCGGGTGTGGCTGATCCCGTAGGTGCCGGACGGCGGCTCCTTGGACATAAGACTCGCCAGCGAGGCGATGCGACCGGCGCATTTCCGCGTCTCAACCCCTTTACCATTCACGATCGCGACCCCGGCCGAATCGTAACCGCGATACTCGAGCCGGCGCAGTCCATCCAGCAGGATGGGCGCCGCTTCCGACCGACCAACGTAACCGACTATTCCGCACATAAGTTAGGGCCGAAACCATAGCACATTATCGGCCGCCCGAACGGTCATCCCGAGCGAAGCCGAGGGACCCCGCGGCTTAACAGGCAGCGAGGCTGTTCTTTACGCGACGGGGTCCCTCGGCTTCGCTCGGGATGACCGGGAAATTGCACCGCGCGCGAATCGGCGTTAGGCAATCATGATGATGCACGCACCCGCACTTCCGCCTGGGACGACGAAGCGGACACTGGCGATCATCATGGGCGGCGGAGCAGGCACGCGTTTGTTTCCGTTAACGAAAGATCGAGCGAAGCCGGCTGTTCCACTGGGCGGTAAATATCGGCTGGTCGACATCCCAATCAGTAACTGCCTGAACTCCGGCATGCGCTCGATTTATGTGCTCACGCAGTTCAACACGATGTCGCTCCATCGTCACATTCAGGCGAGCTACAAGTTCGACAACTTTTCGCGCAGCTTCGTCGAGATTTTGGCCGCGCAGCAGACGCCGGAAGGCTCCGAATGGTATCAGGGCACGGCGGACGCGGTGCGGCAGAACATGCGGTATTTTCTCGAGCGACCGTATGACCACTACGTGATCCTGAGTGGCGACCAGCTTTACCGGATGGATTTCCGGACCTTACTGCATCAGCACATCACCAGCGGCGCTGATATCACGCTGGCGACGAAACCCGTCCGGCGCGAGCGAGCGTCTAGCTTTGGCATCATGCTCAGCGGCGAAGACCGGAGGATATCCCGGTTTGTGGAGAAACCGAGCGAGCCCGCGATTCTCGACGAGATGAAAATGAACGCGGCTCTCTCCCAGCAGGCCGGATTGGAGGAGTCGGTAGATCTCTACGAAGCTTCGATGGGTATTTACGTTTTTAAGCGTGATGTGCTGGTCGAATGTCTCGACAATCTGCTGAACGATTTCGGTAAACACGTCATCCCGGCCGCGATCGAGGAGCGCCATGTCAGCTCGTTTATCTTTGACGGTTACTGGGAAGACATCGGGACGATCCGCGCTTTCTATGAGGCGAACCTCGACCTTACCGACATCGTGCCGGAGTACAGTTTCTTCGACGCCGAGACACCGATCTACACGCATCCGCGCTTCCTGCCCGGTAGCAAAATTAATGGCGCAACCTCACGCCAGGCGATTATCTCGGATGGATGCATCATCACCGATGCGCATCTCGAACGCTGCGTCATTGGTATCCGCAGCATCATCAACAGCGGTGCCACCATCCGGAACAGCATCGTAATGGGTGCGGATTACTTTGAATCCGACGCGCCGGAACGCGGGCACGGTTTGCCGCCGATCGGTATCGGACGAAACTGCGTGATCGATCGCGCGATCATCGACAAGAACGCGCGAATAGGGGACGGCGTCGTGGTTACCCCGGAAGGGAAACCGTCACATTACGATGGCGAAAATTACTACATCCGCGACGGGATCGTCGTGGTCCCGAAGAACGCGGCGATTCCGCCCGGCGTCTGGGTTTGAGCGGCGATTAACGCCGGTCCGTCATGTTGGCGAATTGGCCGCCGGTTTCCCATTTTTCCTGGCGATTCCACGGCAGCTGGGATTCTGGTTTGCCGTTAGGATCATCAACCAGAGCAACCTTTTTTTCGGTCGCGCACGACGAGAGTCCAAATGAGAGCGCGAGCAAGCATAAAGCGCCGAAACGTTTTAAGGAGTTACGAGTTAGAGCCAGCATAGATAACAATGTCACCGGGTTGCACCTGAACGCCGCGCGCCAGGCTGTTCGTTAAAATATCACAGATGGCCGTCGCCGGTTCAACAGAGGAGACGCGGATTTTTGCAATCAGTGAGCCGCCCCGCAAAACCAGCATTTCCGCATTTGGCTCGACGCCCTGCCGTCCTCCGAGATTTAGAACGACGAAGTTGTAGGCCAGATTCACGGCGAGGACGGTGCCCCGAATGCCGGGCCGATTTGCCGGCGCGTCGCGTCGTTTCGTCGTGGTTGTCTCGATCGTGGCCGACGCTGTGCGATCCTGCGTCCCGCGGGTTTTTTCGCTTAGGACAATCTTTTCGCGTTCGGCCGCCTCCAGCTCTTTGCGAGCTTCCTCAAGTTGCGCCTGCAATTCCGCCACGGACGGGGCGCCGGGATTTGGATTACTGGAAGTCTTCGCGGTCATCTCGTCGATGCGTTTTTGTAGATTAGAAATCTCCGTTTCATTGGCCTGCGCCTTGGCCTGCGCGTCAGCTCGCTCCGCTTCCACTTTCGCGAGCTCGGCCTGGGCGCTGGCCGCGCGGTTTTCCGTTTCGGCGGCTTTGGCCGTCTCAGCGACGACCTTCAGTTCGCGTTCCTTAATTTCTTTTTCCTGCGACGCGCGACGTCTTTCGGCCGCGTCCCGCTGCGACTGAGTGTTGGCCACGGCGTTTCGCAGCGTGCGCGTTTTCGTGACATTCAACGCGCCAAAGATCGCCGCGAGCAGGAGCAGTAGCACGGAGACGCCAATGACATTTTTTTGCGAAATCACGTAGGGGAAGAAAGCAGTGGAAGCAGCACGTTTCTACATGATAAACGCGATTCTGCGCAACGGCGAATGCTGCGCGATTACACGTTGCGCCGGATGCGCTCCAGACTTATAGACGCCCATGGGTCAGCAACTTCGTGTCCGCACAAAACGTAAACGGCATAAAGCTTATCTGGAGCGTCAAAAGGCCAAGCAGAAGGCGGTGAAACGCCCGGTCGTGAAAACCAAGAGCCGAAAAACCGCGGCCGCCGCGGGATAACTTTGAACTCCGCGCGTGTCTGGAATGCGCACGCGATACCTCGTAGTGGATGGGCACAGCGTCATTTTCGGCTGGCCTGATTTACGGCGCCTCCACACCCGGCGCTCTTCGCTCGCGCGCGATGAGCTCGTAAAACAACTGCGCAATTACCAGGATTGGACAGGTGTCCGTGCCGTCGTGGTGTTTGACGGTGCGGGGGCCCATGCTAGCGACGAGTCGGAGCCGCACGGCGTCCAAATATTTTATTCCCGCTCCGGCCAAACCGCGGACTCGATTATCGAACGGCTAGCCAGCAAGTACGCGGAGAAGTTCGACCTCGTTGTTGCCACCTCCGATCGACTGGAACAGGAAACTGCCTCCGCTTGCGGCGCGGAATGCATCTCCGTGGAAGGACTGCGAGCTCTGCTCGACGAAGCGCTCCGTCGTTAAAAATCAGGCAGCGCCGAGGAGCGCCTGATGATCGCGGAAGCTCATTGCCACCCGACGAGCGCGTTGGCGGCTGGTCGCGAGCACGCGCGCAAGCACGCAATACAATTGCTCGGCCGGGAGATTTTTACTGACGTAGCCGTTTGCGCCCGCGCGGAGAGCGGCGTGCATCTGCTGTTCGTCATAGCCGACGCCGGTAAAGACGATGACCGGCAACGCGGGCCTGACGTCTCTCAGGTATGTGATGACCGAAATGCCATCAACTTTCGGCATGTTCAGATCGACGATCGCCACTTCGCAATCGTTGGTCTGGAGCCACGACGCGGTCTGGAATCCTTCGGTCAGCGCGGCGCAGGAATGGCCCTTCTGCTCAAGGTAAGTGCCGAGGAAACGAGTAATGGTCGGATTGTCGTCGACGATGAGGAAGTCGACCTTTTTGTGTTGGATAGCGTGCATGGCAAGTTATATTTTCTATAATCTCCATAGCACTTCGCTTGCCAACTTCTGGAATTAGCAACGCCGCGTTCCAGCGCCTCTCACCGTTCGCGTCCACGCAGCGCGAGCAGCGAGGTCAAAGACCAAGCTTTTGTTCCAGTGCTTGACCCAGTCAATCAATTTTCCCACGCGTCGGTCCCGGTCATCCAGAAGATGTCTTTCCGCCGATCGCCCCGGCTGATCACTTGATAGAGCGCGCCTTCACACTCCATGCGCAGCGATCTCGGCATGCCAGCACTTTATCCTCCCAGTCAAAAGCAGCACAACCAGAAAAGTGCAAAAAGTGAGCACCGACCCCAATTCCTCCCTAAGTGCGGCGCACGGCCGGGGGCGCGGCGGGTCCCCTCTCAGGGTGCCGCGGCGGTCCGCTTGGGAGCGCCGCACTTTGCCTCACCGCTGTTGTATGCTGAGCGGAGCGCGAGGCTGGCCCGGTGGAATGATGGGCGGGCCAGCCTCGCGCGCAGCGGTTCGCCAAGCAGCCCGCGTGACCGCCGGCGGTGGGTCCGGGCAGGATGGTCCGCTCGGGCGCGGCGTTTGAGCAGGAGATGTGACGGCGCAGGGCTCTGCGGTTAAGTGGGCGAGCGCTGCGCCGGCGCAGCTCCTGCCGCGGCGGGCGGTTGGCTAGTTACCCGCGTCTAGTCTCAAGCGTCGTGCGCTGCAGATACATCGCTACCTGAAAAGCGGTGTGCCATCGTTTCTGATGATAAGTGGCTCTCGAGCGGCCTGAGCTTTACCAGATGCATCCCATGCCTTCGTTTGGACGACGACCTGGAAGAGACCATCTTCGCGCTTCAACCATTCGGTTGGCTTTGTCTCAAACCGTTGAAAGTTACCCGGCTTACTCCCAAGCTTTCCGAAATTGCCTGCTTCCACGGCGCTAACATCAGATGCCTTAAAGCCGTCATCGTTTCGTTGCACAAACACGACAGCGAAAGTTTGTGAGTCATTCTGAAAAGCTACCGCGACGGCGTTCTTGTTTGAAGTCCAGACGGCTTCTTTGATGCCTCTCACCAAGCTGTCTTTAGTAATTCGGTTCGGGATATCAATTGCAGCAAGTTCGGTCGCTCCTTGAAGAAGAGTCAGTCGTCGCTTGCCGCCGTCATTCTCTGCGATGAAGAGCTTGGTATCGCGGAGGTTCTGATTAGCGACAGCCTGATTATCCGCATCGGCACTCGTTATCCACACGACGGAAAGACAGATAGTGGCGAGAACGGTCTGCAACTTCATGTCAAGGAGCTGGCAAGATCCACACGTCAGTTTCTCCATACGGCAAGTAAGGATCATCAGTGTATCCACCCCTAATGACACCAGCATGCCCGGCGGAACAGCCAACCGCAGCTTGGCCCGGTCGAAGTGACCTACGTAAGGCGTCCAGCTCTGCCGGTGTGTTGATCGTTCGATCAGGTCTTCCCCAATTCCGATTGAGGTAAGTTCGCAGTTGACTCGCGGAAATGATGTAGCGTTGGCCGTCATCATTTCGATTGGTAGCCACTCCCCGCGTCGGTGTAATTGGCTCACCGCCATCATTGAGACCTTTGCTGACCCTCGCCGCGCAGGAGTTGCTTCCCGGGCCATACGTTCTATTTAGCCATCCGCCAATCGAACTCCATACGTCACTGGCAGGGGTGCCGTAATCCGGATACGCAGGCCAGAACGTCCCGGAATTCGGACGCAACCCAAGCAAATCCAGAAGATTGATAGGATTGTTGCCTACGTAAGCATAAAGATTTGGCCCCCCGCCTTCCTCCCCGATCGGATCGCGGCTAATCCACCTGCCGGTATAAGCGTCATAGGCACGATAAAGCGCGAGCTGCAGCCCGCTCGGCGCGTGATAGTAGTGCCCGGTAAACCCGAAACTCGCGTCTAGGTCACCGCTCACCTTCGTCCGCGTGCCGTACGGATTGTAGTCATAGCGCGCACGAACAGCTCCAGTGGTATCTACCATTTCGCGCACGCTGCCAAGGTGATCGCGCGTATAGAAGTAGCTTACGCCCGCGATCTGCTCGCCCTGCGGATAGAAGCGTCGCGTGACATTGTTACTCGCGTCACGCTCCTCCGCTAACGTATTGCCGTCCCAGACAAACTGTTTGGTGCTGGTGACTACCTGCGCCGTGTTCTGTAAGGTCGCCCGCATCTGCTGCGAAGTGTTGTTGCCCGTCGCCTGGGCACCCTTCAAGGTCAGGCTGTAACTCCCCGCCGTTAGGCTAACCGCCTCCGCCATCGTTCCAGTGTTTTGCACCGCCCCGACCTGCTTTCCTTCCGGGGCGATGTTTGCCCCCATTAAAGTGCTGCTGTTGCGCGTCACCCCGCTCGTCGCGCTAAACGTCCAGATCGCTCCGCTCGGGTTCCACACCGTCTGGCCGCCGGTCAGGACGGGTGTCTCGAACCCGCCGTTGCTCACCAGCGTATTTAGCTTCACGGCATCGACCAGGCCCGTGTTCGTCCCGCCATTCGGGTTCAGCCCCGCTATACTTAACGTGTAAGTGCCCGCGGTCAGCGACACAGTACTCGATGTATAGAGGGTGTATTGCTTGTTCGGCGGCTGCAACGTGACCGTGATCACAGGGGCCGCCACACCCTTCTCCACGATCTTCACTCGACGGCCAAGTCCATCGTAAGTGAACTCCGTGCGCATCGATGGCACGGCAGGGTAATTGATCGCCACCAGCCGGTCGGCCGCGTCCCATTCATAGGTGCGCGATGGGTCGGCGATTAGGTTGCCATTGTTGTCGTAGGTGTAACCGGCGTTGGTGATCTGATTAACAGCGTTGAAGGTATAAGAGCCGTTTAGATCCAACAGGTGGTTGCCAGCATTGTCGTAGCTAAGCTGGAAAAGACCGCCAAGGCCACCCCCCGTCGACTGCCCGAACCATTTCAGCTGGTCGGCGGTATCGTTCATCACTCCGCTGTTACCACCCCATGAGATCGAGTTCTGCGTTCCCACCCCGAGCTGTTTATTCAGGTTAGTGATCTCGCCGTCCGCGTCGTACATGTAATCGAACTGCGACAGCAGAGTGCCGGCCGACGTATTGTTTTGCAGCGTCTGGAGTCGTTTATCTGCAATGTTTGCGTAATAGCTGTAATTCACCGATACGCCGCCCCCGCCCGTCCGGGTAGTACTGAGCAGGCGCGAACTTACGGTGCTGAGCGGTGTGTTGACGAAGGTGCCGAGTGGGTTCACCACCTGGGTGACACGTCCGAGATTGTCGAACGTCTGGCTCGCTGCCACACCGTTGATGCTCGCGCTCACCCGACGCCCCAACTCGTCCTACCCGTACGTAATTTTATCGGTTGCAAGCGACAGGGGACCGTCAACCCAATCGAGTTGCCCTGCGCCAAGCGAGACAGCGCCCGTGATCGCCTTATAACTGTAATTGGTCGTCCCAGTGCCGTCGATCATTGACGAGAACCTGTTGTAGTTGGTTTCGTACGCGAACGTGACGGTCGGGGTCGCGACAACCGCATTCGTGTAACTGATCTGCTTAAGGTCGTCGTCAGCAAAATAGAGATAATTTGTGGTCTGAGCCTTCGCGTCGGTGACCGATTTCAGCCGGCTAGTCGAATTTTCGTACCGTAGGTATTCGACCGACCGTCGTGAAACCCTTTCGAGGTAACACGTCCCTGCACATCGCGAGTGAACGTGGTTACATGGTTGTTGCCGTCCGTAATCGAGCCAAGCGAGCCACAGGTGCACCAGCTGTAGAGAGTGTTGCGGCCGAGCGGATCAGTGGCTTTGGTCAATTGACGATTCGCGTCGTACTCACGGTACGTCCAGTTGCCGCGCCGGTCTTTGCTTGCACCGAGATCGAGCGTGATCACGCCGGTATCGGCTCCGTTCGAATACTTCGTGTAACGTAACTGCTTGGTCGTCGTGTCGGGGTACGTTATGGAGGCGAGGCGGTCGATGTTATCGTAGCCATAGGTAAGCGTATACGCCTCGGAATCGGTGACTGTCTGGATGCGCTCGGCGCTGTCGTAGGTATAACTGGTAGTCGCACCCGTAACTGGCCCCGCCACGGACACCAGATATCCGTCAGTGACACCGTCAGAATTCTGGTCCCGGTCGTAGGTGTAGGTAGTCATCTCCAATTTTGGATTGGTGACCGTACGGAGCTGACCGTAAGAGTTGTAGGTGTAGGTCGTCTGCTCGTGCGCCGCGTCGAACGATGTCAGCGGCAGGTGCTGCGAGTTGTAGGTCGGATAGCTTGCCAACAATTCATTGCTCGTCCCGCGAGTCTGGCGCTTCTCCGACAAGTCAATGCCGCTGGTATCGTAATTATACAAAAAGGCTCGCCCGACGGGGTCCGTCTCCTTAGTTAAATTCCCCGAAATGGGATGATACTCGAATTGACTGAGTTGTGTGGAGCCGTCCTCCAAAATTCGGGCAACCTGTAGGGGCAGCGCGTTATCGCCCACCCTGCCACCGATAGTTTGGTTCTTGTAAACATACCAAACCCGGTTCTCCAGCGATTGCTTGTCGCTATGCTTAATCCCAGAGACTTTGCTCCCGTCGGCTGACTTCAGCCAATGGGTAATCTGCGCCTTGGTGTAGTCGCCCGGCGCGTCCGCCATCGCTTTCTTGTTCCAGTAGAAGGTGTTTCGAACCTGCATCTGCGCGTTGTAAACGCCGGGCGGCATGACTGGATCAACGGCTGAGACACCAGGCGCGAAGTCGCGATATTCGACGCGTTCTTTTGCGCCGAGCGGATCAGTCGCTTCCACCCAGCGCTGTGAGTTGCCCGTTTCGCCAGCGGCAAAAGTAGTGGTGCCATACGGCGTTGTCATCGCGTTGATGAAGTCGGTGCCGGACTGGTAGGCGAACTGTGACTGGATGCCGATAGGATCGGTGATCCGGGTAAGCTGACCCGCGGTGTATTCGAAGGTGGCATAGCGGCCAAATGGGTCAGTGACTTTCGTAACCTTCAGCGGATCACTGACGAGCTCGTAGCTCAGGGTCGTGGCCTGGCCGAGTGAGTCTGTCAGCGTCGTGATGCGCCGGCTGGCGTCGTACGTGATCGCGGTGTTGTTGCCGGCGGCGTCAGCCGCGCTGGTGAGATAGACGCGCCGAGGATACGCGGGTGAGCCATCGGAGGCAGCATAAATTTCTTTCGAGCCATCTGGGAAGCGCTTCTCATAACTCGTCGTAGATGTCCGGACGAGCACCGCCATGCTTTGCGGATCAGCGCTAAACGATTGAGTCGCAACGTTGAAACCGCTGTAAATTTCAGTTCCGCCGCCACGGAGGTAAACCGAAACGCTGGCACCACTGTTCGCTGGGTCGTCGGTAACGAATGACAGCCAGTTGGAGTTCCATTTCGGCCCGAAATTCCCGTACGGAAAGGGCAATGGCTGGTTCGCTTCGCGGTGATTATAGGAAACAGTAAGCGCGGGCGAAGGCCCGCGGGGGACCCGATAGGAAACCGGGGTATCTTCAATGTGGAGATTAGCAAGGAGCAGATGGAACGAATAGGCTGCCATTGGCTGCTTCGGGCACCCGGTATTGGGATGACAGGGGCCCGTCTGACCCGAATCGGCGTCGATCGACGAGGCGCCGCCATCCACTGGAATGTAGATACGAGGACCAGGCACAATGTTACCATTGCCGGTATCCCAACTATTAGTAATCCGTCCCGAAGCGTTAATCGACCATCCGGGGCCGCTACCCGTTGCTGTCCAGATCACGTGATTAGGCGGAGCCCCTGGGCCTGGCGCGTAGAGGTTGTTGTTATTTTGGATATAACCGTAGAGCTGTCCCGCGGTGATACCGCCGGGGCCGGAAAGTAATAAGCTGCCGGTCCACTGCATCGGCCCGTCAAACCCGACGGCGTCTGAAAAGGTCACGGTGTAGGTGCCGTCTCCCGTCGGGGAAACGCTGTCAGTTGCTAGAAACTGAGCATCGATTGTATAGCTCAGGACATTGTCCGCTTTACTAAGCGTCAGAACGGCGACTGAAATCGCGAGTGTACTCCGAAGAAGGAATGGTGAAGCACGCATCGAAATGATGGTTAGCGCGAATTGTCATCCGAAAGCGAGAGAATTTCGCTGTTTTGCAGAAAAATTCTTTGGATGCGTATTTGCGTGGTCGGACTGGAGTTTCGGCGGGCCGTAGTGCCGTCAGCCTTGTCGCCGCTCGGCAGACGAAGTGGCGCCAAGCTTTTGTTCCAGTGCTTTGACCCGGTCAATCAATTTTCCGAGTCGACGCACCCACGCAAGTTGCTGCTTTGCGTCCTTCAATGGCACTGCGGGCGATGCCCACCAGACGCCTCCCTTCGTATTTTTGCCTAGCCCGGCCTGAGCTCCAATCGCAGTGTCATCTCCAATTTCGATATGGCCAATGATTCCCACCTGCCCGCCCATCATGACCCGCTCGCCCACTCGCGTGCTGCCCGCGATTCCCGTCTGGCTCGCGATAACGCTATTGTTTCCGATCACCACGTTGTGCGCGATCTGCACCAGGTTATCAATTTTAACCCCGCTTTTTAGCCATGTCCGGCCGAAGCGCGCGCGGTCGATCGTGGCATTCGCCCCAATCTCCACATCGTCATCAATTTGGACGATGCCGATCTGCGGGATCTTTTGTTGCTGGCCATTCACCATTTCAAATCCGAACCCGTCCGCTCCGATCACCGCTCCGCTGTGGATGATCACGCGCGATCCGACCCGGGTCCGCTCGCGCAGGACGACGCACGGATAAATCATCGTGCGGGCTCCAATCACGACTTCGTGGCCGATATAAGCGCCGGCACCGATGACGGCGTCGTCCCCGATCTGAGCACCGGCTTCAATGACGGCGTGCGGTTGAATGGAGACGCGCTTTCCGATTTGAGCGGTCGGATGGACTACCGCAGTGGCGTGAACTTCTGGCGCGAATCTGATCGGCTTCGGCGCGAAACGGAGGACGATCTGCTCAAATGCCTTCGCTGGATTTGTCGTGCGGATTTGGGCTGCGCTCGTTTCATCAGTGAAGTTTGCCGGGACAAACACCGCGGCCGCGCGCGTTTTGCGAACCTGGCTGGCGTAGCGCAAATCGCCGCTGAAAAAGGAGACTTCGCCGGCAGTCGCTTCGGCCAGTGAAGCGGCACCGCTGATATTCTGATCGGCGTCTCCGACGATCTCACCGCCGGAGATCTCGGCGAGTTCGCGGAGAGTGAGCGTCACGGGCCTTATTTTTGCACGCTGGCGCGAATGGCGTCGAGTTGGCCGGCAGAACCGAGCTTCTCGTTCTTGTGCGCGATGAAATTAGCGTATTCCTGCACGAAGATTTTCCCCGGTGGCCGGAAATCGAATTCCGCCGGCTTATCGCGAAAGAATTCGCGATGCACTCGCGTCCAGACCAGGCGGCCGTCGGTATCGATGTTTACTTTCGTGACGCCGAGCCTTGCCGCTGGGAGATATTCTTCCTCGTTCACACCGCGTGCACTCGGGTCGAGCTTGCCGCCGGCCGCGTTAATCCGTTCCACTTCTGAAATCGGTACGCTGCTGCTGCCGTGCATCACGATCGGCATACCGGGTAGCTTCTGTTGGATTTCTTCGATGACTTCGAAGTGCAGGCTTTGCTGGCCTTTGAATTTGTAGGCGCCGTGGCTGGTGCCAATCGCTGCTGCCAGTGAATCGCAGCCGGTCTGCTGCACGAACTCAACCGCCTCGGTCGGATTCGTCAGGCAGGCGTGCTTTTCATCAACCTTTATGTCTTCCTCAACGCCGCCGAGCATTCCGAGTTCCGCTTCTACGCTGATCCCCTTTAGGTGCGCGCGATCGACGACGCGTTTCGTGATGGCCACATTCTCCTCAAACGATTCGTGACTGGCATCGATCATCACCGAGCTATAAAAACCGGAGTCAATGCAATCGTAGCAGGTCGCCTCATCGCCGTGGTCCAGGTGCACCGCGAAGATGGCCTCGGGAAACATTTCTTCCGCGGTGCGAATCATGGCTTCGAGCATGCGTTTATCAGCGTAACTGCGCGCGCCTTTCGAGAGCTGAATAATGAACGGAGCCTTGCTCTGCACATTGCCGCGGAACAACCCGAGCAGCTGTTCCATGTTATTAATGTTGTAGGCGCCGACGGCGAATTTGCCGTAAGCGACTTTATAAAGTTGCGCAGTGGTTACGATCATGAGCGTTTTCGGTTCGTCCGCAGCGGCATCTTAATCAATAAAAGATTGCGCGAAAGTTAAGCGTTGTCGGATGCAGGCAGAGTCACGTTGACCACCGTTCCATGTGGGTCCGAGTCCACATCGACGCGTCCGTTGTGATCGAAAACGGTCCGTTTCACAATCGGAAGTCCGAGCCCCATTCCGCGCGCCTTGGTCGTGCAGAACGGCGAGAAGATTTTATCCTGTAAATCGGGATCGATGCCGCGGCCGTTATCGCGCACCGTGACGACGACTCCGCTGGGATGCCCGCCATCGCGCACCGGTTTTGCGGAGAGCGTAATGCGTGGCTTCTTTTGTTCGTGCAGCGCCTCGGCCGCGTTGGCCACGAGATGGGCGAACGCTTCTGCCAGCGCGGTTTCATCGCCGAGAACATTCGGAAGATCCACCGGCAGCTCGGTCTCAATGGCCACGCCACCATTCGTGCCGAGACGGTCCCGCGCGATCTCGAGGCCTTTCGTCACGGCGCCACGGACATCGATGGGCTGCATCACCAGCTCCGGCGGATGTGCGAAGTTGTTGATCTGCGTAATGATCTTGTCGAGGCGATCGATTTCCTGGACGACGATCTCGTTGAAATCTGAACGAAAATCAGGGTCGTCGAAACGCTCCGGCAATAACTGCGCGAACGTCTTGATCGCCACCAGCGGATTGCGAATCTCGTGCGACATGCTGGCGGCCAGGTCAGTCCAGAAAGCTGCGCGGTCTACCAGATCCTGCTTCTGGCGCAGATTATCCTCGGCCGTCAGATCTTGAATGACGGCAACGGCGCCGAGCGCGGTTGAATTACTAGCCAGTTTTCGGGTATCGACGCTGATGGATTTGCGAGTGACCGAATCGATCCACCGTTTCGTTGGCGACCCGTTTTTTGACGCGAGCGCTTCCCGCAAAGCCTGACCGATGCGGTTGCCCGCGGCTTCGACCTGATTGTTTAAAACCTCAGCTGCCGGGATGCCGAGAATCTGTTCCGCGCTTGGATTGTACCAGCGCACATTCGCATCGCCGTCGACGGCGACGATGCCGGCTGGAATCGATTTCAGCAGCGTTTCCGCGAGCGTCTTCTGGACTGCGACTTCCTCATAAAGGAGCGCATTCTCCAGCACGGTGGAAACGTGCTCCGCCAGAATCATCAGGCTTTCGAGATCGGGATATTCGAACGGCTGACCGGTGATGCGATGGCCGAAAAAGAGCCACCCGATAATCCGACCGCGCGCGTAAAGGGGCACGATGACTTCTGCGCCGAATTGATCGAGGGCGCGGCGGAGAAGAGTGCGCTGCCTGGCATCAGCTGCGTCCTGCAAATTCGCGCGGCAGACGAGATGCGCATTTAATTCGAACCAGCGCACGAGCGGATCGCGCTCTCCGAATTCAAAATCCTGGGTCTCGGGTAAACAGCGCAGGCCGGCGCGCAATCGATACGAATCGCCCTGTCGAATTTTCGAGAAGATACCTACGCGAGTGACGCTCGTCGCATCCGCGACTCCCTCGACGATGCTGGAAAGAAGCGATTCCACATTATCGAAGCGACGGAAGACGCGCGGAAAACGTAGCAGCGGCAGCGATGATCCGCCGCTGCGTTCGAGTCGCGTTGGCAGCGCGTGTGGTCGCGTCGGCGGCACGATGACGGCCTGAGAAGTTTCTTCGCGGAGATCGCGCACTTCCTGCTGCATCTTCAGATAGTCGAAGGCACGAGCTATTAAGGCCTGAAAGCGGCGGCGGTCGAGCTGAACATCTTCGACGGCGTAAATACCGGCCTGCTCGGCGTCGCGCAGCGGCTCGGAACGCAGGACACCGAAAGCGCTGATCAACACGTCGGGCCAATCCTCCTGGATCTGCTCCAGCAATTCCCGACTCTCTTTCGCGCGCAGATCGAGCAACAAAATTGCTGGTCCGCTCTGCCGCAAAACGGCGTCCAGTCGATCGGGTTCGCTGACGTGACGCACCTCCGCCATCGTGCGCAGATACGCTTTAGCGCGACGAACGAGGTCGGCGTCCTGCGAATATAAAATGCTAATGGGAGGGAGGGTCATGCTGCAGCCACCTCCTGCGCAATGCGCGCAA